>JAFTAP010000013.1 GCA_017455525.1 Lachnospiraceae bacterium
ATATTATGATGTCGGGGTCAAAAGCCCCTTTGCGTTGTTTATGATGCTTACGCATGGCTATGCAGCAAGCTGCTCCCGCCATGCTCCGTCCATTCGGAATCCGCTAATTTGCTACGCAAATTGCTACTTCCTCATGTCCGGGCGGGTCACAAGTTCCAAATCCTATTTGTGCAAGCACAATCGGATTTGTACCTTTTGACCCTAGCATCATTATATGCTGCCGGAAAAACATTTTACCCCAGCATCCTTGCCATTAGAGCATCTCCGTTGTCGTTGAACCATTTTATGCTTTCTTTATAATCAGGAAGGACACGCTCCACCTCGCTCCAGAAGCGTCTGGAGTGGTTCATTTCCTTGCGGTGGCATAGCTCGTGAACTACAACATAATCGCGATGCTCCGGCGGTGCAAGCATAAGCAAACAATTGAAATTTAGGTTGCCCTTTGACGAGCAGCTTCCCCAGCGGCTTTTCTGATTGCGTATGGTTATACGACCGTAAGTCACGCCTATTATAGACGCATATTTTTTAACCCTCTCAGGTATGTCTTTCACGGCTTCATCCGCAAGCTTCCGTATCTCTTCGACAGACATTTTATGCACACCGGGAGTTTCCGCCATCCTCTGCGCTGCCTTCGCCCTGTGCTTTTCTATCCAGTCCTCGCTGTCATGCAGGAACTTTTTTATATCCCTGTCAGGCATATAGTAAGGCGCTCTTATCAGCACTGAAAGGTCAGGTTCTATCTCGACAGATATTGTCTTTCTCCTGCTTCTTTTTATATAATACTTTATATCATCTTCATAAGCCGAGCTGCTCAATCCATATCCTCCGGCCTGTCCTCTGCGTCATGCAGGTATTCAGTATCTATCTTCCCCGACACATCATCTAAGACCGCCTCATCTATCGCATCCTCATAGCCTGTCAATGCCGCAAAGGGCGAAAACTGCGCCGCCCTGTCCTTCATGGACATCCTCGGATGCACCTTGGAAACATGATGCGGCATGTCAATGATGTCATCATACTTTCCCATTATGCCTTGTGTCCCCCTATCTGCCGGTTCCTGTCTATGCCGGTAGCTCCCTCCTTAAAGCTTGTTCCCTTAAGGACTGCGTTCTTGCCGAATTTAAGCTTTATATCTATTACGGCATCCTGCAATCTCCGCTCCTTCCCCAGCCTTACGCTCTCCGCTGCCCTCTCCTCATCTCTTGCCGCATAATCAGTGAATAGATCCATCTGCTCATACTCTGCCGTAGCTTCTCCCGTATCAAAGGATAAACTGCTGTCATCTGCTACGTGATTCGCCACCACATACATCCTACGAACGAAAAGACTTTTTTTCACTTCCCTGTCATATATCGCAAGCGCTGCCTCTATTATCCTATCCGTCGATGAAGTAAATCTGTCGAGATTATATGTCCCATGCGCATGCTTGGGTATGCTCCTGCCGTAATGATCCGTCATTATCTCGCCCTTATATTTATCCTTGATAGACTCATCAGTCAGATTCTCCACGTCATAGCCCACGGTGAGCACTATCTGATCCGTAACGAGGTGCTTAACGACCAGGTCGTATGAAAGCATCTCTGCCATCTCACGTATTATGACACGCCCTTTTTCATTAGTATACGGCTCATGCAGCACCTGTCCCTGACTTATGCTGTTATTCTTCGGCTTGTATGCCTTTATTTCAGCCATCGTGCAGGACTCGAAGCCCCATGCGTGATCTATCAGAAGCTCGGCGTTTACCCCGAACATCTTATATAATAACTCCTCATTATAGTAATCAGAAGCAGAGCCTGCAGAGCACTTCGCTATATCGCCCATTGTATATAGTCCCTGAGCCTCAAGCCGTCTCCTGTAGCCCCTGCCGACTCTCCAGAAATCAGTTATCGGCGTATGATCCCAGAGGCTCCTGCGGTAGCTCATCTCATCAAGCTCCGCTATCCTGACGCCGTGCTCATCCTCTTCCATCTTCTTCGCCTCTACATCCATGGCGATCTTCGCAAGATACAGATTAGTGCCGATGCCTGCCGTAGCCGTGATACCTGTCTCTTCTCTCACGGCATCTATCATCTTCCTCGCAAGCTCATAAGGCGTAGTATCATAAATATGCAGGTAGGAAGTCACATCGATGAAGACCTCATCTATTGAATAAGCGAATATATCCTCCGGCGCTACGAACCTGAGGTAAATCCTGTATATCCTCGTGCTGTAGTCCATGTATAAGGCCATGTGCGGCTTGGCTATCTTGTAGTCTATACCAAGCTCCCTTGTCCTCTGCACCACTTCAAAAAGCCTCGGTCTTCCGGGTATGCCATATGCCTTCAGGGCAGGTGTGACAGCCAGGCATATAGTCTTTTCCGTCCTGCTCTCATCGGCAACCACAAGCCTCGTAGTCAAAGGATCAAGTCCTGCCTCGACACATTCCACCGAGGCATAGAAAGATTTAAGATCTATCGCAATATAATGCCTGTCACCCACCCGACTTCACTTTCTTCCACATATCATTATAGAGAGCATCGCCGTCTTCACCCAGATATGAATAAGTGTCGCATCTTTCCAGAACCTCCTCCGACGGAAATGCTACCTCGGAGTTCCTTATAGCCTCGTCCTCTATAAGCTCCCTCGCCGCCGTATTGGGCGAAGAATAAGTGATGAAATCAAAGTTCATAAGCGCAATCTCCGGTCTGCACAGAAAGTCTATCCACTTCATCGCAGCCTCCGGATTCCTCGCATGCTTTGTCACGACCCAACCGTCAATCCATACATTCGATCCCTCGTCAGGCACCGAGTAAGCGAGGTCAGGATTCTCCCTCTGTGTATATATGACCTCTCCCGAATAAATGACCGCAAGAGCAGCCTCCCCGCCTATCATCTTATCCCTCGCCTGATCTATGACATAAGCCTGCACAAGAGGTCTCTGCGCAATAAGGTCGTCCGCAGCCTTCGACAGCTCATCGGGATCAGTCGTATTAAGCGAATAACCGCGCCTCTTCTCCGCCACCATGAAGGCATCCCTTATAGAATCCTGCATAAGTATCTGTCCTGCGTATTTCTTATTCCAGAGTATATCCCATGAGGTCACGGGCTCTTCCACCATGTTCTTATTATAAAGTATGCCTACCGTCCCCCAGCAGTACGGCACGGAGTATTTATTCTCCGGATCGAAGCTCTTAGCCGATTCGAGATACTGCTCCCCTATATACTTCCTGTTAGGTATCGCATCAAGGTCAAGCTCACGCAGCATGCCGTTATCTATCATCTTAGCTATCATGTAATCAGAAGGACATATCACGTCGTATGCGGAATCATCCTGCACCATCTTCGCATACATTATCTCAAGCGTCTCGAACTCATCATATATAACATCGATCCCGGTCTCCGCCTCGAACATATCTATGACCTTCGGATCAATGTACTCGCCCGCATTATAGACGAAAAGCTGGTTGCTCTTCCTTGCAAAGACACCCCCGAAGTACAGCCCCAGCATAATGATAAATACGGTCACAGCTCCGATAGCAAAAGCCTGACCGCTCGTTATCTTCTTCTCCACCTTATAAAGCGAGACCTTCTTCTTAGCACCTGTCCCCTGCCTGCCTTTAATCATAGATGATGTGACAAGCAATACTATGACAACCACAAAGATAATAGACGATAAAGCATATATTTCAGGCTGTATTCCCCGCTTCACTTCGTTATATATCTTGGTCGAAAGTGTATCAAACCCCGAGCCCTTAGTGAAATAAGTGATAATGAAATCGTCAAGCGACATCGTGAATGCCATCAGCGCGCCTGACAGCACCGCAGGCATAAGGTCAGGCAATACGCTCTTCCTGAAGGCGTAGAAAGGCTCTGCGCCGAGATCAAGCGCCGCCTCATAGACATTAGGATTTATCGTCTTCATGCGCGGCATCACTGCAAGCAGCACGTAAGGTATATTAAACGTGACATGCGCAAGCAGCACCGTGACAAAGCCTGTCCCAAAACGCAATACCTTGAATAAGAGCATAAGCGATATGCCGGTAACTATATCGGCGTTTATCATGGGTATATTAGTGATTCCCATGATAAATGCCCTGCTCCTTCTCTTAAGCCCCATAAGCCCTACACAGGTAAGGGTTCCTATGATCGTAGCGACAACGGTTGATATAAGAGCGATTATAAGCGTGTTCGCAAGAGCGTTGAGTATTTTATCGTCCCCGAAAAGATTTATATACCACTTAAACGTGAACCCGCCCCATCTTGCCCTTGATTTACTTCCGTTAAAGGAAAGCACGATAAGCGTCGCTATAGGCGCATACATGAAGACCAGGATTATCCCCATATAGATTTTCTCTATCCTTGACCTCATCTGTCCTCACCCTTCTTGTCCGATAAAGCGGACACCACCATGTTTATGACGATGAAGACCATGAGGACTATGGAAAGTCCCGCACCTAAGTTCCAGTCATAGGACAGCGTGAATTCCTGCTCGATTATATTTCCTATGAGCAGTATCTTTGATCCTCCAAGCATCGTGGATATAGCAAAGGTCGTAAGAGCCGGGATGAATACCATCGTGATCCCCGATATGATGCCGGGAACGGTCAATGGAAGCGTCACCTTGAAGAAGGTCTGCACTGCGTCAGCGCCCAGATCCCTCGCCGCATTTATCACGTTATCGTCTATGCTCGACAGCGAATTGTATATCGGAAGTATCATGAAGGGCAGGAAGTTATAGACCATGCCAAGCACTATCGCCCCCGGAGTATTTATCACATTTATCTCCGGAAGCCCTATGAAATCCAGTACTCCGTTTATCACGCCTTTGTTCTCAAGAAGCGTCATCCATGCAAGCGTGCGAAGAAGGAAGTTCATCCACATGGGAAGGATGAAAAGCGTGGTGATGATGCCCTGACTTGAAAGCTTATTCCTCGCAAGTATCATGCCTAAGGGATAAGCTAGGAAGAAGCATATCACGGTGCTTATGACAGACAGGATAAGCGCAAGTATCAGTGATCTTAGATGCACAGGCTCCGCTATCGCCGCTATATTTGCGAAAGTGAAAGCCCCGCTCTCGTCCGTAAGCCCGTAGAATAATATCATGCCGAGCGGCACTATAATAAAAATCATAGCCCAGGCTATATATGGCGAGGCAAGAAGCCTTGAAGTCTTACGGCTGTTAAACATCTATGACCATCGCTTCCTCGTCCTCGGATTCGGGACGGTTCATAACCTGTATATTGAAGGGATCAACCTTTATATCGACCTCCGTACCTGCGTCAAACATCCTTGTGGAATGAACGAGCCATTCAAAGCCTCCAGCCTGCACCTCCATCTCATAATGCACGCCCTTGAATATCACATGAGACACCGTACCGGGAAGCGTCCCCTGTCCCCTTGGCACGAGCTCGACATCTTCAGGTCTTATCACCACGTCCACGGGCTTATTCTCGCCGAAGTCCTTATCGACGCAGATAAAATCGGTGTCTAATATATTCACGAGCTCATCCCGCACCATAGTCGCATGTATAATGTTCGAATCACCTATGAAGTCAGCGACGAAAGCATTTTCTGGTTCGTTGTAAATATCCTCCGGGCTTCCCTCCTGCTGTATATAGCCCTGATTCATGACCACGATATGGTCAGACATCGTAAGAGCCTCCTCCTGATCGTGCGTCACGTATATGAAAGTAATGCCAAGCTCATTTTTAAGCCTTATCAGTTCATACTGCATATCCTGTCTTAGCTTTAGGTCTAGAGCGCCGAGAGGCTCGTCAAGCAATAAGACCTTAGGCTCGTTGACTATGGCTCTCGCTATCGCTACCCTCTGCTGCTGCCCGCCTGACAGTGACTCAGGCATGCGATGCTCATACCCTTCGAGATTCACAAGCTTTAACGCATAATGTATCTTATCTTCTATGTATTCCTGCGGCTTATTCTTTATTTTCAGTCCGAAAGCGATATTCTCCGCTATGTCCATATGAGTGAAAAGGGCATATTTCTGAAAGACCGTGTTCAGCTGTCTCTTATTCGGAGCAAGAGCCGTGATGTCCTGTCCGTCAAATATGACTCTGCCTTTATCCGGTGTCTCAAATCCACCTATGATACGAAGCGTAGTGGTCTTGCCACAGCCTGAAGGACCAAGCAGCGTCACGAATTCATTCTCATGAATGGTCAGATTCAGGTCGTCAAGTATCAGCTCTCCGTCAAAGGACTTCGATATATTCTCAAGCCTTATAAGTTCCTTGCTCATGAGTAAGCTTCCTCTATTTCCTTTACTTTCTTATACAGATACTCGTTCGCAGGTACCTGTATGCCATGCTTCTTTCCAAGCCTCATGACCTCTCCCGCAAACATCTCTACCTCGGACTTCCTGCCCTGCCTTCTGTCCTGTCCCATAGAGGGCGTAGCGTTAGGATCCAAGGTCGCTATGATATCAAGGTACTGATTTATCTCCTTCTCACCGATATCTATACCCTCGGCACGTCCCACTGCAACCACCTCGCGCATAGCTCCTACCGTATATACTCTGGCCTCGGAGCCCTTTTCAGTCGCTCCGGCATAGCCGGTGTCAAAGACCATGCAGGTCTGGTTTATGCCGACATTCAGCATGAATTTACTCCATGACCTGTACATTATCTCCGGCTCTGCCACATGGGGAACCCTGCATTCTTCAAAAAGCTTCGCAACTTCGTCAAGACGGGCTTTAAGCTTATCGCCCGCATCCTTCGGCACACCTATGAAAAGCTCGCCGTGCTTTGAATAAACTATGCCCGTACCCTCTCTCTGCGCATCCATTCCCTGTGATACAGTATATATCACATTATCCATGCCGTACTTCTCTCCGATGATGCGCTCGCTCGATATGCCGTTCATCATTGAGACAAATATAGTATCCTCGCCTACTATCGGTTTTATAAGATCAAGAGATTCTTCAAGCGCAGGAAACTTAACTCCCACAAGCACGAGATCTGCCTTGCCAGCCTTGCTTGCAAAAGTCTCCGGCGTCTCCATAGGATAGGATACCTCACGGCCGTTTATCGTATATATATCCTTCTCATGCCTTGAAAGCCTCGACTCGTCCATAACGAATGAAGCATGTCCTTTGAAATTCTCGACTATCTCTCCGCCGAATAAAAGCCCTAAAGCTCCCATTCCAAGTATCGCTATGTTGTCCATCTTTTCCTCCTGATTAATACAAATCCTTTCTCCGCCATCCGTCCGACACTCGCCTTATCACCTGCGCTAAGGCTTTCCCCGGCTACTCCGCCGGTCTCTGATAAAACCGTCCTATTACTCTCTCTGTCTTAAGCACATTCGCAAAAGCATTCGGGTCTTCCTTATTCACGGCAGCGATAA
The DNA here is from genome assembly GCA_017455525.1 of Lachnospiraceae bacterium. Classification (GTDB taxonomy): domain Bacteria; phylum Bacillota; class Clostridia; order Lachnospirales; family Lachnospiraceae; genus NK4A144. The sequence continues at coordinate 7,339 of JAFTAP010000013.1, forward strand.
CCCTTCCCGCCTCTCCTCCCGACACCACGGAATAAACCACATTCCTCTCGCAATGCTCATAAGAACCCTCGCCCTCAAGCACCGTAGCCCCGTGATTGCTTATCTTCGATATTACCTCGCATACCTCTCCGGGTTTATTCGTCACGATAAATAAAGTCGCCTGCTGATACTTATGATAGAGCGTGCGTATCATAATCGTGGAAGCCATCTGGAATATGATCGAATATAAGGCTTTATTCCAGTTAAACAGCAGTCCTGCAACTGTAAGTATGACTGCATTTATCATCAATGTGATGTGAAAGGAATCTATACCTCTGCGCTCCGAGAGGAATATAGAAATAAAATCCGTACCCCCGCTCGTTGCGTCCATCAGCAGGCACATGCTTATAGCAGTTCCATTTATGAGCCCGCCGAATACGCTGATAAGCAGGATATCCTGCGTTATGACATGATACGGTATGAGGTCAGTGAAAATACCTGTCAGGAATATCACCCAGCACGACAGCACCGTGAATCTCTTCCCGATAAACCTGAAGCCTATATAGACAGGCACAGCATTTATCAGCAGGTTTATAACTGTATAGGGCAGACGCACATCAAAGAACTGCAAGGCTATCTCCTGTATAAGAATAGTAAGTCCTGTAGCACCGCCGGGTATCAGTCCGCCTGTATGCACGAAAGTGTTGATATTCACAGCCATAATAAGAGATGCCATCGAGATGACAATCACTCTCCATACCATGTTGCCCTTAAGCTTCTTTATCTCCTTCTCGCCCCTGATGGATATATTCATTACATGAATATAGCCGCATGACCGTACCTTTGGCACAGTCACACGGCAGCACTCTCCCTCTTATTCTGATATTTTCTCTATAGTGTCGGTAAGCTTTGTGAGCTCTGCATTTATCGCAGCCGCAGATGACGACATCTCTGATGCGAGATTCTGCACCTCCTGTGCCACGACAGCGAAGCCCCTTCCCGCTTCTCCTGCCCTTGCAGCCTCTATCGAAGCATTAAGCGCCAGTATCTTCTGCTTTCCACCGAAGCCCGATATCTTGCTGTTTATCTTATTTATATCCTCAATAAGCTCCGCAGCATCTTTTATCCCCGCAGTCATATGCTCAAGCATCCTGCCGTTAGTAGCTTCGCTGTAGCAGGAATGTATATACATATTGAGCACGTCACCCAGCATGTGAGCCGATGCCTCTATCTCTTCCCTGGTCTTTACAGAGACCTTCCGCAGAGCCTTGATATACTTATCCTCGTCTATCCCAAGCTCCCTTGCATAATCCCTGAACTTCTGCTCATCAGGCTTCTCAGGAAGCACCTGACCGCCTATGACTGAGCCCATCACCGTGCCATCGGGCAGCGTCAGAGGTATGCCGAAGTCCATAAGCCCCGCATGGCACTCATACACGCCCTCGCCCTCCTGATCGTTTTTCACGCATCTCCTGCAGCCTTCCTCATTTCCCCTCGTGTACTTGATGCAGAAATCAGTGAAGTTAATGCAGTCCGAAATATACTCACCGTCAGCTCCCACAGCGACTGTAGCTAACCCGGTAGCCTTCCCCCACTGCACCATAATGTCGTTGAACTTCTCCATGTCGCAAAAATCCTGAATCTTCATACCTTACCCCCTTAAAAATCCAGTTCGTCCCAATATAATATTTATACTATCCCTTTATCTGCGTTGCAAGTATCTCCTCCGCTTTTTCTATGGCCTGCGGTATGCCGGATGCGTCTTTGCCGCCTGCCTGCGCCATGTTGGGGCGTCCGCCTCCGCCTCCGCCTACGCACTTTGCTGCTTCTTTTATAAGGTTTCCTGCATGGGCGCCCTTCGCTATCGCTCCATCGGTTGCGGATACGACTACATTTACCTTACCTCCCGCATCTGATAAAAGTACTACCACGCCCTCACCAAGCTTTGCCTTAAGCTCATCGGAGAGATCCCTTAATCCGTTCATGTCAACGCCCGCAGGAGAAGCCGTAAGCAGCTTCACGCCGTTTATATCTTTCACATTATCCATGACATCGCCCAAAGCGTCCTTCGCAGCCTTGGATTTAAGCGAATCATTCTCGGACCTGAGCTCCTTTATTTCCTTCTGAAGCTTCTCGATATGTGAAGCAAGCTCTGCGGGAGTTGATTTCGCCATCCTTGCAGCATCATCAAGAGTCTTCTCGACTCCCTCATAATACTTTATAACATTATCCCCGGTCACGGCCTCTATACGTCTGACTCCAGCCGATATGCCTGACTCCGAAAGTATCTTGAAATACTTGATATCAGAAGTATTCTTAACATGCGTACCGCCGCAAAGCTCTATGGACCAGTCGCCCATATTAACGACTCTTACCTCATCACCGTACTTCTCACCGAAAAGCGCCATAGCCCCGCTCTTCTTAGCGTCTTCGATAGACATTATCCTCGTATCGACGGATACGGCTTCCCTTATCTTGCCATTCACTATCTCCTCAGCCCGCTTCACTTCATCACTAGACATAGCCTTGGAATAAGAGAAATCAAACCTAGTCCTCATATTATCCTGATACGAACCCTGCTGCTCAACTGCATCTCCTAAGACCTCACGAAGCGCCTTCTGTAAAAGATGCGTAGCGGAATGATTCCTGCAGGTATTAGCTCTGTATGTCTCGTCAACCTCAAAAGAAGCCTCGTCATTAAGCTTAAGCACGCCTGACTTTACGACTCCCACATGACCTATCCTGTCGCCCGGAAGCTTCACGGTATCACGCACTTCAAACTCAGCTCCGCCCTTCGTCACTATCCTTCCCATGTCGCCCTTCTGTCCGCCCATAGTCGCATAGAAAGGCGTCTTATCGGTGATAATAGTTCCCTCTGCACCGGTCGATAAAGAATCAACAAGAGCCTTGCCGTCAGACATCGCAAGTATCTTCCCCTCTGTCTTAAGACTGTCATAACCCATGAACTCACTCGTAATATTTGAATCAAGCCCGTCATATACTGACATATCGTTTGAAAGATCCGCAGCAAAGCTCTGATTATCCCTTGCCTTCTGCTTCTGCTCCTCCATAGCCTTGTCAAAGCCATTTTCATCCACGTCAAAGCCTTTTTCCTTAGCCATCTCTTTCGTCAGCTCCAGAGGGAAGCCAAAGGTATCGTAAAGGTAGAAAGCGTCTCTTCCGTCTATGACGGCTCCGCTCTTATCGCCCTGTCTTGCAAGTATCTTATCAAGCTCCTTCATGCCGTTCTCTAATGCGCTCTCAAACCTGTCTATCTCGGCACCGAGCTCGCGCACTATGAAGTCCTTATTCTTAGTAAGAAGCGGATAACTTTCCTTGTATATATCATCTATGTAGATACCCGCTATATCAAGCAGGTTCTCCTTCTTAAAACCAAGCACCCTTCCATGCCTTATCGCTCGTCTTATTAGCCTGCGGAGCACATAGCCTGCTCCTGCGTTTGACGGAGTAAGCCTTGCCTCATCGCCTATAAGCATGACGGATGTACGCAGATGATCCGCAAGTATCCTCATGGATCTAGTCTTCTCATCATCAGCATCATAAGAAGCCCCTATCTTCTTCTCAATATACTCTATGACAGGAGCGAATAAGTCTGTCTTATAGACATCCTTAGTGCCGTTAAGAAAAGCAAGGATACGCTCCAAGCCCCAGCCTGTGTCCACGTTCTTCTGCTTAAGAGGCGTCAGATGGCCATCCTTATGCTTCTCATACTGCATGAAAACATCATTTCCAAGCTCCGTATACTTGCCGCAGTCGCAGCCCGGTCCGCAATCAGGACCGCAGTCAGGCACGTCGGCTATATAGAACATCTCGCTGTCAGGTCCGCAGGGTCCGTATTCAAGTCCCCACCAGTTATCTGATGCCGGAAGATAATAAATATTCTCCTCCTTAAAGCCTGACTCTATACGGTACTTTGCTCCCTCTTCATCTCTGGGAGCGTTATCATCTCCCGCAAATACGGTAGCCGCAAGGTGATCCCTGTCAAAGCCCAATACTTCGGTTAAAAGCTCATAACTCCACTGACATCTCTCTTTCTTAAAATAATCCCCAAGGCTCCAGCTTCCCATCATCTCAAAGAAGGTGACATGGCTCTTATCTCCCACGGAATCTATATCATTCGTCCTGACGCACCCCTGCACGTTGCAAAGCCTCGTCCCCTTCGGATGCTTCTGCCCCAGAAGATAAGGCATAAGAGGCTGCATGCCCGCCACATTAAAAAGCACTCCTGTCGAGCCGTCCGATACGAGCGACACAGCCCCGACATCCACATGTTCCCTCTCCTCATAAAACTTCTTCCAAGCCTTCCTTAATTCATCTGATGTAAACTGCTTCATCTTAAAATAATCTCCTTAAAAGTCGAACTTACCGCTGAAATATGTTTCGAGCTCCGCAATCGGAACCCTCTCCTGCTCCATCGAATCCCTGTCCCTTATCGTAACCGCATTATCAGTCTCCGAATCAAAATCATAAGTCACGCAATAAGGCGTTCCTATCTCATCCTGCCTGCGATACCTCTTGCCTATCGCTCCCCTCTCGTCAAACTCGCAGTTATAATGCTTTGCGAGCATGTCATATATCTTCTCCGCGCCCTCATTAAGCTTCTTTGAAAGCGGCAGCACGCCGATCTTAACAGGCGCAAGAGCCGGATGGAAATGCATGACGGTACGCACGTCCCCGCCCTCTAAGGTCTCCTCATCATAAGCCTCACATAAGAAGGCAAGCACCACCCTGTCAGCACCGAGCGAAGGCTCTATGACATAGGGCAGATACTTCTCATTCGTAGTATCATCAAAGTAAGTCATATCCTGTCCCGATGTATTCTGATGCTGGGAAAGATCGTAGTCCGTCCTGTCGGCTATACCCCAGAGCTCTCCCCAGCCGAACGGGAATAGATACTCGAGATCCGTAGTGGCCTTGGAATAAAAGGCAAGCTCTGCCGGATCATGATCCCTTGTCTTTATATGCTCCGGATTCATCCCAAGATCATGCAGGAAATCAATACAGTACTGCTTCCAATAGTCAAACCACTCCAAGTCAGTCCCCGGCTTACAGAAAAACTCCAATTCCATCTGCTCGAACTCCCTCGTCCTGAAAGTAAAGTTTCCGGGAGTTATCTCATTCCTGAAGGACTTACCAATCTGACCTATACCGAAAGGCACCTTCTTCCTTGAGGTCCTCTGCACGTTCTTGAAATTAACGAAGATTCCCTGTGCCGTCTCAGGACGCAGATATACGACATTCTTAGCATCCTCGGTGACACCTTGGAAGGTCTTGAACATAAGATTAAACTGCCTTATGTCTGTGAAATTATGCTTGCCGCAGGTAGGACAGGGTATCGAATTCTTCTTGATAAAATCCATCATCTCCTCATTCGACCACCCGTCAACGGACGACTCAAGCGTGACATTATTCTCCTTCGTCCAGTCCTCGATTATATTATCCGCCCTGAACCTCTCATGGCATTCCTTACAGTCTATAAGCGGATCGGAGAAGCTTCCGATATGTCCCGACGCCACATAAGTCTGTGTATTCATAAGGATAGCACAGTCAACGCCCACGTTGTACTTATTCCCCGTGACGAACCTGCTCCACCAAGCCTTCTTCATGTTATTCTTAAGCTCAACTCCTAAATTCCCGTAATCCCAGGTATTGGCAAGCCCCCCGTATATCTCCGAGCCCGGATAAATAAACCCCCTGCCCTTACATAAATTCACAATCTTTTCCATCGAATCAACCATCATAAACCTCCAAATAATATTATTCTAATAAATCACAAATGCAATACTCCCATCCTCCGTCGTACAATGCGCGAGCTTCTCATTATCCTCATCAATCGTGACGGCTCCTCCGGTATAAAGTATCTTCTTAGGACACCTGATATCCAAAGGCTCCGAGACGATCACGGCATGCGTCCCTCCGGTCTTTATAGCGGCACTGTCAAAACTCACCCCTTGAGACACGAGATTATCTATAGTGTCGGCATAAAAAATCTCATCATTGAACGCCGCCATATCGTCATCCGTCTCATATTCAAGCTTCAAGGTAGCTACGCCATTAGAGAAATCAAGCCCCTCATACTCCACCTTGCCGCCGGACGCCGATATCTTGCTCTCCACATCCGCCTTAAGCGAAGCCTCATCATAAAAGCCGGGATTGAACTCCTCTATAATGGTCTCCTTGATGCTGCCGTTCCTTGCGACAGTAACCGTCGTCACCTCATAATCCTGCGACATCCCGTCAGTTATAATAGCATATACCTTATAAGCTCCCCAGAAAAGAAACACGAGTATCCCCAGCACGCATAAACCGAATATGAACCTCGCTATATAGACCTTAGCCCTGTTTCTTCTTTTCCTTTTCTTCTTTCTCCTGCTTCTGTTGTAGCTGTTATTTGCCTGCGGCATCTTCTCCACCCAAATCTATAATCTGAATATCAATCAATAACCCATGTCTCTCATAACGTCAAGCGACTTGAAGCTTCCCTGCAAAAATCTCTGTCTGTATTCATCCGCCACAGAATAAAGCTCCTCTGCCACTCCCTCGCTCACCTTGAAAGAATATAACCCCTTCATATCGGAAACCTCTATATGCTTCATGGCATTCGCTGTCCCCTGCATGATGCTTCGTGCCGGAAGTCCCGGATACACGCCGTTTTCCATCACCATGCGAAGCTCATAAACCGCGCGTATCAGCCTGTTATCTATGCTCTCAGTCTCAAGGGCCTGCAGCGATCTGTATAGAAGGAGCAATACCTCGCGCCCGTCCATATTCTCTTTCACCGAATAGTCCGCAAGGTCTGCGAAGTAGGACGCATAGCACATCCTTTCCATATCAAGCCTGATGCCCTCGAAATAATTCGATATGTCAAGTCCTGACAAGTTGTAGGCGCTCTTCCCTGCAAAAAGCCTGAACTCCCCGAAAGCAAAGGAATCCGTCATCCCCATGAACTTGGAATTCTGCCTTCTTACTCCCCTCGCGAATACCGTAACCTTGCCAACGTCCGCTGTCAGCACCACAAGGCGCTTATCATATTCCATATAATCAAAGCCCGAAAGCACCATTCCCGCCGTGGTAATAAGATCATTCATCCCTTTGATCTACTTCTCGGCATATCCAAGGTCCTTAAGCATCATGGCATTCTGCCTCCAGCCCTGCCTTACCTTCACGAAAAGCCTCAGGTTCACATGCGCCTCTAAAAGCTCCTCTATGTCCTTACGGCTCTCAGAGCCTATCTTCTTCAGCATGGAGCCGGACTTTCCTATTATGATGCCCTTATGCGAGTCCTTGTCGCATATTATGTCCGCCTCTATATTTATAAGTCCGTCGTCCCTCTCCTTGAAAGAGATGACGCTTACCGCAACGCCGTGCGGCACCTCATCTTTAAGGTTCCGAAGGACCTTCTCCCTTACTATCTCGGCGACTATATCCCGCTCGGTCTCATCCGTCACGGTATCCTCGTCATACAGCATCGGACCTTCCGGCAGGCGCTTCATAAGGACGGAAATAAGACCGTCTATATTCATCCCCTTAAGGGCGGATACAGCGACCGCATCCTCTATATCAACCGCCTGCCTATAAGCATCTATCGCCTTATCTATGTGCTCTGTATCCGTCATGTCGCATTTATTCACGGCAAGCACCACAGGCTTTCCTGATTCCCGTATCCGTTCTATCATCTGTCTCTCGCCCTTGCCTATATAAGTCTCAGGCTCAACGACAAAGAGTATCACGTCCACATCCGACACGGACTTATATGCGACACTGTCCATATATTCGGACAGCTTATTGTGCGGCAGATGGATCCCGGGAGTGTCAAGGAATACTATCTGTCCCTCATCATTAGTAAATACGGTCTGCATCCTGCGTCTCGTAGTCTGGGGCTTATTCGAGGTTATCGCTATCTTCATGCCTATGAGATGATTCATAAGCGTGGACTTGCCTACATTGGTCCTCCCGACTATGGCTACGAAGCCTGAGTGAAAACCGCTTTTACTCAAAGCAGGTTATCCACCTTCCCGAATATATCACGGTTAGCATCTATCTTAGACTCAGAGCCTATCACGACAAGCGTCTCGTCAGCAATGACGGCATCTATGTAAGATGCAAGCTCTCTTATCTTACCGGCATCACAGTTAAGTATCTCATCTCTCTCCCTCTGCACGTCAGCAAAATCAATGCCATGCATATACGCCGCAAGGCTTCTGTGCCCCTCGGTCTTAGGAGTTAAAGGAGTGTCCAGATCCGATATGGTCCCTATTATGAACTTCGTCATATCCCTGTCCGATACCTCAAATTTTCTTATATAATCCGCAGCCTTCTTGAATACTCTTATCGAATTATTCAGATGCGGATCCCTGTATGTAGCAAAGAAAGCATTTCCCGTCCTCATGAAGGTTGCTCCGCATCCGTAAGCTCCGCCGAGCACTCTTATATTATTCCACAGATAGTCATAGCCCATGATGACACGCAGAACCTTTAATTCTCCGCGGTACGGAAGCCCCTTCTTCTTGAAGTTCCCCGCCTTCGCAACGAACTGAACCTGAGAAGCGGTACGGAAGCCTTCGTTAAGCTTCGACTTGGAGAAATCAAAATCCGTAACCCTGGACTTCTTCACAGAAAGCTTCCCCATGAACTCCTTCGCCAAAGGAATGAAGCTGTCATACATCTCCTTGGTTCCCGTGATGTCAAGCATCAGATTGTCCTTATGGAGCAGTATGTCAAGCGTCTCCTGCAGGTCGCTCTTGATAGCATTTGCCTTTGTCTCGAAGTTCTTATCAAGATCCTCTATGAAACGGTAAAAATCAACTCCGTGTACCTTGCCCCCATAATAGTAAGCATCAGAAATATATGACAGCGCCCTCTCCGCAGCCGTAGCATTACCGGAAGCTATGAGCGAGGTCTGAAGCCTTGACTTCACCATACGCAGTATCTCGCGCAGCCTCTTATCGTCAGAGAAATCAGAGGAGAACAGTATCTCGTCCGCAAGCGACATGAAGGCAGGGATATTCTGAGTGAAGACCTTCGTCCTTATCTCAAACTCGTGATCGAAATCATCCTCCGAATTCATGTCAGGATATGAAGCAGGCGCAAAATACATGCCGCCTGTCGCAAGGTTTATCTCTGAATTCAAATCCTCATACTTATGCAATGCAGTATTGACATTTCCAAGCACAGCGGCAAGCAGTCCAATATATGGGACAAGACGCTCCGGCACTGCCTGGGTCGAAAGCATCAGCCCTATATAAGCTATGCCGTTAGTCTCTATATCATGGTGAAGCGCCGTCACGCCGTTCACCTTCTGTACGTCATTCTTGAAGGGATGCGCCGCCTTATCTATATCGGATACCGAAAGCATGGGGATCGTCCTAAGCTCCTCATCGCTTGAAGGCTCCTCCTGATATGCCTTAAGCTCCTTCGTATCCTCTACTATCTTCTGGATATCATCCGCAGTAAGCGATGCCCTGTACTTAGAGAGTTTCTTCGCTACAGCCTTCTCCTTCCTTGCGGTAAGCCCTTTCTCAGGCTTTAGTATCACGACGGATGAATGAGGGTTATCTATAAGGTATTTCTCAATAAGCTCTTCAAAATACCTGCTGTCTGACTGCGCCTCCTTCTTTAAGTATGCGTAGGTCGCATTCTGCTCTATATGCATGAAAGGATCGTTATCCTTATAAAGCCATGAATCAAGCGACTGCAGGCCGTACATAAGTCCCTTGGGATAATGTCCGAAATCAGCCTCCCTGTACCTGAACTCATAAAAATTGATTCCGGCAAGAAGCGTCTTTTTATTTATCCCGTTCTTGGCGATATCAGTAAGAGTCTTTCTTATTACCTTGAGGAACTTCTCCTTATCCGACGGGTCGGCGTACTTCGCTATGACTGCAAAGTATGGCTGCAATATGCCGTTCTCATACGAGCTTTCTATATCCTGTCCTACCTTTGCGTCAAGCAGCGCCTGCTTCAAGGGCGCTCCGGGACTTTCAAGCAGGGCGTACTGCAAAATAGCAAACGCCACATAAAGCCTTGGGTCTAAGCTCTCCCTTATCACACAGTTATAGGACAGATAAGTGTTATGAAGAGTGCTCTCGGCATCAGAAAGACCGTAGGTCTTCTCGAAGTCAACTGTCTTCGTGAAGGGATCCTGTCTTGAAAGCGAGGAGTTAATCTTCTGCGCCTTATAGTGCGAGAGATATTCCTTATCAAGCCATGTAAGGCGCTCCGCCATGTCGCAGTCCCCGTAGAGATAAATATATGAATTTGACGGATGATAGTATTTCTTATGCATCTCAAGAAACTTCTCATAGGTAAGTTCCGGTATTTCCTCAGGGTCTCCGCCGGACTCTAAAGCATAAGCCGTATCGGGATAAAGTGAAGACAATATATATCTGTCAAGCACGTCGTCGGGCGTAGAATAAGCCCCTTTCATCTCGTTATAGACAACGCCGTTATACTTTAGCTCATCCTTTTCCGACATCAGCTCATAATGCCAGCCCTCCTGCTGGAAGATTTTCTTATTCTCGTAAATGGCAGGATGCAGCACCGCATCCATATACACATCCGAAAGATTAGCGAAGTCCTTGTCGTTCGTGCTCGCTACGGGGAACACGGTCTTATCGGGATAGGTCATCGCATTGAGGAATGTATTAAGCGAACCCTTAGCAAGCTCTATGAATGGGTCCTTCGCCTTATACTTCTTGGAGCCGCAGAGCACGGTATGCTCTAATATATGAGGCGTTCCCGTAGAATCCTCAGGCGGTGTCCTGAAGGCTATGTAAAAGACCTTATTCTTATCATCATTGGACACGATGAATATCCTCGCCCCGCTCTTTATATGCTGCAGAAGATACCCCTTGGAATTAAGGTCCGGCATGTCCTTCTTCTTTATTATCTTATATTGCTTCAGTTCCTCTATAGTCTTCATGTCTCCTCCTGATCATCTTTCGGATCGACCCCTTCTTCCCTTAACTTCATGTCTATTTCCTCATAAACCGCCTGATCCATGGCATCCATTATCATCTTCCCTACGAATGAATCCACCTCGTCAGGGCTTTCAAGCGTGGTGAGCGCCCTTATAGCGGTCATAAGACCTATGTTGCCCTCGCCAATTAAATCCTCGGCGGGTATCTCCTGATACTCATAAAGCTTTGCCATATCGACGACATCCTTCAAGTAATGATTCATAAGCACCGCTTCGGCTTCCTTATCATCACCCGCTATCGCCCTGGTCTTAGCCTCATATATCTCATCATCCGTATATGAAGGAAGCGAATCAAGCTCCTCTATGTACAGATGCAGATGCTTGCTCTTATTATTATCTGCCAATGCTCCTCCGTCTTTTATTTCCCGAACTTCACATGCGTGTGGCTGAACAGGTGATCCTGACAGTATTCATAATTCCCTGCGCATTTGCTGCAGAAGCGGAACTCCAGCATATCTCCGTCAAGCTCCGTCCTCCCGCAGATGGCGCATCTGTGCTTCGTTATCTGCTCCTGCCCCCTGTGCCTTACGCTATGGAAGGCTGACGAAGCCTGACCTGCGTTACCCGAAGCATTCTGCCCCGTCTGGTTCCCATTAGCATTCTGCCCTGCGTAGCCACTGTTCTGTCCTGCGCTTTGTCCGCCCTGTCTTCCGAAGCCGCTCTGTCCGAAGCCGCCGGCAGCGCCCCAGCCTGCCCGCCTCTTATTCCCCTGATAATAAGGTCCTCTCTCGAAAGCCTTCTTGAAGTTATTCTTTCTTGCGCGCTCCTTAGGCGATATAGACTTATAATTCCTCGTAGTGAAAAAGAAGATGATGAAGTTAAGCAAGGATACGATGATCGCGACCCTCTCTTCCCATCTCGAAACCAATGCCTGATACACAAGGAAAGCCACATCTATGAAAGCGAGATACTTGATCTTCAGCGGTATCAGGAAATAAAGCATCACCTGCATGTCAGGATAGCATGCAGCGAATGCGAGGAATATCGATAAGTTTACATAATACGTCGTAAACATACCATCCACACTGTAGCCAAAGGCGTATAGCAGGAAAGCGCCTATGATCATAAGTATCAGACCTGAAAATATATAAAGATTATACTTGAAATCCCCCCAGGTCTGCTCTAATGCCGTACCTATCTGATAATAAAAAAGGAGCATTATTATCGTGAATATCCCCGGAGCGGACGGTGGCATGAATATCCATGTAAACAGCCTCCATATCTGTCCGTGAAGCACGTGCTCAGGACTTAGCATTATGAACTGCAGCAGGGGGAGCCTGGTCCCAAGCTCCACGAAATAAATGATATATCCTATGATATAAGTGAGTATCATATATTTCGTAAGCTGAGGCACGGCATACCTGCCCACCTTGCGTTCAAGCCTATTGACTACTGAATTTATCTTATCATTCATACTTCGGTTTCTTTCGTATTTATTCCCTGTGCTGCGTCAAAATCATTGCAACACAAAACCTGACTGCAAAAAATGCAATCAGGTTATTTTATAATACTTTTCACCTATTGTCTATGACTTCTTAGACGAATTAATGACATCCCGTCTAAGAATCCGGCTATGCCAGACACGCCGTCCGGCAAGCCGGCCGCCTGGTCAAATACGGATATTGATTTTTTGATTAAAATCAATATCCTATGAATTTAGGAGAATATAACACCTGTTTCTTCAAGAAAGCCGTCCATGCCCCGTATCCCCTCCGGCTGAATCACCTGAGTCGGCTTATGCGCATCGCAGCCGAAGATGAAGCTGCAGCCCTCACAGACAGCGAGCTTGAAGAAGTCCTCCCTCGGGTACCATCTGCCCGTCAGCATGCCAAGCCCGTTTATCTCAAGGGGCACTTCTTTATCACTTGTATACTCGCAGAGTCTTTTCATATGGCTTAGGTATATCTCATTGTCACCAATATAGTGAATAAGGTCAGGGTGAGCAAGATACATAAACTCCTTCGTCTCAAGTGCTTCTATCACTGCGTCAATATAAGCGTCAATGTCATACGTCCTGTCGGTCTTGCTCCCGGCATAAAAGCCCTCCTGCTCCTCAGGGACAAAATGCTGTCCAAGGATCAGGTAATCTATGTCCCTCTTCCTGACCTCTTTCATCAGCTTATCAAAACACGATGGATAATACTCGACCTCAAGCCCTATCCTGATATCTATCCTGTCTGCGTACTCCTCCCGCAAGGCTTTAAGGGTGTCCACGTAGCCGTCAAGCTCTTCCATGTCCATCCTTATACCCGATACGAAGCCGTCATCAAAGGGCTGCGGCGTATGGTCCGAAAAGCCAAGTGTCTTAAACCCATTGGCGATCGCAGCCTCTATGTATTCTCTCTCGCTTCCCTCTGCATGTTTGCACCTGGGGGTATGAGTGTGATAGTTCGCCTGTATCATCGTCTAGGAAATCTTTCCTCTCTCTCTTAGTATCTCCTCCACGATGGCTACGCTGTCATAGACCATCTCGTCGCAATGCGGCTTCTTCGGAAGCCCCTTCTCATGGTTTATGCGAAGCAGGTCCTTACAATCAAGATAGCCCTCATGCTTTTCCTTGATGCGGTTGGCAAAATCAACGACCACCTTCGGATCGTCCACACCAAAAAGCCCAAGCGTCATCAGCCCGCCCGTAAAGGAGCCACAGACAGAAGCTATCCTCATGCCGCTTCCAAAATTCGCTCCCATCCTCATCGCTGTCTCCTCATCTATGCCTGCTTCCTCAGCAAACGGCACTATGACCGACTGTGCGCAGTTATAATGTGGCTCCGTGATAGCCCTGATCTCCTTCGCCTTGTCAAGATATTTGCTCATATTCCTTCCTTTCTCCTCTAATAACGCTAGTTTATTATCTGACTTACACCGTTCGGGGCTGATACCGTAACCGCCCAAAACACGGGCGCTAACGGTATCATGCTCCATAAAATAATAATTCAGTACAACAGATTATCACTAACTAAGTCTAATGGATCATAAACTTCTATAGGTAAGATATATCCCTGTAATATTTTCTCATAAATAATTTTTCCAACCTGCCTGTTTCCCGCATCGTTCGGGTGGATATCATCGGCAAAATACTCAGGCGTACTTAGCAGGCTTAAATCCATATTATAAAAATCAACTACAGTGAAGCCATATACATTAGCCTTGTCAGCCTGATACTGCATGAACTGCGCTAAGCTTGCGCCCCTGTCGGTTCTAAGAGCTTCAGATCTGTTCTTAAATGTCGTGACCACCACGATCTTTGTATTCGGGAAATAATTCTTCATATAGGCAAACGCATAGTCAACATCATCCTTATACCGCTCATAGTTCATAGGCGTGCCCCATATGAAATCATCAACCCCCGCCCAAAAAACAATCACATCGGTATTTTGAGGGATATTATAAAGCCTTTGCATTATGCAGTTATTTATTCCGTAATCACCGATCTGCACCCCTTCAAAGCTGGAATTATAAACCGCTGCCCCCGAGTACTCACCTATATAATCCGTATAACTTATATAGTGTCCGTTTATGTCCTTATTGCCGCCTATCGCCAGCGTTATGGAATCACCGACGCAATATATAGTCCGTCCCAGCAAAGGCTTAGCCTCAATCTCGCCTGCATATGCACTTTCAGCATTTAAAAGCACCGTTATGGTTATAAGGCAAATACTTAATAATACCGCCGATATTCTTTTCATGATCAATCCTGTCTCAATGCCAATTCGGTAAAATGTCAACATTCCATTCGGTAATTTGGCGTTTTTTCATTCGGTAATTTGGCAATATATCAGTCGTTGCTCGTATAGTGCGTCTTTACCGGCTCATTGCCGTCTTGTTGATCCGCATTTCCTTCGTTTACAGGTGCATTTTCATTCGGCATGCCCTGTAGTGTGGACACCGAAGCCGTCATAGCATTATTCTTCGCCTGTGCCTTCATAGCCTTCTTCTCCGCACGGCTTGGCTTTGATTTTTTCTCCTTGCCCGACTTCCCTATTATAGCCTTTATTATCTTAACTATGATGAATACGACAAGCGCAAGTATCGCAAAGAGCGGAAGCCTCGTGATCAGCCATATAAGAAGGTCTATAGCAGTCTCCAGCCCGTCCTCCATCTCGCTTGTGAAATTCTCTCCCACCTTCGACCAGAAGGACTTCTCTCCCTTATGCCCTGCAAGCGTCCTCGTCTCCTTGGCATTCACATTCACTGTGCTGTAGGATACCTTATTCTGCATGGATTTCAGCTGGCGGTTAAGGCTGTCAAGCTCATAATTCACGTCTGCTATCTTATCACGGATAGTAATGATATCCTTTAGTGTATTCGCCTTATCAAGAAGCTCCATGAGGCTGTCCCGCTCCGCTTCATAGGTGGCTATGCGAGCCTCGACATCCACATACTGTAATGTCACGTCCTCCGCAGACTCGCTCTTTTGCGTGACTGTCCCCTCGTCCTTTACGATATTAAGGAAATCATCAAGCTTCGCCGCCGGGATGCGTACCGTGAAATACCCGTACCTGGACTCGGAATATTCCGAATCATAGGAATTCACGTCCATGCTCTCCATGTATCCGCCGTAGTCGGTGACGGTCTTCTTCAGATTGTCAGCGAACTCCTCAAGGTTTCCTACATCAAGAGATAAGCTCGCATTCCTGATTATCTTGGAACCGTACTCCTCCACATCTTCATTGCTTATCTCCTTGGTCGCTCCCTCTTCGTACTCTACGTCATCCTCGATAGCCGCTTCCTCCCGAGCGTAATCTTCGGAATCATAACCAGAGCTGAACTCACTCGTCTCATAGGCATTGTCCTCATAGCTGTAGTATGACTCCTCCGCAGCAGCCGCTGTCTCATAAGCCCCGCTGTCAGCACTTGCCGAGCTTCCGCAGCCTGTGAGCGCAATTCCCAGACACAGGCAAACAATAAATAACCTCTTCTTCATAATCAGCCTCCCTTCAAAAAGCATAACCACAAATCCGCACTGAAGCCATGCAGCAGACGCCTGTCCCAGCGTCCGGATAAAGCAAAACGCCTGCCTAATTCATGAAATCCGCAATAAGCATCGTTATCGTAACGACCGCCGCAATCGCTATTCCTATTATCAGCGGGATCGAGAATAAATGTCCGTATCTTTCCGCCTTACTCTTCTGCCTGAATATATTCTCAAAACAGCCGGTACGCCCCTCGTTAAGCGATATCACCCGAAGCATCAGCATTGCAAGCATGGTCGTGAATATGGAAATAATAAGAAAAGTAAAGCCCGTAGCAGCATAGGATAAGGCAGCACCCGCGCCGCCCGCTTCGATAATCTCTTCAAGTCCCCCTATGCTGTCCTCTAAAAGATAAGCCAGTATCACGCTCACGCTGTTCATGGTTATATGGCATATCATCGAAGGTATGATGCTTCCCGTCGCCTCGGCAAGAAGCCCCCAGAATATCCCCATGCATAAAGTATACGAGAATTGATTTACATTCATATGAATAAGCCCGAAAAGTAGGGCGGAAAGCAGTATCGGAGTGAAAATCCTTCCCGTAGTCCTAAGACCGCCAAGGATTGCTCCCCTGAATATAAGCTCCTCGACGACAGGCCCTACAAGCCCTACGAAAAGCCATATCAGAAAGAACGGCTCTCCCTGAAACTGTGCCGTAAGGTCAAGCGCCTCATTATCCGATATTGCCATAGTGAAAGAATTCATCGCTATGACAAGGGGGTAGCAGCATATATGATATACAAGGACTAAAAGCACGGTCGCAGGTTTTATTCCCCGAAACTTAAGCTGCACAGGTATCTGTGCCCTGCCCCTTATCAGACAGCATAAAACAGGGATCAACAGGCAAAGTTCGCTAAGCAGCGCCGTGATGCTTATTCCCATATATGGGCTAAAATAACTTACGAAAAGCGAAGCAATAACAAAAGTCGCCGTCATCCATAGATATGCCCATCCAACTCTCTTTGTGTTCATCTTAACGCACTACCCTCTTACGAATAAATATATCCAAACCACTATACCTTAATCATTTCCCCTTTATCAAGTGCTTCTCTTATCTCAGGAAGCATAGCTGTGGTGCCAAGCACGACCGCAGGATATCCGTAATCCTTTGCAGCCCTCATCGCATCGATGAGACTGTCCTTATATTCGCAGGATATCCCTGCTTTAAGCAGCTCCTTCATCTGTATCCCGTCGAACCGATAGTGTTTGTTTTTCACCTTAGTCAAAATTATACCATATCCTTTGGAAGATACAGCCTCAGCCACTCCCATGTAGTCCTTATCGTCGGGAATAGCCAGAATAAATACCGCCCTGCTTCCGGCAAGCTCTTCTATGGCTTCCATTGCTCCGTCTGCGCTCGCCCTGTTAATGCAGCAGTCAACCAGCATAAGCGGCTCCCGCTTTATGACAGAAAGCCTTCCGAACCACTCAAGACTTAAAAGCGCTTCCCTGATGCGTCTCTCACTTTCATCGCTGTCACAGAAACTATCCCCTATGATATCCTCAGCGGCTGCCATTGCAAGCGCAAGATTCCTGCACTGATTCGTCCCTATAAGAGATATGCAAAGCTCCTCATACCTACGCCTCTTAGTCGTAACAGTGCATGACATTCCGCCATCCGTAAAGTTAATATTGCTTACATCAAAATCCCTGCCTGCAAGATATAATGGCACATCATGCTCTTTCGCCCTGCGGGATATGACAGATGATACGCCATACTGCTGCCAGCCCACAAATATTCCCTTCATTCCGGCTCTTATGATATGCGCCTTATCCCCGGCTATCGCTTCTATCGTCCCGCCAAGCTCTCTCGTGTGCTCAAGGAATACGGAATTAATAATGCCGTATGAAGCCGGTATATTATTCACATCATCATATTGCACGCCCTTTCCATGCTCATATATATCGAATTCAGTTTCATGTCTGGAAAAATAAGATTCCGCTATCGCCGTCTCTATTCCGATAGGACTTACGAATTCTCCCTTAGCAGGATTTAGTTTTATATCGTTAAATAAGGGCTTGATCCCGGATACGATATCTATTAGCTCGTCATCGGTTATAAGCTCCTCTCCGATCCTGAATCGTTCGTTAAAGCTTGATATATGCGGTCCCGTCATTAGGCCTGTCCTGCCGTATGTCCCAAGTATCGCAGCTAAAATATAAGCTGCGGAGCCTTTCCCCTTGCTCCCTGTAACGGCTATCGAGGGTGTACCCGCATAGAGCTTTTTTATTATAGCTTCGGTATATTCAGGATGCCGCTTTCCGCTGTCAGGCAGGTCATACGAAAGATAGGGCAGCGCCTTCATGTATGAGGAATAAATATAATCCTCCGCCTCTTTTCTGTTCATAAGATCTGCTGATTCATCCCTTAAAGCGTCGTTCGCACTATCTTGGGTTTATAGCCCTCTTTTTCAAGCACCGTAAGTATCTTGTCCTTATGCTCCGTGCCGAAGGCCTCAAGAGTGATCCGAAGCTCCACTGCCGCGTTCCTGTTCGTTGATACGAACTGATTATGCTCAAGCTTTATGACGTTTCCATTCTCTCCTGCTATCACGCCCGCAACCTTCTGAAGCTCACCGGGCTTATCGGGAAGCAGCACGGAAACCGTGAATATCCTGTCTCTTAAAATAAGCCCCTGCTGGACGACGGACGACATCGTTATGACATCCATATTCCCGCCTGATATGACACAGACTATCTTCTTATTCTCGCAGTCAAGCTGCTTCAGAGCCGCAACCGTAAGCAGTCCGGAGTTCTCGGCTATCATCTTGTGATTCTCGACCATATCAAGGAAAGCCGCGACCAGATCCTCATCGGGGACCGTCAGCACCTTGTCTATATTCTTCTGCAGATAAGGAAATATCTTCGCTCCCGGTGTCTTGACGGCAGTACCGTCCGCTATCGTAGATACCTGCGGTAAGGTCAAGACCTCACCTGCGTCTAATGACGCCTTAAGGCATGCCGCCCCCTCTGGCTCCACGGCAACTATCTCTGTATTAGGATGCAGAAGCTTCGTAAAGGTAGACACCCCCGTGGCAAGCCCGCCTCCGCCTACAGGGACAAGTATCATGTCCGTAAGAGGCTGCTCCTTGAATATCTCCCACGCTATCGAGCCCTGTCCCGTAGCTACATCCTCATCATCAAAGGGATGCACGAAGGTATAGCCCTCGCTTTTTGCAAGCTCATAAGCCTTATCACATGCCTCATCGTAGATATCACCGTATAGCACGACCTCCGCACCAAGCGCCTTGGTTCGGTTCACCTTTATAAGAGGAGTCGTAGTCGGCATCACTATGACCGCCTTAACTCCATACTCCTTTGCGGCATAGGCTACGCCCTGCGCATGATTTCCCGCAGACGCAGTTATTACGCCCTTTGCCTTCTCATCCTCTGAGAGCCTGCTGATCTTATAATAAGCTCCCCTTATCTTATAGGCTCCCGTGCGCTGCATATTCTCAGGCTTTAGGAAGACCTTGTTTCCCTTTCCAGCGATGGCAGAGAAATAATCGCTGTATATCAGCTTCGTATCAAGAGTTACTTCCTTTACTTTTTCAGCGGCTTCCTCAAATGACCTTAGATCCATAATAATCACCTTTTTCTACTGTATTACGCCACATTACCTGGTTGATAGACATGCCAAGGAAGCATGTCTATCAATCCTACGGACAGGATTCTTACGAATCCTGCCAAATACGGTTTAGAAATTGCCGATGCAATTTCTAAACCTACTCCAACACTCCCGCCATGAATTTCTCTGTGTCGAACCGTCTTAAGTCGCTCACTCCCTCGCCAAGCCCCACGAACTTCACAGGTATCTTAAGCTCATTCTCTATTGCTATGACGATACCGCCCTTAGCCGAACCGTCAAGCTTAGTTAAGACGACTCCGGACACATCCGTGACCTCTGCAAATTCCTTTGCCTGCTCCTTCGCATTCTGCCCTGTAGAAGCGTCTACGACGCAGAGCGTCTCCTTTACGGCTTCGGGATATTCTGACTTTATTATCTGATTTATCTTGGAAAGCTCGTTCATGAGATTTTTCTTATTATGAAGCCTGCCCGCCGTATCTACTATCAGCATGTCGTAATCCCTTGCCTTTACGGACTGTATTGCATCATATATCACAGAGCCGGGATCTCCACCCTCTCTGCCCTTTACTATATCGGCGCCGGTCTTCATAGCCCAGGAGGTCAGCTGCTCTATGGCCGCTGCACGGAAGGTATCGGCAGCTACAAGCATGACCTTCCTCCCAAGCGACCTGTATCTTGCGGCAAGCTTGCCTGCAGAAGTAGTCTTTCCCACTCCGTTCACGCCTACGACAAGCACTACCGACTTCTTATCCTCGTAATCAAAATCATGCTCCGTGGATATGGCGTCAAGCTTCTCCTTCATTATGACGGTAAGGAGCTCCTTTGCCTTGTCAGTATCCCTTACCCGCTCCTGCCTTATCCTGTCCTTAAGTTCTTCGACTAATTCCTCCGCAGTCGTCATTCCTACGTCACCCATTATAAGGGTGTCCGTCAGGTCATCGTAAAACTCCTCGTCTATCTGCTCATATCCTACGAAGAAATCAGAAAGCTTACTGAAAAATCCCATCGTGTGCTTTACCTTTATTCCAACCTATCAGCGTGCTGCTTCACTAATCCGTCTTGTTATCATCATCCCACTGGGAATCCTCAAGGTTCACCGCAACCTGCGTCGAAACTCCCTTTTCCTGCATAGTTATACCATATAACCTGTCGCACTTCGTCATCGTGCCCCTCCTGTGGGTTATGACTATGAACTGCGTATGCTCGGTAAGCTTCGAAAGATATGATGCGAACCGGTCCACATTAGCCTCGTCAAGCGCTGCCTCTATCTCGTCAAGCAGACAGAAGGGAGAAGGCTTTAAGTTCTGTATAGCAAATAAAAGCGCTATCGCAGTCAGCGCCTTCTCTCCGCCGGAGAGCTGCATCATGTTCTGAAGCTTCTTACCGGGCGGACGGGCAATGATATTTATACCTGCATCAAGCACGTCCTCTTCGTCCGTGAGCGTAAGCGTGCCGTGCCCCCCTCCGAACATCTCGCCGAATACTATATCGAACTGCTTCTCTATCTCCCGGAACCGCTCTATGAACTGCTTCCTCATTGACTCCGTAAGCTCGGTTATTATCGTATTCAGGTCTTCCTCCGCATGGATGATATCGTCCCTCTGCTTCGTAAGGAACTCATACCTCTCCGAAAGCTCCCTGTACTCCTCGATAGCTCCGACATTCACATCGCCTAAGTTCCTGATCTCCGACTTAAGCTTCATGGACTCCTGCCGCATCGTGGAAAGATCTCCTAACGTATCGTCCTTAAGCTCCCTTGAAGCAATAAGCGTAAGGTTATATTCATCCCACATATACTTAGTGCGGCTCTCCGTATTCTCATTGAGCTTTTCGCGCTGGTTCTCTATCCTTATCTTCTCCCGGTCAAGCCCGGCCTTTCTTTCATTTATGGAATCCCTGTCCTCGTACAGCTTCTTCTGAACCTTAGTCGCCTCGTCTCTGCTCTCTATAAGGGCTTTAAGCTCTTCCTGCTTCTTACTGTCGAACTCACCGGCGTTAAGCAGCGTCTCTTCAAGCGACTTTATCTGATCCTGCTTGAAAACCGTATCCTCGTCATTTTTCGCAAGACTCTCCGTGATAGACGTAAGCTCCGATTCAAGGCGGAGCCTCTCGCCCTCGACCCTCGATATATTCTCTGCCGCATAGCCCTGCTGCTCCTTAAGCTGGGTCATCCTGATATCATTCTCTCCGACCTCCTTGCGGAGCGTCATTGATTCCTCAGTAAGCGTCTTTATAAGACCGTCAAGCCTTGCCGCTTCCTCGTCTGCATCCTTCTCTATGGTCTCTGATTCCTTAAGCTTATTCTCATTTGCTTCCTGCTCTGACTTAATGGATGCGATCTCATCCTCAAGCGTACGAGCCTCTGAAGATATGCCCTCGCTCCCGCTCTGATTCTCGCTTCTCTTCTCCTCGGCAAGATTCAGGTTCATATTCGCCGTATTAAGCCGCAAGCTTTCCTTCTGCATCTCATCAGTGATATCCTGCAGGGCATTCCTGATCTCGCTCTTATTATCACGGAGCTCTTCTATCTTCTGTAATATCTTGTCCCTGTCTGCCAGCTTTTGTTTAAGCGTGGCAGTAAGTTCATCTATCTCACGGCTTCTCCCCAGCAGATTACTCTGATTCCTGAAGAAGCCTCCAGCCATCGAACCGCCGGGATTTAAGGATTCACCTGCCAGAGTCACGACCCTTAATGTAAAACGATATTTTCTCGCAAGAGCAAGCGCATTATCTATATTATCCACTACTATGAAATTACCCAGAAGGTTCTTCGCAACGATGTCATATTTCTTATCCATCCTGACAAGCGTATCCGCCATACCTATTACGCCTGTCTCGTTTACGGCATCCTTCGCCTTGAAGTCACGCTCTTGTATAGTATTAAGCGGAAGGAAGGTGACTCGCCCCGCCCTTTGCTCCTTAAGCATAGCTATGAGCTTCTTAGCCGATGTATCGTCCTCCACGACTACATTCTGTATATTAGCGCCGAGAGCCGTCTCTATCGCAGTCTCGTATTTATGATCGACCTTAATAAGATCTGCGACTACGCCGCATATCCCTGATGACTTATCCCTCTTCCTGTCCATTATGAAGCGTACGGCATTACCATAACCCTCGTAACGCTCCGCTATATTCTTAAGGCTCTCTAATCTTGTCTTCTCCTCCGTATAGGCGGTCTGAAGCTGCCTCTCCGACTCTACAGCGTTGTCGATCTCCTCGTTTATGTCGGAAAGCTTCTTCTCCTGCTCCTCCCTTGTTATGCCAAGCTCCTTGATCTTATCCTGGATGCCCTCCATCTCCTTGCGCATGGCGTCTATCGCATCCTTAGCCTCAGCCTCTGAGCTCTTAGCCTTAAGGAGCCTTGACGAAAGCTCCGCCTTCCTTATCTCTGCCTGTGACAGCAGCGTGGCAAGCCTCTCCTTCTCCCCCTTTAGGGCACCCCTGCCCGCTATCGTATCAAGGACAAGCTGCTTTTTCGCCTCCGCCCCCTCGGATGCCTCCGCTATACGCTTATCGAATGACGCAAGCTCTTCATTCTTCCCGCTTCCCGAAGCCTCCGCTTCCTCTATCTTCTTGTCTATGTCAGCCTTCGTCTCATTCAGCTTTTCAAGCTCCCCGGCATGCTTTTCTAGCGTCTTACGTATCTCCGCATCCCTGCCCTTATAATGCTCCGTTGATGTGATAAGAGAATTTATCTGCTCCTTAAGCACCTGTATCTGGGAATCGATCTGACCGCGCTTAAGGGTCGTGTCGGATATCTCCTTCCGCATGTCCTCTATCTTATGGTCAAGCTCTTCTATCTTCTCCCCTGCCTCCGCATATTTTGAATGGCTCTCGGAAAGCTCACGCTCCACGCCGTCTATATCATTCATCACGGAGTCATATTTGCCGTTAAGCTCCGCAAGCTGTCCCTCGTAACGCTCTGATTCCGCAAGGAATATATTCACGTCAAGCTTCTTTAATTTCTCCTTCTTATCGAGATAGACCTTCGCATCCTCCGACTGCTTCTGCAAAGGACCAACCCTGCCCTCTACCTCGGAGAGAATATCTGTCAGACGAAGCAGATTCGCCTTTTCGCTTTCAAGCTTCTTGACCGCAGTATCCTTCCTCTTGCGGAACTTCACTATCCCGCACGCCTCGTCGAAAAGTTCCCTTCTCTCCTCAGGCTTCCCCGAAAGTATCTGGTCGATCTTTCCCTGACCGATTATGGAATAACCGTCCTGGCCTATGCCGGTGTCATAGAAAAGCTCGTTTATATCGCGAAGCCTCACGGGATTCCCGTTTATAAGATAATCAGACTCTCCTGACCTGTAGACGCGCCTGGTTACCGATACCTCGTCATACTCCGCGGCCAGCACATGATCGGAGTTATCCATAGTTATAGTTACATAGGCATAGCCCATAGGCTTTCTTATTTCCGTGCCTGCGAAAATAACATCCTGCATAGAAGCGCCCCTAAGCTGCCTTGCGCTCTGCTCGCCGAGCACCCATCTGACGGCATCCGACACATTACTCTTACCCGAGCCGTTCGGTCCTACTATGCCTGTTATGCCATATTTAAAATCAAGCTTTATCTTATCCGCGAATGATTTGAATCCGTGTATCTCTATGCTCTTTAAGTACATCTTTTATCCCTTGCCTATTATCTTCAATGCGTCATAAGCCGCCTTCTGCGCGGCATTCTTCTTGGAGCTTCCCATGGCCCTCGATATCTCCTTGCCGTTAAGTATCACTGCCATAGTGAACCTCTTATCATGCTCAGGCCCAGACTCGTCTGCTACCATGTACTCCAGGCTCCAGCCCTCTCCCTGTGCTATATTCTGTAGCTGTGTCTTCGAGTCATGGAATAAAGCCTTATGCTCTATGTCGGTGAGCACGAACCTCTTAACAAACTTTCTCGCCTCATCAATCCCCGAATCAAGATATATCCCGCCGATAAGCGCTTCGAAGACATCGGATACTATGGAATCCTTATGTCTGCTGTCCTGCCTCTCCTCGCCCCGGCCCAGCATTATGAAATCAGAAAGTTTTATAGCCTTGGCGCACTCTGCAAGCGTAGGCTCGCATACAAGTGAAGCGCGAAGCTTCGTCATCTCCCCTTCACGCATATCAGGATGGACGTGAAATATAAACTCAGATGATATAAGCTCCAGCACGGCATCTCCAAGGTATTCAAGCCTCTCGTAGTCATCCCTCTTGCCATCCTCAAGCTCATTTTTAAGCGAGGAATGCGTGAGTGCCGTAAGGAGCAACTCCTTATCCTTGAAACAATATCCTATATTCTCTTCTAGTTTTTCAAGCGGATATCCGTTATTCATAAGCTTAATTGCAGATGACACTGATGAACATCACTAATGAGCCGGCTAAAAAAGCTCCGGCTCACACGTATGACTATGTCACCCTCTTTAATTCTTCTCCCTTGCAGCCTTTATAAGCTCAACCGCATCGCCCACGGTCTTTATACCCTCTACTTCATCAGTATCTACCGTAAGCTCAAACTCCTGCTCTATGCCCATGATGATCTGAAACACATCGAGCGAATCAGCCCCAAGGTCGTCCGTAAACGTGGTATCCATCGTAACCTCATTCTGATCCACGCTAAGGACCTCTGCTATGATTTCCTTCAGCTTTTCAAACTCCATACGTATTCCTCCTCTGTATTTTCACGACCTCAGCACATCAAAGGTCAAGGTATTGCTTTATCTTACCGTTAACGTCCTGCTCCTTGAACGTGATGCACTGTATGACGGCGTTCTTTACCTCGGTTGCCTTAGCAGAGCCATGAGTCTTGACTACAAGTCCCTTAAGCCCTAAAAGCGGAGCACCCCCATACTGCGTAGCGTCAAATTCCTTTAGCGTGCCTTTTAATGAATCCTTTATAAGCAGCGCTCCTATCTTAGTCTTAAGACTTGACATCATGACGCCCTTTATCTTAGAAAGCAGCACTTTGGCGACTCCCTCATACATCTTAAGCGCCACGTTGCCGGCGAAGGCATCGCAGACTATCACATCAGCGCCGCCCTCAGGTATATCCCTTGCTTCTATAAAGCCGGTGAAATTTATATCCACTCCCTGAGAAAGCAAAGGATAGGTCTCTTTAACGAGAGCATTTCCCTTCTCCTCTTCCGTCCCTATATTAAGCAGAGCTACCTTGGGGGCTTTAACACCCATGGCATACTCCATATAAGCAGACCCCATTTTAGCAAACTGCACGAGCTGCGTAGGTCTCGCATCCACATTTGCACCACAGTCCACCAGAAGCGATACTCCCTTAGCCGTAGGTATTAAAGGCGCAAGGGGAGGTCTCTCTACCCCTTTTATCCTTCCCACTAGAAGCTGTCCTCCCGCAAGCACGGCTCCCGTGCTTCCTGCGGATACGAAAGCGTCGCATTTACCATCCTTCACGAGATTAAGAGCCACCACTATGGAAGAATCCCTCTTCTTCCTTATCGCCATGACAGGCGGCTCTCCCATGTCTATGACCTCGGCAGCGTTTACTATCTCCATCCTGTCAGAAGGATACTCATACTTATCAAGCTCCGCCTTGACTGCATCCTGCTTTCCTACAAGGCACACCTTCACATTATCATTTGTCTTTACGGCATCGACAGCGCCCTTTACTATTTCCTCCGGCGCATTGTCCCCGCCCATGGCGTCCACCGCCACATTGACCATGCTTCCCATTTCCTACTGTTCCTTAAGCTTAATAATCCTCTTACAACCTTACCAAACGAATTATCCTATGTCAAACTTAATCCATATCCTCAGCTGCGATTTGGTTATATTTTCCGGTATTTCCTACGGTTCGCCGTCATGCCTCCAGTCAAGCTCTCCCGGCATATACACATGCCTTGTAGAACCGAAGCTCATGCGGTATACCTTCCGCCACACCTTCCATATATAGGACAGCGAAATATACGACCTGTCGACCTTCTTCATGTCGGCAAGCGCAGAGACCTCCATATACAGTTCTTTTGCAAGATCAGATTCGAATCTTATATTCTTTTTCATATTATGATGTCGGGGTCAAAAGCCCCTTTGCGTTGTTTATGATGCTTACGCATGGCTATGCAGCAAGCTGCTCCCGCCATGCTCCGTCCATTCGGAATCCGCTAATTTGCTACGCAAATTGCTACTTCCTCATGTCCGG
>JAFTAP010000095.1 GCA_017455525.1 Lachnospiraceae bacterium
ATGGACGGAGCATGGCGAGAGCAGCTTGCTGCGGTGCTAAACAGCCAGTGGCTGTTTGCTTAGCACCGACCGTAGCGAAGCGAAGACGCCATGCGTAAGCATCATAAACAACGCAAAGGGGCTTTTGACCCCAGCATCATACTATTAAAAGCAATGAATGAAGAAGCAACAAAAACCATATACGGAAAATACAACGACACACTTTCGCTCGTAATGGAGCAAATAACAGACGGAATAAGGGAAATAAACGCCCGCTCGTTAAATGAGACAGGTCATCCGCTCTATGAGCATCTGATATACAGAATTAAATCTGATGTCTCCATGCGGGAAAAATGCGCCCGCAAGGGACTTCCCGAAACTGCTGAGTCTGCGCTGTGTAAGGTGCATGACGCGATAGGCATACGCATAGTCACAGGCTATGTGGACGACATCTATGCTATTATCCGTCAGATAAAGCTCATGCCCTCCTGCAAGGTGATAGAAGAAAAAGATTATATAAGGAATTCCAAGCCCAACGGCTACAGATCCTACCACATGATCCTTGAATTCACCGTCCCCTATGAGGACGCCTCAGGGCGCAATCCAGGACGCTTTTACGCAGAGATCCAGCTTCGCACTATAGCTATGGACTCATGGGCTTCGCTTGAGCATGAGTTAAAATACAAACACCAGATAGGAAATGAAAAGATGATAGTGAATGAATTAAAAAGAGTCGCAAACGAGTTAGCATCGTGCGATGTCTCGATGCAGACTATAAGAGATCTGATACGGCAGGGCTGAACCATGAAGATATTATTAGCAGAAGACACAGAAGAGCTTAACAGAGCAACCTCACAGATTCTCACGATGCAGGGCTACGAGGTTGACTCCGTATACGACGGCGAGGAAGCCGCAAGGCATGCATTATCCGACAGCTACGACTGCATGATATTCGATATAATGATGCCCGTAAAGGACGGTATCACGGCACTAAAGGAAATAAGAGCGGCCGGCGATGTGACCCCTGTGATACTTCTTACCGCAAAATCAGAAGTTGACGACAGAGTTGACGGATTAGACGCAGGTGCAGACGACTATCTGACGAAGCCTTTCGCAATGAAGGAGCTTCTTGCCCGTGTACGCTCGATGACAAGACGCAACTCATCCTATACTCCGACAGACTTGATGCTGGGCTCCGTGAAGCTCTCCGTATCCGAACAGGAGCTTTCGGCAAGGAACTCGATACGCCTGTCAAATAAGGAATCAAAGCTTATGGAATATCTCATGCTGAATGCAAATAAGGAGCTTAGCACGGAGACTATATTCTCTCATGTATGGCAGAAGGAAGAGGTCGAAGGCGAGCCCGAGGATGCGGTATGGATTTATATTTCATACCTCAGGCAGAAACTAATGAGCATAAATGCAGACATAGGCATAGAGGGCATGAAAGGCGGTAATTTCGTGCTGCGGGATTACAGTTCATGACAAATACAATGCACTCTGCTGTCGTTGTTATTTCATTGTAAAATGCAATATATATTATAGGGGAAACCGCACTTGGTAAAGAAGCTTCAGCACAGATTCATAGCGATAACCACTCTTGCCATCACGGCAGTCATGATGGTGTTGCTTGCCGTGCTCAATATCTATAACTACGGAGCGACATACAGCGAAGCATACCGCATACTCCGCTTTATCGCAGACAACGAGGGCGAGATAGGCGAGCCTGACGAGCAGATACATATTGAGCATGCCTTAGATGACGAGGATAATAAGGATAAATCCTCGAATAATTACATGCCCGACATAAACAGCGCTCTCCGCAGTCTCATAGAGGGCGGGAGCATCCTTGACCTCACGGGTGAGAATTCATACATGATACGATATTATTCCGTGATCTTTGATCCCGATAAGAATGTGTCCGCGGTTAATATAAAGCATATCGCGTCGGTAGATGAAGATAAGGCAATAGAACAGGCAACAGGACTTTTATCCCGCACTATACATCACGGTCACTTCTCCGATGGCACGCATATCTATACCTTTATAAACAGGCGCTCGGCAAATAAGGGAAGGATCGTGGTCGTCATGGATTCCACACGCGACATAGCCGATGCGACCTCCATTATACGCCGCTCCTTCCTGCTGGGCGTTCTATGCCTTATAATATTTGCCGTAATAGTAACGTTCCTTTCAAAGAAAGCCATAGCTCCCATGATGCGCAATATGGAGAATCAAAAAGCCTTCATAACTAACGCCGGGCATGAGCTTAAGACCCCGCTTGCGGTAATAAAGGCTGATAACGAGGTGCTTGAGATGTCCTCCGGCGCAAATGAGTGGACGAAAAGCATATCGAATCAGGTTGACCGCCTTACCGTCCTCGTTGGCAATCTCATAACTCTTGCGAAGATGGGAGAGCTTGATAAAGAAGATATACATGATATCGACTTCTCCGAGTGCGTGCAGACTGCAGCCGATAACTACAAGACAATAATAAAGAATCAGGACAAAGCCCTTGAAACCGAGATCAAAAACGGAATAAAAGTTAAAGGAACAAAGGACGGTCTCACCGAGATAGCAAATATCCTGCTCGACAACGCACAAAAGTATTGTGATGAAAAAGGCATGATACGGGTGGAGCTTACCCACACCCGCAAGAACTCCGGCGCAAGGCTTGTCATATCAAATGATTATGCCGAAGGAAAAGATGTCGATTATACGAAATTCTTCGAACGCTTCTACAGGGGCGACGCCTCACATACCACATCAGATGCAGGCAAATCCGGCTACGGCATAGGTCTCTCCATGGCTGAGGGCTTCGTAGAGGAATTTAACGGAAAAATAGCAGCCGACTATCACGACGGCCGCATATCCTTCACAGTTATATTCTGAATGATTTCTCATTCCGGCAACACCTTACACTGCATTATCATCAGCTGCAGTCTGCCTTGGCATCACCCTTATCATCGCTTCTTTGATTTATTCGGCTTCTGAGCCCTTCCATATAACTCTGTAAGCCTTAACAATTTCTTCTTGACCGGATTCTTAAAAGCGCCTTCTTTCATTCTCCACTGCCAGTTCCCACCGATAGTCGAGGGGTGATTCATCCTCGTCTCATGCGGAAGTGAAAGAATATCCTGCATCGGGATCACCGCCGTATCAGACACGGACGCATAAGCGCTCCTTATGAAGTACCATGGTATATCCTTGTCCTTTGCATTCTTCGGGATATTTAAGTACTCCGCCGCAAAGCGTCTGTCTCTTGCGCTTATGTCGTAATACCATGAAAGCGTAGTATCGTTATCGTGCGTACCCGTATACACCACAGAGTTTCTCACGTAATTCTGAGGCAGATAATCAGACTCCTCCCTCGGATCGAATGCAAACTGCAGGACCTTCATGCCGGGATACCCTGTGCGGGCGACAAGCTTTAATACAGACGGGGTAAGAAATCCGAGATCCTCTGCTATGACCTGCTTCTCACCGAGCTTTCTCTTCATCACCTTAAAAAGATCAAAGCCCGGCCCCTTCATCCACTTGCCGTTCCTGGCGTTCTCCGCAGGATAAGGTATGCGGTAATACTCATCGAAGCCTCTGAAATGGTCAATGCGCACCACATCATAAAGCTTAAAGCAGTTTTCAATCCGCTTCATCCACCATGCATATCCGCTCTTCTTATGCACGTCCCATCTGTACAGCGGATTCCCCCAGAGCTGACCGTCAGCCGAGAAAGCATCAGGCGGACAGCCTGCGACTGCCACGGGACGCAGCTCCTCGTCAAACTCAAAAAGCTTCGGATTAGCCCATGCATCGGCAGAATCAAACGCAACATATATCGGTATATCGCCGACTATCTCTATGCCCTGCTTATTGGCATATTTCTTAAGCTCCTTCCACTCAAGCGAGAACTCATACTGTATGAACTCGTAAAATCCTATATCGTCTGCATACTTCCTGCGAGCCTCGTCAATAGCCGCCTTCTCACGGAATCTCAAGGGCTTCTCCCACGTCTCCCAGCTCTTCCCGCCGTGAGCGTCCTTCAAAGCCATAAAGAGAGCGTAATCGGGAAGCCAGAAAGCATTCGCCTTAATGAAGCGAAGAAAGCCTCTGTCAGAAGCTATCTTCGATCTCTTATAAGCCCTGCGGAGCAGCTTAAATCTCGAATAATAAATCTTCGCATAATCAACCCTTGTCTCATCCTTGCCCCAGTCATAGCTTTCGCAGTCACGCTTCGTAAGCCATTTCTTTGCTATAAGAGTATCGGGATCTATGAAGTAAGGATTTCCCGCAAAGGTCGAAAAGGACTGATAAGGCGAATCTCCATAGCTGGTAGGTCCTAAAGGTAGTATCTGCCATAAGCTCTGCCCTGCCTCCTTTAGGTCATCCACGAACTTATACGCTTCCTTTGAGAAGCACCCTATACCGTATTTTCCCGGCAGTGAAGACACCGCCATAAGTACGCCGCTGCGCCTCATTTACTGAAATCCCCCTAAACCAGTCCCTGCTCCTTGACTATCTTCACTATCCTGCTCGTGCCAAGTCTTGATGCTCCGAGCTCTATGAACTTCTCCGCATCCTCTATGCTCGATATACCGCCCGAAGCCTTTATTTTCACATTAGCCCCCACATGCTTTGCGAAAAGCTCTATATCCTCAAATGTAGCTCCGCCTGTCGAAAAGCCCGTGGATGTCTTTATGAAGTCCGCTCCTGACTTCGTCACTATCTCGCACATCCTTATCTTCTCATCATCAGTTAACAAGCACGTCTCGATTATAACCTTAAGAATCTTGCCTTTGGAAGCTTCTCGCAGTTGCTTTATTTCATTAAGCACATAATCATCATTCCCCGCCTTGAGCTCGCCGATATTTATGACCATATCCACCTCATCGGCTCCGTTAGCTATGGCATCCTTCGTCTCGAAGACCTTGCTCTCGGTCGTGTGACTTCCATTCGGGAATCCTATAACCGTGCAGAGCTTCACATCATCCCCTGTATACTCCTTAGCCCTCTTTATGAAGCACGGCGGAATACATACCGATGCGGTATGATACTTCTTCGCATCATCAAGTATCACCTTGATGTCCTCCCATGTACTCTCCTGCTTAAGTAAAGTGTGATCGCATTTCGCAAGTATTTCTTTAATATCCATCTTCATCCTCCTGTAATTGTGAGGCGTTTCAACGCCTTGCCCTGCTTTCCGCCACGCCACGAAGTGGCGTCTAATCGGCGACAATCCTTATATATCACCAGCTAATCAGATCATATCCATCTTCCGTGATGACCAGCTGTACCTCCCACTGTGCCGACAGGCTGTCATCATCGGTGTATACCGTCCAGTCATTCTCGGCATCGATGAAGATATCCGGCTTGCCCATATTTACCATAGGCTCTATCGTGAACATAAGCCCCGGAGCCATGACCATTTCAGTATTCGGCTCGGACACATAGCTGACCCACGGCTCCTCATGGAAGTCATTTCCTACTCCGTGTCCGCCTATCTCACGCACGACCGAATAACCCTTCGACTTACAGAACTCATTCACCGCATGACCCATATCGCCCAGAGTCCTCCACGGCTTCACCGCAGCAAGCCCTACCCTTACCGCCTCATGCACATCCTCCACGAGCTTCCTCGCCTCCGGAGATACATTGCCTATCATATACATGCGAGAGCTGTCCGCGTAATATCCGTTAAGTATCGTAGTGCAGTCCACGTTCACGATATCACCGTCCTCAAGCACATCATCCTCCGACGGTATGCCGTGACAGACCTGAGAATTTATGGATGTGCATACGCTTTTCGGGAAGCCCTCATAGCCCAGCGTCGCAGGTATCCCGCCCATATCCTTCGTAATCTTTGAAACCCAGTCGTCTATCTCCTGCGTCGTCGTGCCTTCCCGTATATGGCTTGCCACATAATCAAGACACGCCATGTTTATGACTGCCGCAGCCTTCGTGCCCGCTATCTGCTCCTTCGTCTTTATGAGCTCATGTCCGGGCACCTTATAGCCCAATCTCTTATATTCCGCTATCCTGTCATCAAACGCCTCATGACAGTTCTTATATTTCAATCCGCTGCCACACCAGCACTGGCTGTTCCGTCCCAGTATCATTTTTTCGTTTTTTTCCTTTTATCAATATCAGCCGGCAGATTATCTATGACCTTCCGACAAAAAACATATCCGCCTACCAGGGTAGTTAGAATTATGTAAACTATACTCGAAATCAATATCTGCTTTACGTTCCTTGAAGCAAAAAACTGTAGGGTCGTAAACTGCGGCGTTATCAGTATCTTATCCTTTATGAACTTAAATACCTCTATGCTCAAGGGCTCCGCTCCAAGAAGCATTATTATTCTGGGAATAACTATAGTCATTCCCCAGAACATGACGAACGCCCCTACTTTCTTATCCATGCAGAATAAGCACATCATCCCTATGGAGCAGCCCGCCATAAGCAAAGGCACGGCACAAAGGACGTTTATCGCAAAATCCTTTATCACATCTGCCGAAAGCGTGCCTGTCGATAGCTGAAAAAGAGTTGAGATTGCAATAAACGCCACGAAAGCGAATGTCACATAAACCAATAGCATTACCCACGATGTCAAAAGCTTTCCAACATAAAGATGCGGTCTCCTGAGCCTTTTCGTGATCCTGTCCTTGATGAAGGGATCAGGATAAGTCTCCCCGAAGACCATGTCTGATATGAATATCGTCGCATAATAAGGTACCCAGAAGAATCCGCCGGCAAACATAATGATGTTATAGCCATAGGTTCCGTCATTCGTGCCATATACGTAATCCCTGAATGCTATCATAGCGAGATTTGCAAGCACAAAAGTCGCTATGATCCCCAGTATGAATTTAATGGAATACTTGGACCTTATAGTTTTTTGAAACTGGGTCCATACATACCTAAGCATCAGTTGTCATCCACCGCATAGTTAGGCGCTTCCTTGGTGATATGTATATCGTGAGGATGGCTCTCCTTAAGCGATGCGCTCGATATCTTAACGAACCTACCCGTCTCCTGAAGCTTCGCTATACTCTCCGCTCCGCAGTAGCCCATACCGGAACGAAGTCCGCCGATAAGCTGATAAACCGTATCCTCTACAGAACCCTTGTAAGCGACTCGTCCCTCGACGCCCTCAGGCACGAGCTTCTTTGCGCCTTCCTGGAAATACCTGTCCTTGCTTCCGTTCTCCATGGCTGATATGCTTCCCATGCCTCTGTATACCTTGTATTTACGCCCCTGGAAAAGCTCAAAATCGCCCGGAGCCTCGTCACAGCCCGCAAACATTGAGCCCATCATGGTCACCGAACCGCCTGCAGCTATCGCCTTGGTAATATCGCCGGAGTATTTTATTCCCCCATCTGCGATGATAGGCACTCCGTACTTCTTCGCTGCCTCGTAACAGTCCATGATAGCCGTTATCTGCGGCACGCCGATACCTGCGACAACTCGCGTCGTACATATAGAACCGGGACCTATGCCAACCTTCACGGCATCCGCTCCCGCCTTTATCAGATCCTCTGTAGCTTCTCCTGTCGCGACATTGCCCGCTATCACCTGTAAATCGGGATAAGCATCCTTTATCATCTTCACGCATTTTATAACGTTCACCGAGTGCCCATGTGCGGAATCGAGGACTATGCAGTCAACCTTTGCCTTGACCAAAGTCGCGACCCTGTCAAGCACATTTGCCGTGATCCCGACCGCGGCGCCGCAGAGCAGCCTTCCCTTCTCGTCCTTCGCCGAATTCGGATACTTAATCTGCTTCTCTATATCCTTTATAGTAATAAGACCTTTCAGATTTCCCTCATCATCAACAATAGGAAGCTTCTCCTTCCTTGCATCCGCAAGTATCTTCCTTGCTTCCTCTAAAGTGATGCCTTCCTTTGCCGTGACAAGATTATCCTTCGTCATACGGTCTCTTATTTTCTGTGTGAAATCAGTCTCGAATTTTAAGTCTCTGTTTGTTATGATCCCGACAAGCTTCCTGCCCTCTGTGACCGGGACTCCCGAAATACGGAACTTGCCCATGAGATTATCCGCATCCTCTAACGTATGGTCGGGCGATAATGAGAAAGGATCGGTGATGACCCCGTTTTCGGACCTCTTTACCTTATCTACCTCGTCAGCCTGCGCCTCTATCGACATATTCTTGTGAATGATACCTATGCCTCCCTGACGCGCCATCGCTATTGCCATACGGTTTTCCGTAACAGTGTCCATTCCCGCGCTCATCATGGGAATATTCAGTTTTATCTGTTTCGTGAGATTGGTAGTGATATCTACCTGATTGGGTATGACTTCTGAATAAGATGGAACCAGAAGTACATCGTCAAAGGTTATGCCGTCTCCGATAATTCTGCTCATATTCATGTCCTCCTGTCTTGTGGACGCCCAAAAGCCCGCGTCTGCCTGCTTACCGCCACATCCCCCAAAACAACAACCCCGTGGCAAATCCGCAAATTATCTTGCTTTAATTTATAATTGTGCAATAGTATAACACACTTTTTACCGTGAAACCACCTTTTTCACGCTATGTTAAACACCTTCCTCGGATAAACCGCTTTTATCGCCTTTATCATCTCCTCATTAGGCTCCAGCTTCACCCTGTCTATCGACTGACCGTTGTGCGCTATCAGGATCCAAGGTCTTACACCCTCATCACCCGATGTAAAATCCCTATTCACGGTCTGCATATTCTTATATTCGTCAAGCTGCCATGCGCCTTCCTCAGCAAACAGTTCCATCTGCTCAAGGTCGTACTCGACATTCTTCTTACGCTTTTCCTTGGAATAAATACTGTCAACCTGCAGTGTCTTCGACACGTATAGATACTCATACTCTACCGAAAGCCTAGGCAGCACAAGGAAATCCACGAAAAGCATGATACCGAACCCAATAATAAGCAAAAGGTTGAAAAGCCCCGCTATTAGGAATAAAGCCGTAACGCCCCACGCCACGCCCTTCACTATCGTCTCATAAGCCTTAGGCTTCTTCGCCACAAGGCACTCCACATACAGATCGTCCACATTTGCCTCCGTTCATATAATCAAATATAATTAAGTAAAAATTATACCATAAATACGAACCAGAAAACACCTTACCCATGAACAACGAAAAATTCAAAGAACTGAACAACAAACAGAAGTTACAATATATCTGGGACTATTATAAGATTCCGATAATAATCGCCATTATCCTTATATTCGCCATAATATCCTTCGTGCGAAACCGCCTTGAATATAAGCCCACCGTCTTTAACCTCGTGATGATAGATTCCAATGTCACTGAGCTTATAGCTGAAAGCCTGCTTGACGGGTTTGCAGATTATTGTGAAGACTTCGACCCCGATACACAACAGATTAGCCTGCATGCGGATTATGATTCGAGCACCTTCAACCAAGGTATTGGCATTTATTCAAATCGTCAGAAAATCCTCGCTGAGTACAGCGTAGGAACGATAGACGCCACCATCGCCCCTAAAGACGTGATCGAGGAGCTTGCAGAATCTCAGGCTTTCGGCGACCTCTCGGAAATACTTCCTAAAGCAATGATGGATGAAATAATTTCAAAAGGCTATGACATTATCCATGTATCCTACGAAGATCCCGCCACTGGTGAAGTCCATGATTTTCCTGCGGCAATAAATATAAGCGAAAGCCTCGAAATACAAAAAGGCTTTACCGACATAAACGGCAAAATCTCTCCTTACTTTAATGAAGACTGTTACTACGCAATAAGCCCCAATTCCTCATATTTGGAGCATGATATCTTATTTCTTGAGTATCTTATCATGCGATAAAATCACGACTTACAATCGAACACAAGAGACGAGGCACTTTCATAAAATTTCTCATAAAGCACTCGCAGGCAGAGGATCCCACTCATTCAATCCCAGAGTCTGCCTGTATTTTGCTTCTTCAAGGGTGAGGCTTTCCATGTCCTCATTAAGATAATCTATAAGCTCTTCCACTCCCTCCCCTGTTACGTTATTCACCTCGAATATACACTCGCATCCGGCGTCCTGCATCCACTGACGTATCATAGGAACATTGGCGTAAGGCGAATCCGTCTTTGTTATCACTCCTATAAGCGGTCTTTGAATAAAGGTATGAAGGCACTGCCCGAACAGATTATACGGCTCGTCCGCAGCCTGCACTATGGCTACTACGTCTGCCTCAAAAGAAAAACACGCCAGACCAAGGCTGAAATACTTGGACTCAGCGTATTCCCCAGGAGAATCTATCATATCCTCGGCTATATTCGTATACTGTGTCTTCTTATAATGGAGCTCTTCTCCTTTTAGCACTTGGGTAAGGGAAGTCTTTCCGGCTTCACTCCTACCCATCAGAAACATTTTTTTCATGATTATGTTAACTTCTGTAAACTTCGCATTTACCGAATCCAAGCTCTTCTCCGAAAAATCTCACTGTCTCCTCGACTGCCGTCTGTACCTGCGCAAGCCTTCCGGTGATGATAAGAGAACCACAGAATCTATCCATGAAGCCTATCTGAACATCAGCGGATTTCAATGCGATATCCGCAGCGACTACGACGGCCTCCCACGGCGTGAACCGGATAAGCCCTATTGCCTCGCCCGTATGGTCTTCTCCTTCATGCACTCCGATATGAAGACCCAGGTTCTGATACACGCTCTTATCCGTAGGCGTGAACACATGAGCAAGGCAGACCTCCTTACCCGGAATCCGAAGCCTTGTCATACGGAGAGTCTTCCCCCTTAAGTTTTCATAATCGTCATGGAAAACTCGCTCTAAGATTTCCTTCGTAGAAACAGAGCTCATTATGCGTTTCCTATCCCCTCTATAATTACCTGACTTTTACTTGTATCCAGTATTGAGACGCAGAATTATCACCCTCTATCTCTTGGTTATCCTACATACAACATACCCAAGATCATTTTCAAAATAATTCACGATCTCGGTCAATGCAGAATTAACATCAGCGAGCTCACCTGTGATTATGAGCGTCCCGGTGAACCTGTCCGCAAAGCCCAGATAGATATTACCGCTCTTTATCGCTATATCCGAAGCTATGACAGCAGACTCCGGAGGTGTCATATTCATTATTCCGATGGCGGAATTCGCATAATCAACCTGTGGATTAAGCCCCAGCTTCTGAAAGATTATCGGAGCCGGACTTCCTATGATATGCGCGAAAGTGATCTCCTTACCCGCAACCGTCTCCTGTACTATCCTGATTTGTTCCGTATTCTCGTTAGCCATTATCCCTCTCCTAAATAACTAGTTATATGACGTCTTTAATGCGTATCCCCCAGCACATTCTTAGCATGCTGCAATCTCTCCGGCGTAGGCGGATTCACATCCTCAAGCTGATAAGGAATACCTAAATCATGCCATTTATGCACTCCGAGCGTATGATAAGGCAATACATCAACCCTCTCCACGTTATCCAGCGTATGGATAAACTCCGCCGTCTTATCCAGATACTCATCTACATCCGTAATCCCCGGCACAAGCACATGACGTATCCATACCGGCTTCTTTATATCAGACAGATACCTTGCGCAATCAAGTATATTCGCATTATCCCAGCCTGTAAGCTTCTTATGCTCCTCTGGATCGATATGCTTTATATCAAGCAGCACCAGATCAGTAAGCTTCATAAGCTCCTCAAACTTGCCGAAGAAGGGCTGTTCTCTCGTAAAGGGCTGTGCCGAAGTATCGAGGCAGGTATTTATCTCCCTCCCCTTTGCCTTCGTAAAAAGCTCCAGCAGAAAATCAATCTGCAACAAAGCCTCACCACCAGAGACAGTGATACCGCCGTCCTTGCCCCAGTATGACCTGTATCTCTCAGCCTTATCAAGCAGAGCGTCAGGCTCCTCGAACTGCTTGCATTTTGATTTATCCCATGTATCCACGTTATGACAGTATTTGCATCTCATATTGCAGCCATATAAAAATATCAGATACCTTATCCCCGGTCCGTCCACCGAGCCGAATGATTCAAGTGAATGTATCGCACCTTGCATTATCCCAATCCTTCCGTAAATAAATAAGTATTTTTATTATACCAGATTTCTAAGCTCGTGGAAAACCTCGCAAAGAAATCTGATATGACTCACATTTAAGCGGCTAGGCAATCAAAACTACCTCTCCTTATTCCACTCCCTTCATTTCTTTAGTCAAGTTCTGCACCCATTTGTATTTCCTGAACCGGTGCATGACCCAGGGGATCTTTCCGACCTCATCAAGACAGGTGCAGGCATAGACCAAAAGAACCGGCCAGTGGAATACGAACGCTCCGAGCAGAGCCAGCGGTATCGCCACGCACCACATACAAACAGCAAGACTATACATATCAAACACTGTATCTCCTCCCCCATCAAGTACGCCGTTTATCGTCACGGTATTTACACACCGACCTATCATATATACTCCCATTATGAGCATCATTCCGGTAAGATAGCCCTGCGCCTTCTCCGTAAGGATGACAAAGTGCGTCACTAGTGGAGTCACTGCGAAAACAAGTGCCATTGAAGCAAAGCCGATCAGATATGAGATGTTCCTCAGCTTTATCCCATAGGCCTTTCCTGTCTCAAGCTTCCCTGCCCCGAGCTCGTTGCCGACCATGATGCCTGCCGCACTCCCTACACCGTTGCATGCACAGCAAATGAGGTCTCTGACTACCGCCGATACCGAATTCGCCGCAGCGGCGTCCACGCCCATATGTCCCATTATGGCAGTATAAGAAGTAAAGCCTACTCCCCAGAAAAGCGCTCCCCCCATAAGCGGAACGCATTGTCTCCAAAAATCTCTCAAAAGCCCGTGGCTGACATGAAGAAATCTGCTCCATGCCGGACGGATATACTCCTTACCTGCACATATACCGACACATAGCCCAAGCTCCGTTACGCGTGATATCGTAGTCGCTATGGCGGCACCCCTTGCTTCCATTTTCGGAATTCCGAAAAGTCCGAATATAAACACTGCATTAAGTACGATATTAAGGACAACAGCGCTTGAGCTGATCCATGCGCACGGCTTCACATGATCTGTCACCTTCATTATGGCAAGGTAACTCTGGGATATGCCCGTCATAAGATAAGACCATCCTGCTATGCGAAGATATGAGCTGCCTACAGCTATAAGAGTGCTGTCATCTGCGAATATATGCATCAAAAGCTCCGGGGCAAATTCACATGCGCTAAAGAATATAAGTGATAAAAGCCCCGCAAAACGGAGGATGAGATTAAATATATCTCTCAGCGTTTCTTTGTCACCCTTACCCCAGTACTGCGAGCCGAGAATTGAGCCCGCGGCGATTATGGCGGAAAGGATCATATTCTGGACAAACTGCACCTGCGTGGCAAGCGATACTGCTGTCATCTGCTCCTGTGCCACTCTCCCCAGCATCAGTGCGTCTGCCGCTGCCACCAGTGCGAGCATAAGGCTCTGAAACGCTATCGGCAATGAAAGCCGTCTCAGCTTTCCGTAAAATACTTCGTTATCGATCATCTCTCTACTCTAATCCTAATTCAAACAGTTTCCTCTCATAATACTTGCAAAGAGCCTGATTTGACAAGAAATGTGTCTCATACTTTAATTCCCATCTATAAAACAAGTCCGAGGCTGTGTTTCAAGCCTCGGACTTTGTATTTCTATTAAAACTTACGGATCAGAGCGTTTTGTGGCATGTACGAGCTATAACGTCGTCCTGCTGCTCCTTCGTCAGGCTGATGAACTTAACGGCATAGCCTGATACACGGATCGTGAAGTTAGCATACTCGGGCTTCTCAGGATGTGCCTGGCAGTCAAGCAGCTTCTCCGTGCCGAAGACGTTGACATTAAGGTGATGAGCGCCATTGTCGAAGTAGCCGTCCATAGCGGACACAAGCTTCTCAGCCCTCTCCTTATCGTCATGTCCGAGTGCGTCAGGGCTCATTGTCTGGGTATTTGAAATACCATCCAGTGAGTATTCGTAAGGGATCTTTGCCACTGAATTCAGTGAAGCAAGGAGTCCGCTTGTCTCTGCGCCGTATGAAGGTGAAGCACCGGGAGCGAAAGGCTTGTATGCCTCTCTTCCGTCAGGCGTAGCACCTGTAGCCTTACCGTAAACAACGTTAGATGTGATAGTAAGGATAGAGGTCGTAGGCTCAGAGTTCCTGTATGTATGATACTTCTTAACCTTCGTGATGAAGGTCTTAAGCAGCCATACGCCGATCTCGTCAGCCCTGTCGTCATCATTACCATACTTAGGGAAGTCACCCTCTGTCTCAAATCCGGTAGCGATACCGAACTCGTCACGGATAACCTTGACCTTAGCATACTTGATAGCTGAGAGTGAATCTATAACGTGTGAGAAGCCTGCGATACCTGTAGCGAATGTACGCCTGAGATCGGTATCGATAAGAGCCATCTCAGCAGCCTCATAGTAATACTTGTCGTGCATATAGTGAATAAGGTTCAGGATATTCACATAGAGACCTGCGAGCCAGTCAAGCATGAGATCATACTTATGCATTACCTCGTCATAGTCAAGATACTCTGACGTGATAGGAGCAAGCTCGGGACCGCACTGCATAGGCTTGCCTTCCTTATCCTTATGCTTCTCGTCCTTACCGCCGTTGATAGCGTACAGGAGAGCCTTCGCAAGGTTAGCCCTTGCGCCGAAGAACTGAATCTCCTTACCTGTCTGTGTAGCTGATACGCAGCAGCAGATGCTGTAGTCATCGCCCCAGATAGGCTTCATGACATCGTCGTTCTCATACTGGATAGAAGAGGTCATGACTGAAATCTTTGCAGCGTACTTCTTGAACGCCTCGCCAAGCTGTGAGCTGTAAAGGACAGTAAGGTTAGGCTCAGGTGAAGGACCCATGTTCTCCAGAGTGTGGAGGAACCTGAAGTCGTTCTTTGTTACCATTGAGCGTCCATCCATACCGATACCTGCCATCTCAAGGGTAGCCCATACGGGATCGCCGGAGAAGAGCTGGTTGTAAGACTCGATACGAGCGAACTTAACCATCCTGAACTTCATCGTAAGGTGGTCGATAAGCTCCTGTGCCTGGCTCTCTGTAAGAGTGCCTTCCTTAAGGTCTCTCTCGATATAGATATCAAGGAAGGTTGAGATACGTCCTACTGACATAGCCGCACCGTTCTGTGTCTTGATAGCTGCGAGATATCCGAAGTACAGCCACTGGATAGCTTCCTTAGCGTTTGAAGCGGGCTTTGAGATGTCATAACCATAGATCTTAGCCATCTCCTTCATGCCCTTAAGAGCCTTGATCTGATCAGCGAGCTCCTCACGAAGCCTGATCACATCATCAGTCATATCACCGTGACCGGTATTCTTCTTATCCTGCATCTTCTTCTCGATGAGGTAATCGATACCGTAAAGAGCAACTCTCCTGTAGTCGCCTACGATACGTCCACGTCCATACGTATCAGGAAGACCTGTTACGATGTGAGTGTGGCGTGCAACCTTCATCTCATCAGTGTAAGCATCAAAGACTGCCTGGTTGTGAGTCTTATGATACTCGTTGAAGATCTGATTGTACTTGTCATTTACATGATAGCCGTACTGCTCCGCAGCTTCCTGAGCCATCTTGATACCGCCGTAAGGCATGAACGCCCTCTTAAGGGGCTTGTCTGTCTGAAGACCTACTATCTGCTCAAGATCCTTCATGCTCTCATCGATGTAGCCGGGACCATAAGCCGTAAGTGATGAAACGATCTCCGTCTCGCACTCAAGGACTCCGCCCTTGTCTCTCTCTGCCTTCTGGATCTCCTGGAGTCTGCCCCAGAGCTTGTTAGTCGCGTCTGTCGGATCAGCCAAGAAAGACTCATCGCCGTCATACGGTGTGTAGTTGTCCTGAATGAAATCACGGACGTTCACATCGTCTGTCCAGTGCGTGCCTTTGAAGCCTCTCCATTCCTTCTCAAATGCCATAGTTTCCTCCTTCTTTCTAATGTAGAAAATAATTGATTTGAAATATTTACTTCCTATACAATATGCATAGGTTTGGTTCTTGTATACAATAAGGTAACACTAGCGAAGTAGCTTGTCAATTAAGAAACCTTATGTCTTGAAAAAAGTACAGAATTGTTATAATAAAAGATATAACATCATAATTGACAAAAAAAAACTATCTACGTATCATTTT
The DNA here is from genome assembly GCA_017455525.1 of Lachnospiraceae bacterium. Lineage (GTDB taxonomy): Bacteria > Bacillota > Clostridia > Lachnospirales > Lachnospiraceae > NK4A144. Next base: position 16,133 of record JAFTAP010000095.1, read on the forward strand.
TATAAAAAACTGTTGAACAACTGTCAGGAGGGGTGGAATATGTCTTTAGTTACTTCAAAGGAAATGCTCGAAACTGCAAGGAATAAAGGGTATGCCGTAGGCGCTTTCAATGTCGAGAATATGGAAATGGTCATGGCTGTGCTCGCGGCCGCAGAGGAGACGGGCTCACCTGTCATAATGCAGACCACGCCCGGTACTATAAAATACGCAGGGCTTGATTATTATCTGGCGAATGTAAGGGCTGCGGCAGAGAGGACGAAGATCCCCGTCGTCATGCACTTAGATCATGGGAACAGCTTTGAGCTCGCCTGCAAGGCTTATCGTACAGGCTATACGTCGATAATGATAGACGGCTCGAAGAAGCCCTTTGAAGAAAATATCGCGCTGACTAAATCAGTCGTAGATGTGTGCCATTCGGGAGATGTCCCTGTAGAGGGAGAGCTCGGCAGAGTGGGCGGCAAGGAAGACGACCTCGATAACACGGGAGAGGTAAACCCTTACACCGATCCCGCAGAGGCAAAGGAATTCATCGAAAGGACAGGCGTTGATACCCTCGCCGTCGGCATAGGGACTTCGCATGGCGTATATAAGGGGACTCCGAAGGTAAATGTAGAAGTCCTGTCATCCATACAGAAGGTCACGGACATCCCTCTCGTGATGCACGGCACATCCGGCGTTCCCGACGATCAGGTACGAGACTGTATATCAAGGGGTATATGCAAGGTAAACTATGCCACGGACCTAAGGATCGCTTTCACTGAGGGACTTAAGGCCCATATAGCGGAGCATCCTGACGACTTCGATCCTAAGAAATACTGCGCTCCTGCCATGGAAAAGGTAAAAGCCTATGTCATGCAGAAGATGGAGGTCGTAGGAAGCTGCGGTAAAGCATAATAAAAGCTTCTTATAAAACCGGCCGTGACAAGCAAGGATACATGGAGAAATAACAGCGTCACACATCCCTGCCTTATGATACAGGGCACTATGTCGGGTGCCGGAAAGAGCCTAATAGCCGCGGGACTTTGCCGTATGCTTTTTCAAGACGGCATGAGTCCCGCTCCTTTTAAATCACAGAATATGGCTTTGAACTCATACGTGACTGCGGATGGCTGTGAGATGGGTCGCGCCCAGGTCATGCAGGCCTACGCCGCCGGTCTTGAGCCGGCTGTCGAAATGAACCCCATACTATTAAAGCCCACCGACGACACCGGATCACAGGTCATCGTGAACGGACATCCGGTCGGCAATATGTCCGCAAGAGAATATTTCTCCTATAAGAAATCCCTGATCCCCGAAATAAAAAAAGCCTACGAAAGCCTTGTTTCAAAGTATTCACCTATAATCATAGAAGGCGCGGGAAGTCCCGTCGAGATAAACCTTAAGGAAAACGACATAGTGAATATGGGGTTGGCAGAGATGCTTGACGCCCCCGTGCTATTAGTCGGAGACATCGACAGAGGCGGCGTATTCGCACAGCTCTACGGCACGGTAATGCTTCTGACGGAGAGAGAAAGAGCGCGCATCAAGGGCTTTATAATAAATAAATTCCGCGGCGACCCGACACTCCTCGATCCCGGCATAAAAGAAATAGAAGAAAAGACCGGAATCCCCGTAGTCGGAGTAATCCCTTATATCCCTGACCTGAAATTAGAAGACGAGGACAGCCTGACCGAGCGTTTTAACAGGCTCCCGAATCCCGATGCCATTATAAAGATAGCAGTGATACGCCTCCCCCGCATATCAAATTTCAGCGACTTCGATCCCTTCGAGCAGAATAAAGCCGTGTCGATATTCTACACGACTGATGCCGAAGCCTTAAAAACAGCCGACCTCATCATAATCCCCGGCTCGAAAAATACAATATCAGACATGCAGTTCCTAAAGGATAACGGCATAGCAGCCACCCTGCAAAAGCTCGCGGGAAAAATCCCGATCCTCGGCATCTGCGGCGGCTTGCAGATGCTGGGAGAATCAATAGAAGACCCGGAAAACACCGAATCCGGCGGCTCCATACAAGGTTTAAGCCTGCTCCCCATAAAGACAGCTCTACAGCCCAAAAAACGCCAGACCCAGACAAAGGGCAGGCTTTCCCAAAACATAAAAGGCATATTCAGTCCGCTATCCGGCTTAGAATACGAAGGCTACGAAATCCACGCCGGCATCTCTTGCCTGCAGGGCGACGCAGTCCTTCCCAACCTAATAAGCACAGCCGATAACATCTACGGCACCTACATCCACGGCCTCTTCGACACCGCAGAAATATCCAAAACAGTCCTAAACTCCCTAGCCGCCAAAAAAGCCGTGTCCCTCGACACGACCTCCCAGATAAACCAACGCCCCTACCGCGCCCTCCAATACAACCGCCTCGCGGAAAACCTACACAAACACTTAAACACTAATTTTATACACAGAATATTGACAACAGTGTAGTGTCCGGGGAATGACATGTTTTCTGTGCAGTTCTTTTTCGAGCCGTAATGCAAAATATGCCCTTTGGCATATTTTGAGCGCCGTTTACGAGTGCCATGCACGAGTGGCGCCGAGCACTTAGAAAGTGCTTCACAGACAGGGGCAAAAATACATGGATGTATTTTTGAGGCATTACTGAACACGGATGTGAATAACTCCGGTCCCGTGACTCATCCACGACATAAATGCGCTTTCTTAGTGGCATAGGTGATAAAAAACCACAAACAGAAAATATGTCATTCCCCGGACACGAACGGTTCTTCCAAGCATGGACGGGTATCATTTTTTATTCATCGCCCTCACAGCGTTAATAAAATCCCCCTCCGGCATAGGCCTCGCAAAATAAAACCCCTGTATGAAATCCACCCCGAGCCTCTCCATCTCCTCAAGCTGCTCCTTAGTCTCCACGCCCTCTGCGACCGTCTCCGCCCCTATCCTCTTAACCATGTCCGCAGAACTCTCAAGCAGCGTCATGGCATTGCGTCGCTCCTGATCGGTCTCCATCTCAAAAGGAGCCTGCACTATAGTCTTGTCAAGCTTTATGATATCGAAAGGCATCATGATTATGCGAGACAGCGAGGAGTAGCCCGTGCCGAAATCATCCAGCGAAAAATTAAAGCCAAGATGCGAAAGCCTTAACACATTGGACTCCACGACCCCCGTGAAGGCATCATCCGAAGTCTCCGTGATCTCAAGATTGACCTGCGAAGGATGCACATGATACATATCTGCAAACTTCGTAAGCTTGCCCGAAATATCATCCTGAAGCATATCAGACACGGATAGATTAAGCTCTATATAGCGTATCCCAAGCTCCGGCAGATTCCTTGCCGCTATCATCCTGCATACCTGCTGTATCACGAAATCATCTATCTCCACTATAGAACCGTTATTCTCTGCGACCGTGATAAAGGTGTCCGGCGGTATGAACTTATCGCCATCGTGAAGCCTGAGCAACGCCTCGGCAGACACGAACCTCTTCTCCTTAAGCGAATATATGGGCTGATAATAAACCTCAAGATTCCCTGATTCCACGGCGTGCCTGACCTTCTCATCGACCTCGCGCATATATTCTTCCGTGCTAAGGTCTAACGCCCTCGCATCGACGACCGGTTTCTCATAAAGCCTGCCTTCCCGCACTGCCATATGAATTAGATCCGTAAGCGCAACCCCGTCAGGCGCCATCTCCGGCAGGTCTATGCGGCAGGTAGAGAATGGAAGCTCCATCTCATACGCCTCCATACCGAAGGTAGACTCGAACCTGTCAATAAGAGCGCTCTGTATCCTGTCAGCCTCCGCCCTGTCATCGTTCTCCGTAAGGAAGATGTACACGCCCTGCCTTACCCTGTATATGGGCGTGCCATCCGCTATGCGCGTGATCTCGCTTATAACGGACTGTCTCAGCTTAAGCTCATTCACCTCGCCTAAAAGCCTTAAGAAAGTCTCCGTGCTGTGAATGGCAAGCATGACAAGGCTCACGCCCCCGCCATGCCTTTTCAGATAATAAAACCTTCTGCGTATCTCTTCCTTAAAGGTCTCAAGCGAGATCAGCCCCGTATCGGCATCAAACTGCTCCTCCGGATCCTTTAAGTTAAAGAAGGTCTCTGCGAATAAAAGCGACATCGCAAACCTCTGTATCATCACATCGGGATAAAGCATCTCGACTATCGTCGCCGCTATCATCCCGATAAGCACGACCCAAAGCATGAGCGCCCGCTCTCTGGATGTATTCTTCTTATAGACATACAGGATATTTATGCCGACTATGAAAAGGATCACATCACAGCAGTAAGCCGCAGTCCTGAATGCGGAGTGAAGATCAAAGGATGATAGTACTACAAAAATGAAATCCGCTGCAAACGGGATACCCACGAATACAACAGGCTTCCATCTGCCTATGTTGTACGCCCTGTCCATATAAAGGTACAGTATGAATAAGGCTATGCTTACCGCAGTAAGCGCCCATGAACTGACATAGAACGGCACGGTAAGCGTGGATCTGCTGAAAGGCTTCATATAATAAGCGATGCTAAGCCCGGCTGCCAGAAGCACGCTAAGCAGCGCGACGAACACGATATTATTCTCCTCAACCTTATGCAGATGCTGCAGGAAGTAGGTGTATGCAAGGCAGATAAGGATAAGGAACGCCGATATGTCAAAGTAATAGCCCGACACCATGTCCTTCCCTCCTTTCCATCATGAACCTGATAAGATCCGCCCCTGAGAGGAATCTTGACAGGGCAAAGCCCTGAAGCTTATCCGCACCGACGCTCGCAGCGTATTCCTCAAGCTCCGGACTGTCGATGCCTGATGCCTTTATCGCTATGGAGAGCCCCTTCATCATGTCCACGGCACAGCGGATCAAGGTGTCCGCTTTATCGGACAGCGGAGCAGACGACAGCAGATCCCTGTTAAGAGACACTTCCCTTAAGTGCATCCTAAGCATCATCTCCGCATCGGTATACCCATTGCCATAATCCATAAGCATGAAGGAAAAGCCCGCCTCATGCAGCGCTCTTATATTCTCCTCCAAGGCGTAGTTATAATTTATCATCGTGTTCTCGGATATCTCAAGCGTCACGTAGCCGGGGTCCACGCCGTGATCAAGAGCTGTCTCCAGCACCCATGACGCTGCGCTCCTCATAAGCAGGAAGGCATTGGGAACAGGTATGGCGTATTCATTTATATCCCGCCCGGTAAGCCCTGAGCTGTTTATGAACTCAAAGCATACCCTGAATATATGCTTTATTATAGGAACCGCCGTCCCGTTGTCCTCGGCTATCGGGTAATACTCGCTCGGAGCTATCATGCCGAATTCGGGACTCTCTATCATGGGCTTTAATTCAACGCAGTCAAACCTGCCCGTGCCTGTGGACTTTATAGGCTGATATTTGAAATTAAAGCTCTCCGCCTCTATAGCATTATGAAGCAGGGCGTCAATGCTCCGCCGCCTCTTGTCCTGCTCGAGATCAATGCTTCCTGCCTCTACCACATGCTTCATGCGGTGCCTGTCCTTATCGGCAAATATCGTGATAAGCCTCTTAAGCTCCTCCGTATCCTTGATATTATCGGGCCAGCTCACGTACATCGAGCAGTCAAAAAGCATTATCGAATACCTGTCTGTAGCAAAGGGCGCAGCAAACCGCTGCCTGATCGCATCCATTATTTCCACATGCGTAGTTCCCGCCCCTTCCTTTATAAGCAGCACGAAAAGACCCCTGTCAAGCCTGTAAGCTACGACATTCTTCGAAAGCTTCTCGAAAAACTCCGAAGCCTCCTTCAGAAGTCCCGACGTCGTCTCATAGCCTATGCTGTTATCAAGGAAATCAATATTATCAAGCGACACTGCGACCATGCGGACATTCCTCCGTCGCCTTATCCTTATCGCTGCATTCACATAGAAGGCATAGTCATTCTGCAGTCCCGACGCAGGGTCAATGTAATCGCCGGGACGCTCTATGGTAATGTAGAGTATCAGCATCACTATGGCGTTAAAGAAGCTCTCGACCTTGAAGTTTCCGTCAAGGAACTGCAGCACGGCTCCGATTATCACGAAGACCAAGAAGGACATGAAAGAAATAAATACGGATGTGCGTATATTGTCCCTGTAAAGTACCACATAGTTAAGCGCCACGAAAGTATACCAGATAGCCACAAGGTAGAATACCCACATATACTCGCCCCTGAAATAGCGCCCGCCCCTGAAATAAAAGAGCGCTCCGCTCATCGGGGTAAGAGCCAGCACCGTGTAGGCGACGACAAGAGGCGCGTATGTCAGTATGGCGTCCGAAATCCTCGTTGACTCAATATTAAGCACGACCCTCACATATTGATAGAACAAAGCCGAGCTGGTAACATGGAACAGCATATACACAAAGGTAGAGGCATACATGATCCCGCTCCTCGTAAAGAAGTCATCCCTCCCGGCAATGATTCCATTCTGCCCGAAGCTCGAAAAAAGAGACCCTATCGCTGCTATAAGCACTGACAGGAGCAGATATATGAACACACGGTTCTGCTGTAGCCTTAAGCTCCTGTGCACCGCTATAGTTATCAGCAACAGCACGCACAGGACGCAGGCGTTTATATCAAAATAAATAATCTTCAAAAGCCGACCTCTCGCTTATTCTATCAAAGTAACACTTTTAGGCAGATAAGAATCGTATCCCGCGACGCCCTCTGCCATAATAATGCTTTGTATTTAAATAAGTACACAGTTATAATAACATATTTCTTTAAGTTAAAGAATAGCTTTTATTGCATTTATACCTTGTTTTTGTGAGAATTTTTCCGCCAGACATCTTATGGAAGCTTCATCATAGTGATAGGAGTCACCCCATTTTTTAATTATGTCAACCATGTTATCAGCCATCCTTTTATGGTCAAGCTTCCTGCCTGTGCGTCCCTCCTCTATCAATTCCGACACTCCTCCTATATCGGAAGCTATGACCGGAGTGCCAACGGAATAGGCCTCTATTATAGTCATCGGCTCTCCCTCGAACCATCTCGTAGGATAAATAAGAGCCTTCGACTCCGCCATATAAGAAAGGAGTTTATCATGAGGAGTTTCACCTATATAGTTCACATAACGCAAACTGTGCTTCTCTATATATTCCCATACATGATCCGCTAAATCTCCTTCTCCGCAGATTATAAGATATGGCTTATCATCACCCTTGGTATTTTCTATTGCTTCCCATGCTTTAAGAAGCTCCTTTACTCCCTTGCTCTCCGTAAGTCTGCCCGCATATATGAATTGGCTCTTTCTTTGTTCATACGGTATCCATTTATCAGATAAGATCGTGGTATTATGCTTTATAAACACTTTATCCGCAGCTATATCCGGCAGATAATCAATGAGCATCTCCCGCTGAAATTCAGACAGGCATACGAATTTCATCCTGCCGTATATCCCCGACCTTCTCTGTCTCATCAGCGCTGCGGCTATCACGGCAGATAACACCCTGCTGTCCCTGTAGCACCCATGGAAAACCGCATTATGCATGCCGTTTCGCAGGCAGTCGCAGCATAATGTGTTTTTTCTGTAACATATTCCGTTCGGACACAGGAATCTGTAATTATGTACGGTCTGTATCACGGGGACATGACATAAAAGTCCCGCCTCATAAGCAGCTGAGCCTATGAGCCACAGCGTGTTATGCACCCAGATACGGTCTATCCTTTCTTTTTTTATTATTCTGATCAATTCCTGCTTTTGCCTCTTCGGATCAAGAAATTCAATGACACAGCCCATGCGGGTAAAAATACCCGCTTCATCAAGCGTCGCATTTGAAAGGATATAAGGCACGACCTTATATCCCATCTCTTTAAGGAGCTTCATATCGTTTTCAACTACGACATCTTCTCCGCCTCTTATCCGGTATTTACAATGCACGATCAATATATTCATTTAGCTTCAGACCTTCCGGCTAGGATCTCTTCTTTGCTTCGGGGTATCACCTTACCGCCCGCCACCTCATATATCTTGTCACAGGCTCTTATCGTAGAGAGCCTGTGAGCTATTATTATAAGCGTCTTGGTCCCGTTAAGGGCTTCTATCGCCTCCATCACGGCGCTTTCCGTATCGTTATCAAGGGCGGAGGTCGCCTCGTCAAGCACGAGCACGTCAGGCTTCTTAAGCAATGCCCTTGCTATCCCTATCCTCTGCCTCTGACCTCCCGACAGCTGCACTCCCGAAGGCCCGACTCTGCTTGATAGCCCATCCGGAAGCTCCTTTACGAAAGCCTCAGCCTGGGCTGCCCGAAGCGCCGCTAATATATCCTCATCAGACACTTCGTTTGTATTAAGTCCGAAAGCCACGTTCTCCCTGATGCTTCCGTCGATAAGGTATATCTCCTGCGGTATATATCCAACCGTCTCGTGCCACCCTGCAAGGTGCTCATACACATCAGCAGTATCTGCCATTACCTGCCCCGATACAGGCCTTAAGAGACCCATTATGATATCTGCGAGCGTAGTCTTTCCGGCTCCCGTGGATCCGACGAATCCCACGACGGTATTCTTCATTATATCAAGGCTTACCCCGTCTATTACCTTATTGTCCGGCCTTTCGGGATAATAAAAGCACACATCCTTCAGATGTATAGCATCATTCAGATCGATCTTAGCGGATTCACCTTCGCCATCACGCAAAATACTTCCCTTATCGGATATTTCCCGCATATCTTCACTCAGCGCCTCCACCGAAGCCTTGTTATAAAGTATCACGCCTATATTTCCCGATATGCGGTTAAAGGACGGAAGCATCCTTATAGCCGCCACGGCAAAGACCGATACCGTAGGGATGAAGCTCGTCATGTCCCCGCCAAGGTACACTCTAAGCGATATGAAACCTAAAAGGGAGCATATCATCACGGTCTCCATTATAGGTCTTGGCGATATCTGCATGAACATCTGTCGCTTCATGGCAGACACCCTCTCCGTGTAAGCCTCGTCATAGCTATTAAGGAAATAGGATTCCCTGTCTGACGCCTTAATTTCCTTTATTCCCTCGAACGCTTGGAGTATGCCCTTATTCATCCGTGCCGTCGCCTGTCTGTTCCTGCGGCCAAGTTCCGAGAGCCTCCGCCTGAACACATAGAATACAAGAAACAAAGACACAAGCATCAGCACAATGACAAGCAAGGTTGTATATACGTCCTGTGCAAGAAGAAAAGCTATAAGAAATATGCAGGTAAGCGATTCTGATATAAGCTGGATCATATTCAGCACGACTACAAAGAAATTGTCAACATCGTCACGCACGTTCCTGTGAAGCTCATCTACTCCATGCCTTGTATGGTATAGATAATCACGATTCATATAGCTATCCATCAGTCGTTTCGAGACGATGCGCTGATTATTATAAACATATTTATATTGAAGGCTGTACATGAAAAGTATGTAGAGATTCTTTATTATATAGACCACTATCATGAATCCTGCCAGCACAGGTATGAAAGCCCTCACATCAGAGATCCCAAGCTGCTTAGCAAGTCTTGCGTAAGTACCACTCTCCATGAGCGAAGGATCGCTCACTACGCTGACCAGAGGCAGTATTGCAGACACCCCCGCCATCTCAAGCAGGGAACCCACGATAATGGCTAAAAGAAGTCCAACCATTCCCGCCTTCTGACGCCTGTCAAGTATCAGGTTTATCTGATTCAGGGTTTTATTTACCAAGCCTTATTCTACCGTGACCGACTTTGCAAGGTTTCTTGGCTTATCTACATCGAGCCCCTTTGCCACACTGATATAATAACCCAAAAGCTGCAAAGGGATCACCGCAAGCGAAGCCGCAAAATGCTCCTCGATCTTAGGCACGTACACCGCAAAATCCACGGCATCCTCTATCTCATAGTGACCGTAGGTCGTAAGCCCCATAAGATATGCGCCTCTTGCCTTGCACTCTACCATGTTGCTGACAGTCTTCTCATAGAGCTCGTTCTGTGTCAGCACGCCGATCACCAATATGCCGTCTTCTATGAGGCTTATAGTGCCGTGCTTAAGCTCTCCCGCAGCGTAAGCCTCGGAGTGAATATATGATATCTCCTTCATCTTAAGGCTTCCCTCTAATGATGCCGCATAGTCGATCCCCCGTCCCACGAAGAATACGTCTTTAGCATTGGCATACTTCGCTGCGAACCACTGAAGCCTTTCCTTATCATTGAGTATCTTCTGTATCTTGCCGGGGATCGTCAGCATCTCCGATATATATTTCTCATAAGCCTTATCATCTATAAGCCCTTTGACATATCCGAAATGAACGGCAAGCGCATAGCAGGAAACCAGCTGGGTGCTGTATGCCTTGGTAGTCGCAACTGCTATCTCAGGACCTGCCAGAGTGTAAAGCACATGGTCTGCCTCTCTTGCAATAGAAGAACCCACTACATTAACTATGCCTAACGTCATGGCTCCAAGCTTCTTCGCCTCTCTAAGCGCCGCAAGAGAATCCGCTGTCTCTCCCGACTGGGAAATTATCATAACGAGGTCTTTTTCATTCAGATGAGGCTTCCTGTAACGGAATTCCGACGCAAGTTCCACTCTTACAGGTATCTCCGTCAGATCCTCGAATACATACTGAGCCGCCATTCCCACATGCCATGCTGAGCCGCAGGCGACTATGTATATCTGCCTCATGCCCTTTATATCATCATCACTAATCCCTAATTCCGAGAGATCTATCTTGCCGTCCTTTAGCATGGAATTAAGCGTATCCTCTACTGCCTTTGGCTGCTCATGTATCTCCTTCATCATGAAGTGCTCAAATCCGCCCTTCTCGGCAGCTTCAGCATTCCATTCTATCTCTACCTTATCTTTCTGTATCTCGTCTCCATCCAGATTATAGAAATGAACCTCACCCGCCTTAAGGCACGCCATCTCCTGATTTCCAATGTAATAAACGTTTCTCGTGTATTTAAGTATAGCGGGAACATCGGATGCAACATATGTTGCTCCGTCAGCAACACCGATAACCATAGGAGAGTCCTTACGCGCAACCCAAACCTCATCAGGATAGTCCTTAAACATAAGAGCAAGCGCATAGGATCCCCGGACCCTTACCATAGTCTTAGCTATAGCGTCGACAGGTCCTATACCATATTTATTATAATAATAGTCCACCAGCTTGACTGCTACCTCGGTATCCGTCTGTGAATAAAATGTATAGTCATGCCTTAAAAGCTTTTCCCTAAGCTCCTGATAATTCTCGATTATTCCATTGTGAACGCCTACGACATTCGTCTCCTCCGTCCTGGCTCCGTGCTCTGTGCTGTTTGATGAAATATGAGGATGCGCATTGATTTCCGACGGCTCGCCATGCGTAGCCCATCTCGTATGACCAATGCCTACCGTGCCATGAAGCGATGAGCCGTCATTCGTCTTCTCCGCAAGAACCTTGAGCCTGCCCTTAGCTTTTACGACGCGTACCTTGCTGTCGGCGTCCCTTACCGCAAGCCCGGCTGAATCATAGCCTCTGTATTCAAGCTTCGCAAGTCCGTCAAGTATTATCGGGGCTGCCTGTTCATGACCTACGTATCCTACTATCCCGCACATATCTCTTTCCTTTCCTGTAGCCCAGGTATCTTCCTGCGCATTGCGCTATAAACTCCGGTATCATATACCAGTAACCATTTTTTATTAAATAAGAAACACAGCCTTTTACAAGTTTCTTCCCTTCGCCAACGGAAGACACTTCTCCGAATACCTCCGGGTGCTCCGCCTGAGATCGTCCTAAATCTATATTTCTCTGATAATGCTCCATCGGCGTATAGTTATGACTGTGATACACTAAAGCCTTTGAAGCATAATAAATACTATATCCCGCCTCTATCGCCGTATGAGCATATATCATGTCTTCGTTGAAAACAGTATGCTCTATATGTCCGCCGAGCTTCTCATATATATCCCGTCTGTAGCAGGCGCACACATCGGAGCAGAAGTAGGTCTTTATCCCAAGCCTTGTTGTATCCGCCTTTGTCTTCTTAATATCCCCGTCAGGATAATTAAAGCTCCTGTTATATACCTCGATCGGCGATGCATCCTTCTCGGGAAGCTGTCTTGCATAAGCCACGGCAATGCTGTCATCGCCATCAAAGGAAGCTAATAAATACTCTGTCAGGCGCTCATCCACAGGTACAGCGTCCTGAGTCATATATAAGAGAAAGGCGGCATCAGAATATCCTGCCGCTTCCTTCCTTGTTCCTCCGTGGTCAAAATCCCTCCTGGACAGATGGTGTATCTCTATATTCTTATATGAAGCTATCCTGTCATCAGACACCATCAGCGCATCCAGATATTCCTTTTCCGTATTCATAAGGATTATCTTATTCGGACGGACGGTCTGGGCTTCAAGCTTTTCTATTATATCACATAATCCCCTGTCAGGTTTATATGTGGGGATTACGATGTCTACGGTCTTTTCCGTCATGATACGAGGTCTGCTTTATCAAAGCCCGCTTGCAACCCTGTCGGCCTGAACCTTCTCCGATATCGTCTGGACATTAGTCGTGGGCGTATATGACGACTCACCAAAAAGGAAGGTGTGCATCTCATTAACGTTTGTTGCCAGCGTATCCGGCACGACCATTGACTGCTTCCCTATATTGCCCGTTACATTCACAAAAGGAAAGCCCTTTGTCTCAGTTATCGTATATTTGCCAACCTTAGATGCATATTCTGCAAACTCCGCAGCAGTGAAGCTTGTCGTTATCTGTGGAAGCACGTCATCAAGAACTTTATTGAGCTGTGCTAATGATGCACCCTTTGCTTTCTTCACTATCTGATTTATAACTTCCCTTTGTCTCTCTGTACGTCTGAAATCAGAGCCGGCCGTATATCTGATACGGCAGTATGCTGTAGCCTGCAGGCCATTAAGCGTCTGAGGGCCTGATTGCGTGACAGCCGTAAAGCTCCTGGGGTTCTTGATCTTCCCTTCCTTCGGTCCGCCCAGATCCATGACTATGCTGAACTGATAATCATTGATATACTGCACTTCCTCAGGCTGCACATCTATCTCCACTCCGCCCAGATCGTCTATGATGGCTTCCAGCGCATCAAAATCCACGGTTATGAAGTCATCCACGTTCATATCAGTGTTCATATTTATCATCCTTATCGCCTGTTCAGGTCCACCCTTAGAGTATGCGGCGTTAGCCTTTGTGTAGTTCGGATTTTCCATGCTGTCTATATTAAGATAAGTATCCCTGTATATGGAGCACATCTTGACCTCACTTGTCTTTGTGTTTATCGAAGCGATGATGATCGTATCCGAACGCGTCCCTCCGGCATCCACGCCAAAAAGCGCGACATTCTTATATCCCTTCATCCCCCACTCGTCCGATCCGCCGCTGTCTTCGTCCTCGCCCTCATTGGAGAGTGCCGCCTTCAGCTCTTCATTTATGAAGATCTGACTTTCGGTAAGGGTCGTTTTATTTACCTTGTTCCACTTCAGTATAATAAACAGTGCGATAATAAGCGCGATGAAAACCAGCATTTCTATAATAAAAAGAAACCAGCGCTTTTTTTTCTTGGGCTTCTCACCTCTGTCATGACGCCCATTCCTTGTACGTGAGCTTTTCTGTTTTCTCCTTATATTATCACGGCTCCGGGATCTCTTATTCCCGTACGATCTTTTTCTCTTATTGCTTGTGCTTCTGCCTCTCGAAGAGATCTTCTTCCTCACCCCCGGCTTGTCATCGTAGTAATCGTCATCGTAATATTCTTCGTCATCATAATATTCATCATCGTCGTAATACTCGTCCTCATCGTCATAATAGGAGTCGTCCTCCTCGTAATATTCATCTTCTTCATAGTAATCTTCATCTTCATAACGGTTGCCGCCAGTATTACTATCTAGCGCCCGCATCACACGGTCTTCTTCATCATCGAAGCCTACATAGCCCTCTCTATTAAGCTCGACGAAGCCGTTATATTCATCATACTTTCCCAACCCGGAACGTTCCCTATTTGCCATAGTCCCCTCTCAATTGTTAAGTAATTGTTAAATCAGTTCAGTATAGCGTAATTACTATATATAGTCAAATTTTGAAATCCGGACACAAATAATCAGGCAGCATTTGTACCGATTCCCTAATAATCAAAAAGGCACAGTCCTTATGACCATGCCTTTTATGCTTCAATCAAAATTCTAAGCCTCTTTGCATCAGCCCTGCAGCTTCTCTATGATCGTTGGAAGCTCCGCATCGACCTTGTCATTGTCGAGCTGACAGGTGCCGGCGTTCTTATGTCCGCCTCCTCCATAGCTTAAGCATATCTTTCCTATGTCTACATTGGATGTCTTATTTATTATGCTCTTGCCTATCATTACCGCCGTATTCTGCTTCTTGAAGCCCCACGCTACATGTACCGATATCTGCATCTCAGGATACATCGCATAGACCATGAAGCGGTTTCCTGCGTATATCGTTTCTTCATTCCTGAGGTCGATCACCCCGACATTCCCATGTATCTTAGTGAGCCGCTCAAGCTGCGCCTTGAAATGCTCTCCCTGCTCGAAGTATAGATCCGTTCTCTCCTTTACATCGGGAAGCTCAAGTATCTCATCTATCGATTTAGTAAGACATGCATCTATGAGCTCCATCATGAGATCATAGTTCGATATCCTGAAATCATGGAAACGTCCGAGTCCGGTACGGGCGTCCATGATAAAGTTCATCAGATTCCAGCCCTTGGGATCAAGTATCTCTTCCTTAGTAAAGTCAGCGCTGTCGCCCTTATCGACTGCGGTCATTATCTCATCAGACACCCTCTTGAAGGTATCCTTACCGCCGTAATATCTGTACACGACCCTTGCAGCCGACCTTGCCTCTCCGTCTATTACCCATTTCCCCTTCACATCTACGCCCGCATTACGGGTAAGTTCACTCTCATGATGGTCAAAGGCAAGCCCGACTCTGGGATCAAAGGGCAGATTCGTCGTTATGTCGTTCTCTGAAAGCTCTATCTTACCGTCCTGCACATCCTTCGGATGCACGAACTTAATATCGTCAATAAGATCAAGCTCCTTCAACAGCATAGCGCACACCAGTCCGTCAAAATCACTTCTTGTCACTAACCTCTTCATAAGTCCGTCCTTTCCTTTTGTCTGAACTTTAACCTATATTTTATTACATCTTGATGCGATAAATCAACAGTGTTATGTCAATATGCATTCTGATTTATCAGTCCCCTGAATGCGGTCATGAACATTATCCTTATATCGAAAAGCACACTCCAGTTCTCTATATAATATATGTCATATTTTATGCGATCCTTGATAGAAGTGTCGCCGCGAAGGCCGTTAACCTGTGCCCAACCTGTAAGCCCGGGTCTTACCTGATGCTTCACCATGTAGCGGGGTATCTCCTCCTTGAACTTCTCTACGAACTGCGGTCTCTCAGGTCGGGGACCTACTATAGACATATCGCCCTTGAGTATATTGAACAGCTGCGGAAGTTCATCCATACTAGTGCGCCGGAGAACCTTGCCGGCTTTAGTAACTCTCGGATCGTCTTTAACCGTCCAGCCCTTCTTCTCCTCGCTCTCCTTCTGCATCTCCATAGTACGAAACTTATACATCATGAAGGTCTTATTATGAAGACCGACTCTCTCCTGCTTATAAATGACGGGTCCCTTCGATGAAAGTCTTACGGCGATCGCAGACGCAAGCATTACAGGAGAGAATACTATCAGCATAAGGATTGCGCCTACTATATCCATAGTCCTTTTTATGAATCTGTTCTCGGTTGCAGTGAGCGGCACGTTCCTTATATTGATGACAGGAAGCCCCTCCACGTCCTCCATTATAGGACGTGACGGTATGACCCTGTTATAGTCGGGTATGAACTGCGTATGGACTCCGCTTTTTTCGCACTTCGCAACTATGCGCTCAAGCTTGCTGTACTCATCAAGAGGCAGAGTTATCGCGATCTCCACGATCTTATTCTCGGGAAGTATCACGTCAAGATTCGCTATCCTTCCAAGCACCTTGACGCCGCGCAGCATGGTCCCCGCCGGAACCCTGTCGTCAAGTATGCCGCATACCTCATAGCCCCAATGCGGGTTTAGCCTTATCCTTCTTATATATTCTTCGGCAGACTTGGAGTAGCCTATCATCAGGAGATACTTCTTGTTATATCCCTTCTTCCTTATGAAATGAAGCACATAGCGGATGATGTTTCGCATCAGGGTCTCCAGCAGGATATTTACCACGGCAAAGATCACGAGCATCGACCTTGCGAAGTCGGTCTGATTGATGACATAGAGCACCGATACGAAGCCTATGAAGCCCACGATGTTAGCATATATTATATTCACAAACTCCCGCCGCCTGCCGCCAAGCCGCTTCGAGCGGTACAGCCCGAACTGATTGTAGAGGAAGATATAGGCGATAATAAGAAACGGCTGCGCCCACATATACATATACATGGGAAGATGCGGTATGGTCGGATCGTTAAGCGAGGTCTCAAACCTTATCTCGTAAGCGATAAAATAAGAAAGCGCCGTCACCGCACCGTCTAAGACCACGTGCACCCTGTTAAGAAAGCCCTGAGCGTTCCTTATCATCCCGGAAGCCTCCTGAAAAGGTTAAGCCATAGCTCTAATTGTATCACGGCGTAATTCTTCAGGTTCTTTGCGGAATAAGGGAACTTCCTCGCCTGCCTGCATAATATGTACCCTCTTTTAAGCCCTGATAAATAAGCCCTTCCATGCCCTATCACTATGAAGAATAAAGCCTTTATCGCAAAGCCTAGCAGTAGGAACGGAAGATTGAGGATCATCTGAAGGACCGGCATGTTCTTCATTATCACATACATATTGTTCCTTGCGGAGATCCTTATCTTGAAGTCGTTATACCTGCTCCCGGTGACTCCGCTTCCTGCATGATAGACCTTCGCATCGGGGCAGTACACATTCTTATATCCCATGATGCGCGCCCTGTAGCCTATGTCGGTATCCTCAAGGTATGCGAAATGGAATTCGTCGAACCATCCTATCTCATCGAGGATGCTGCGTCTGTAAATGGCTGCTCCCCCACAGGCAGCAAAGACCTTTGCGGATCTAGTAAATCCCGCGGAGCTTCTGCCCTTTCCCCTCGCATAAGCCCAGCCGAAAGCGGAATAAAGGTCGCCCGCTCCGTCAAGTCTCTCCGGGTTCTTCATCTGTATCATCTTAGAAGCCACGGAGAATATACGCTCGTCGCCCCTTATGGCAGTCACAAGCGCTCCCACGAAGTCAGGCTCCGCCTTGGTATCGGAGTTTAAGAGTAGCGCAAAGGGAGCCTCAGACATCCTTAAGCCCTCGTTCACAGCTCTGGAAAAACCATAGTTCTGATCGAGCCTCTTAAGTCTCACCTCAGGAAACTCCTGCTCCACCACATCAGCCGAGCCATCCTTCGAGTCATTATCCACGACAATGATCTCAAAGTCCTTGTAGCTTTGCTCCTTAAGAGACTCTATGCAGTCCTTTATGAAGTTCGCCCCATTATAATTCGGGATGATAACGCTGACTTCCATAATACCTTCTATAAATCCTGGTTTTTCACGGAACCGATGCTCCGTTAACCTACATTATATGTTTTATTTCTTTATGTAAACCGTTTGCGGATCCACCACTATACGGTACCCCTTATGCCTTATCCTCTTGCACATCTTAGCCGAATCACCGCTGCGGCAGCTTTCAAGCTCTGGCCTTAGCATAACGCATTGATTTGATATTATGTCAACTTCTCTCCTGAGCGACGCCATGTGAAACTCGCCCGACAGACGATAGTCCTGCCCTATGTAGCAAGGAGCAATGCACCCGTCCTCGTCACGGGCGTATCCGCTTGACATTATGCGTCCCCTGCGGTCTATGACCCTGCCACCTATGGCTCCTACATCCGGATTAGCCTCAAGATACGCTCTAAGCTCCTCCTCCTGTCCTTTGCGTCTGGGACGGATGCCCTGGCCTAAATGCAGCTCATATTCCGCTTTGCCGGAAGTCTCGCTTGATGCCACTCTGCCGTCACCACTTCCCGCATCATACTCAATCCTGTAGAAGCCCCTGTGCTCCGTCTCAATGACCGTCCCATGCTTTCCGTTACGCTTAAGATAATCTTCTATAGCACGTTTCCCCGCAGTATGCGCATAGGACTTCTCCGAAGGATCCCCGGCCGTAGAACCGCCGTGTATCCTCCAGTGATACAGTACCCTGCTGACATGCCCTATCTCACGCCTTCCTAACTTCTCCGCGCACCGAAGCACGAGATCATGATCCTGAGCGCCGTCATACTCACTTCTGAAGCCACCTACATCGTTCACGAGCTTCCTCTCGACTGTCAGGAAATGGCACACGTAATTATTTGACAGCAGGAGCTCCATGTCAAAGTCCGGCTTCTTAAATGCCCTTAAGTACCTGTCCTGCTCCGTATCGTACTTATCCTCATCCGTGTATATGAGCTTCGCACCCATATTTATCTCAAGAACTATACGATACAGCGCTTCCGGCTCAATGAAGTCGTCCTGATCGAGCAGCGCTATGTAATCCCCCTTTGCCTCCGACAGGGCGGCGTTCGTATTCTCCGATATGCCTCCGCCGTTACCCAGCAGCAACTCATATTTCGGGTATGTCTGTGCCTTTACCGAGCGCAGCATCTCACGGAAGTATTTATTCTCCGGCTTATACGTGGGCACGAGTATCGATATCAGCGGCTCATAAGGAAATCTCGTTTCTTTCTGTCTCTTAAGCTTCGCCTCGTCTATTACGCAGCTCTTCATTTCCCTGTCGTACGCCTTATCCGCCCTGTTATCAGACAGGCGCTGCCTTATGGCATAATAAGCGCTTTTTACTCCGTTTCTATGTATATAATCCGCAAGCCTCTTAGTATTCATCATCGCTTTGACAAAGCCTTAGTGCCTGCAAGAGCGGCTTAGGTCAGACTTCCTCATAATCATAGCTCTTGCGGGGTATATCCCTGTACTCTCCCCTGATCCTTGTCGGCATATCCATATAATCAAAGAGCAGCTTCAAGGTCTTAACCGACTGCGACGCCATCTTCACATTCGAGACCTGATCCGTCTCCCTCCATGACACCGGATAGAATCTCATCGTCATATTATAATAAGAAGTCGCAAGCAGCATCGTGCAGTTGAACATGAGGTTATCCGGAAATTTAATATAGAACTTATCCCTAAGCATGTTCACGTCGTACATATTAAGTCCTGAACCCAGATCGAATATCCTCGTCCTCATCCCGAAGGCATATAGGAAATTATAGACGATATTCCCCAGAGTCCTGAAGAGCGAATAGCCTTCAAGATGCGACTGCAGCATGAATCTCGCGCCAAGTACGCAGTCATACCCTTTATATATCTCTTTCTTCAGCACCGGCAGGAAGTCGTGTATATTCCCCTGATCGTCCCCGTGAAGCACTATCACGTAATCAAAGCCCTCATGCACCGCATAGTTAAAGGCTACCTTGTGCGAGCCGCCCAGTCCGTAGTTGTCTTTATTCCTGAAAAGCCTCATAGGGATATAGGTATGCGTCCTCATGAACTCCCGCACAGCATCCTCCGTGCCATCGGTCGAGCGGTTATTCACGACTATTACCTCTTCTATATACTTCATTATCTTGCTGTCAAGCGAATCCAGCACCCTAACGATCTGCTTCTCACAGTTATATGCCGGTATAAAAAGAAGTATGCGCGGACTTTTATTCATCGTTTTCTTCCTTTCTCAAAGCTGCCGCAATCCAATATGCTGCCGTTCATATAGCCCTCAAGGATTTGATATTATCCTGTTAAGCTTCACGAAATCTTTAAGCGACTTCAGACCTATGCCCGTTATCTTGCGGAGATCTATGGAGTTAGTGCCACCCTGCCTCGGCCTGAAGGTTATGGGCAGATACTTCATCCTGTACTCCCTCTTGGTGAATATGACCGAGATCAGTACGTTGGTTAAGAAATAATCCTTCGGTATGTATTTTATCTCCTTCTCAAGTACAGAAGCCTTCATAAGCCTGAAAGGAGTGTTCGCATCCTTAACATATACATGGAAAGTAAGGAATATAAGGAATCTCAGCACTCTCGTGACGACAAGCCTCCCTAAGCCGTCGCCCCTTTCCTTCCTGTAGCCTATTATCATCTCATATTTCTTACGGTTCTCCCAGAACTCAGGAAACTCCCCCGGCTCTGTCTGCCCGTCAGAGTCCGTCTGAAAAATAAAATCGGCTCCCTTGTCTATAGCATATTTATATCCGAAAAGTATGGAAGGCCCGTGTCCCGAATTCTGCTTATGCTGCACATCCAACAATGGAAATTCTGACTTGAGGCTCTCAAGCTTCTCCCCTGTCGAGTCCTTGGAGCCATCGTCTATCACGACGAGCCTCGAACCCTCCGCGCCCAGCAGCACGTTAGGATACCATTTACGCACGATATCCTCTATGTTCTCCTGCTCGTTGTACGCAGGTATCACTATGAAAAGCTTATCCATCCTGAATTCCTCCAAACTATTCTTTACATTTCTTAGCCGTCCATCTACCCGGATCTATTTATCAACTCCGCCTGCCCTGCACTTATCGACAGTCACCACCACGAAGGATATAACGCACGCATAGTACAGCGCCCCGCTTACAGTCAGGCTTATCGCATCCTCATGGAAAAGCCTCAGCACGAAGAAGAAAGCCAGCGTAGTTATGAAATAAATGATCTCAGCCACCTTCATGCGCCCCGTAGCGAAGTATCCAAAGACGATGATCATGATAAAAAAATCATACGTCCTGTGATAAGTCATCACCAATGAAAGCAGTACCGCAAGCGATATGAAAAGCTCGTCGTTGCCCTCCGGCAGGATTACCGCCATCGACAGTATGAAGAGCATCACTATAACCGTGATAACCGTAGCCACGGGTGAGCCGCCAAGTATCGCCCCTATGTCTATGCTTCCTTCGCCCGCAAGCCACGATGCCGCCTTAAAGGGCTTTATCAGCATGTCGATATATGACTCGTGAAGCGCCGCTGCCGCAACCCCTGTAAGCACGGCATGAGGCACGAGGCTTATCGCGAACTCCTTATATTTCTTCTTATATATAAAATATAAGGCAAGCGGAGCAGTCACCGTGTACTTCAGATAGCTAAGGGACAGCAGTAGTCCCGACGCTATGCTTACCGCAAATTCGTCCCTGCCGGCCTTTACTGCCTTATCGTTTCCATTATCCTCTGTCTCCGTCTTATCCGCTCTGCCGGATCCGACTGTTCTGTCCGTATATCCGGCAAGATTCGACACATACACCGCAAGCAGAAAGAAAGCCACCGCAAATAAGGTATGCTGACCTACCCCCATCTGATTACGCCACGGAGTCCCCGCCAGCATCAGCAGTATATATACCGGATATAACCTCTCATCAACCTGTGCCATGAAGGTCTTCTTCAAAAGCCATATTATCACGGCGGTACAGAGGATATTAGTCACAACCCATAGCACCCTTGCAAGGTTATACGGTATCAGGGCATAAGGCGTTAATATATACAGCAGCGACGGGAACTGATTCGCTTCCATCCTCTGCGGAGTGCCAAGCCCGTCATAGTAATCATAAAAGCCCCTTAAATTAGCTATATCGGGCAGCCTGCTCTCATCAAAGGACATGCTCATGTCATACGGATCATACCCGTGTATCAATGCGCATGTCGCATCATACTGGAAATCCTGGCTCCATACGATGCCGTTTGCTATACCCTCGTATATACTGACTACTGCGAGCAGCGCCATAAGCACGTATAGCACCGCCCAGAATCTCTTATCCCTCGTAGTCTTTGTTATTAAGCCCTTCATCAAGCAAGCAGTCTTCGGCTTTACGCCATTGCGACTACTGCCTCCTTCAACGCCTCAAGCTTCTTATCGGAATCCTCAAGGCTTATGCCCTTTACTCCCATGTAGAACTTGATCTTGGGCTCCGTGCCCGAAGGCCTCACGCAGCACCATGAGTTATTCTCAAGGTCGAAGTAAAGCACATTTGAATAAGGAAGCCCCGTAACTTCCGGTCCCTTGTCGTAATCCACGAACTTATTCACCTTAAGCTCGCCGAAAGTCTTTGGAGGATTCGTCCTAATCTTCTCCATTATAGCCTTTATCTGCCCGGCTCCGTCTATGCCCTTCAAGGTGATCGTATGTATGCCCTCTCTGTAATAGCCATACTTATCGTAGATATTTATCATCTGATCCCAGAGCGTGAGCCCGTTCTTCTTATAGAAAGCCGCTGCCTCCGCAAGACACATGACGGCGCATACGGCATCCTTATCCCTTGCATGAGTGCCGGCGAGACAGCCATAAGACTCCTCAAGTCCGAATACATACTCATGAGAGCCATCCTGCTCGAACCGCTTTATCTGATCACCGATGTATTTGAAGCCTGTGAGCACCTCTATGAGATCCAGTCCGTATGACTCACATATAGCGTCGGCAAGATTGGTCGTGACTATAGTCTTAACTAATGCTCCGTTCTTCGGCAGGGTACCTAGCTTTTTCTGCTCGCTGATGCGATACTCACCGATAAGCATACCGGACATATTTCCCGTGAACGGCACGTATTCTCCGGTCTTGGTATCCTTCGCATAGATACCGAGCCTGTCCGCATCGGGATCGGTAGCAAGCACTATATCCGCATCCTTCTCCTTAGCAAGCTTCAACGCAAGCGTGAAAGCCTTCGGATCCTCCGGATTAGGGTAGTCGAGCGTAGTGAACTTCGGATCGGGAAGCTCCTGCTCAGGCACCACGAAGACATGCTTGAAGCCAAGCTCCTTAAGTATCCTGCGCACAGGCACGTTACCGGTGCCGTGGAAGGGCGAATAAACGATCTTGATGTCATCCGCCATCTCTTCTATGACCTCAGGATGGATTATGAGCTTCTTTAGCTCAGCGATGTATTTGTCATCTATCTCGCTTCCGATCACATTGTAGAGCCCCTTGGCCTTAGCCTCGTCCATCTCCATCGTCTTGGCTTCTGTTATTTCTACCTTATTGACTTCATCTATTATCTCCTGATCCCTCGGCACTGAAACCTGAGCGCCGTCCTCCCAGTAGACCTTATAGCCGTTATACTCTGGCGGATTGTGGCTTGCGGTCACGACGACTCCCGCTATGCAGTGAAGCTCACGTAAGGCATATGAAAGCTCAGGCGTAGGGCGCAGAGCATCGAATACATAAGCCTTTATTCCGTTAGCCGCCATGCAAAGCGCAGTTACATCAGCGAACTCAGGCGACATGAAGCGGCAGTCGTAAGCTATAGCCACGCCCTTATCCTGACCGTTGTTCTTTATAATATAGTTAGCAAGCCCCTGAGAAGCCTTTCTTACCGTGTATATATTCATGCGGTTCGTGCCTGCGCCGATTATGCCTCTTAATCCACCGGTACCGAACTCCAGCTCCTTATAAAACCGCTCCTCGATTTCCTTCTCGTCTCCTGCGATTCCTTTAAGCTCTTCCTTCGTCTTGTCGTCGAAGTAAGCATTATTAAGCCATTCGTTGTAGCTTTCCATATAACCCATGATCAGAACCCTCCTCATTTATCTGAAAACATAATTAGATATATGATACCACATTTCTCAAGTCGTGAAAAACCCCGCATCCTATAATACAAAAATCCCGGTGCAAGACAGCCGCTTACCTTACACCGGGATAATAAAAACATAATATGATGCTGGGGTCACAAGTTCCAAATCCTATTTGTGCAAGCACAATCGGATTTGTACCTTTTGACCCTAGCATCATATTATAAAATCCGCCACGTTGCACCCCAGAGAATCTGCCAGTTTTCTTGCACTTCTGATCCCTATATTTCTTTTTCCTGCCTCCATCAGGGAGATATTGGGTATCGCTATGCCGCACCTCTCAGAAAGCTCTGCCTGGGTCCATCCTTTGTTTTCACGACGTATCTTCAGAATTATTCCCGGAGTAATACTTTTCGTGATCTCCCTATACCAGCCTGAGCCATGCACATCCGATAATTCATCCTCTTCTTTTGATTCCTTTTCACTTGGAAAAACCTCAAGCTCAGGCATATGCTCCTTTAATATACTGATAAGATAATCCGCTCCCCTGCCATAAATATACGAATTAATATGGTGCGTCTTCTCTGCTACCAACATATGTCACCTCCACTACTACTGAATTTCCTTCGCAATACCATACAGCTACCCAGTTATAATCCAAATGGCAATGATAAAGGTTCTTTCCAAGAGCCGAAAAATTTCTCCACCCCTTCTGTACGGGTCCATCTCTTTCTATATCGTTTACAAGCACCCAGAATTTTTCCTGCACATACCTTGGACACTTTATTAAACGTTTTTCTATCTTCCTTTTCCAGACTACTTTATATTTCTTCCCATCCATATTAGAATGTTATCAAAATTGATAATATTAGTCAAGTACATCCTCTTCAGGAACTCATGCGTCTTCACCCCGCATGTGCCGTCGAGGTTTGCGGCAAGTGTCTCCAGCTCCTTACCCGTCTTTCGGATTTAGCACTATAATTCTTTAGGGGTTCGAAGTATACTTTTTTATTTCAAGTCAGCATGTTTGCTGGCTTTTTCTTATGCTAAAAAAAGAATAAAAATATCAAACCTTACTATGAGATATGGCAATTACACGCCATACATGATAAAATAATTGCGTTTTGTAAGCAGATTATTAAAACCTTAAAATCGGCATCAGGGCTCCGTCTGCCGGCGCAGACACCTCATGCCAAGGCACGGAGGTGAATAATGGCTGGGGAGAAGTCAAGGAACTTTATAGAAAACGAGATAGACAAGGACTTGAAAGACGGCGTGTATGACACGGTGCATACGAGGTTTCCGCCGGAACCTAACGGCTATCTGCATATAGGCCATGCAAAATCAATACTCTTGAACTACGGTCTTGCCAAGGAATACGGCGGCAAATTCAACTTAAGATTCGATGACACGAATCCCACGAAGGAAAAGAGCGAATTCGTGGAATCAATAAAGGAAGACGTGCAGTGGCTTGGCGCTGACTACGAGGACAGGCTTTTCTTTGCTTCTGATTATTTTGATAAGATGTATGAGGCGGCCGTAATCCTGATAAAAAAAGGAAAGGCCTATGTCTCTGACCTGACTGCCGATGAAATAAGAGAATACAGGGGCACTCTCACTGAGCCCGGCAAGGACGACCCGATGCGGGAGCGCAGCATAGAAGAGAATCTTTCCTTATTCGAAAGAATGAAAAACGGCGATTTCGCCGATGGTGAGAAGACCCTAAGGGCTAAGATTGACATGGCTTCGCCCAATATTAATATGCGCGACCCCATAATCTACAGGGTGGCTCACCTATCCCATCAGAACACGGGCAACAAATGGTGCATATATCCGATGTACGACTTCGCGCATCCATTAGAGGATGCCTTCGAGGGCATCACTCATTCGATCTGCACGCTTGAATTTGAGGATCACAGACCGCTGTATAACTGGGTAGTCGAGAATGTGGGCTTCGACATGCCTCCGAGGCAGATAGAGTTCGCAAAGCTTTATCTTAATAATGTAGTCACAGGAAAGAGATACATAAAAAAGCTTGTAGAGGACGGAACAGTAGATGGCTGGGACGACCCGAGGCTTGTCTCTATAGCAGGATTAAGGCGGAGAGGATATACTCCCGACGCTTTAAGGATGTTCGTGGAGCTGTCAGGCGTATCAAAAGCAAACTCTACAGCAGAGATGCCGATGCTCGAATATTGTATCAGAGAGGACTTGAAGCAGAAGGATAAGCGCATTATGGCAGTGCTTGATCCTATAAAGCTTGTAATTGATAATTATCCTGAGGGTCGGGTCGAGATCGTAAAAGGAGTGAATAACCCCGATAACCCGGAGCTTGGTGAGAGGGAGATTCCCTTCGGACGGGAACTTTACATAGAGCGCGAGGACTTCATGGAGGAACCTCCAAAGAAATATTTCAGGCTCTTCCCAGGAAACGAGGTTCGGCTTATGAACGCTTATTTCGTGAAGTGCGCAGGCTTTGAAAAGGACGATTCCGGCAAGGTCACTGTAGTTCATTGTACCTACGATCCCGAGACGAAGCAGGGCACGGATAAGGAGATGCCCCGCAAGGTCAAGGGCACGATCCACTGGGTAATGGCTGAAAGTGCTGTAAAGTTTACAGCCAGATTGTACGATAATATAATAGATGAGGAAAAAGGCGTATATGACGAGGACGGAAATATTAACGTGAATCCGAACTCGCTTATCACGATGGATGAATGCTATGCAGAGCCGGAGCTTAAAGGGGCTAAGGCTTATGATTCATTTCAGTTCGTGCGCAATGGCTTTTTCTGCGTGGATGCTAAAGATTCAAAGGACGATGCGATAGTTATGAACCGGGTTGTATCGCTTAAATCATCCTTTAAGCTTCCTGAGAAAAAGTAATACATATTAAAATATTTGCAGGAGGATCAGAATGGGGATACTGTCAAATCTGAAAAACTTCGGGATTAACATAGAAAGCGATATCTACGAAGAGAACAAATCAAAAGAAGCCACCGCTGAGGCAGCAAGGCTTGCTGAAAAGGAGGCCGCCGAAGCCAAAAGAAAGGCAGAGGAAGAGAAAAAGAAAAAATTAAATGACGAGCAGACATATCTCCTTGCAAAGTCCTATACCTGTCCTGTCTGCAATAAACCTTTCAAATCGCTTGCTGTAAAGGCGAACCGCGCAAGGGTTGTGGATAATGACATCGATATGAGACCGATATATGAGCCGGTGGACATGCTCAAATACACTATAGTTTCATGCCCGTACTGCGGATATTCAGCTCTGACAAGGAGCTTCCCTAATATAACTGTCAATCAGCAGAAATTAGTAAAGGAAAAGATTAGTAAGAATTTCCTATCAAAGCCTGAGGATAACGAAAGAATCATATACACCTATGAGGAAGCGCTGGAGCGTTATGAGCTCGCATTTGCGACCGCGATGGCCATCACGGCGAAGACCTCTGAAAAAGCTTATCTCTGTCTTTCCATGTCATGGCTTGTCCGCGGCGAAAGAAAGAACACCCTCACGGGAGATGAATATGATTATATAAAGATGTATGACGATTACAAATCAACGGAGAAGGAGCTGCAGCAAAAAGCCCTGGAGGGCTTCCTGTATGCCGTACAGACAGAGAACTTTCCTATGTGCGGGAGCCTCGACCAGCAGACAGTGGACTATATAATAGCCGCCATGTATTACAAGACAAGAGAGTTTGATAAATCCATGAAAATTCTTTCTGAGGTAATAGTCTCTGCAAGCACTAATAAACGTGTAAAAGAAAAAGCAAGAGACTTAAAAGAAAGAATACTTGCTATAAAAGCTTCTAACAATTCCCCCTCGGACGAGGAAATGGGCGATTAAAGTTATATGCCAAAGCTGAACCCCCCGGAGTTCCCGGGGGGCTTTTTCATATCCTGACTTGCCGATATTTATCAGCCAAGCGCCTTCATAAGTATCTCATTTGACCGCTGTATGAATTTCGTCATCTCATCGGCGGAGAGCTGCTTATTAGAAAGCAGGGCTAGGTCGTACAGCTGTTGCTCTATAAGCTTCGCATTGTCATTGTCAGGGTCTGCAAGGACCTTTTCAACAAGCGGATGGTTCACGTTGAGTATAAGCGTCTCGCCGTCTGCGTCATGCGTCTCAGGAAGAGGCTCGCCCATGGAGTACATCTTCATCATGTCGTCCATGCGGCGCTTCTCCTCAGATAGCGTCAGCATTGAAGCGACCTTCTTATTCTTAAGCTTGTCAAGCTTCACCACAAGCTTTGACCTCTTCAAGGTCTTTCTCAAAGCCTTCTCGATGTCCTTTGATTTCTCCTCGAACTCCTCACGCTCCTTCTTGGACGTCCTGCCTCTCATCACGTCTTCTACCTCAGCGTCGATTCGCAGGAACTTGATTCCCTGATTCTTCATCTCAAGCCTCTGGATGAAGGGCTGGTCTATAGCGTAAGTGAGTACGAGAGCCGTCATCTTAGCTGACTTGAACATATTGATATACTGACTCTGCTGCGTCTCGTCTGTTACGTAGTAGACCTTCTTCTCTTTTTTCTCCTCTTCATCCTCGGAGTCAGAATCAGAAGCCGCACTATCAGTCTTCTCATCGTCCGTATTTATCGGATTGCCGTTAGCATCCACGATGTCAGGCTTTTCGGTCTGCTCTATCGGATTGCCGTCAGCGTCTACTATATCAGTTTTCTTCTCTTCGGATGACTCGCCGTTCTCTGCATTTTCTGACTTGGATTCATCCTTCTCGTCCTCGTCGTCGCCTGTGTCTATAGGCTTCACGTCCAGAGCCTCAGGAAGCGTCGTGTACTTATCATATATATCCTTGAAAAGGATATAATCATTTATCTTATCAGCGAATTTATCATTCTTCAGCACTCCGTACTTCACGAAGGGCGAGATGTCATCCCAGTATTTCTCGTAATTCTCACGGTCAGTCTTGCAGAGTCCCGACAGCTTCTCCGCGACCTTCTTCGTGATATAGTCCGATATCTTGGTCACGAAGCCGTCATTCTGAAGCGCGCTCCTTGATACATTAAGGGGCAAGTCAGGGCAGTCTATCACGCCCTTAAGAAGCATGAGGAATTCCGGTATTACTTCCTTGATATTATCAGCCACGAAGACTTGATTATTGTAAAGCTTTATTACTCCCTCTGCGGACTCGTACTCTATATTTATCTTGGGGAAGTAGAGTATGCCCTTTAAGTTAAAGGGATAGTCCATGTTAAGGTGTATCCAGAATAAAGGCTCCCTGTAGTCATGGAATACCTTCCTGTAGAAATCCTTATATTCGTCATCGGTGCATTCGCTCGGCGTCTTAGCCCAGAGAGGCATTGTCTCATTTATCGGCTTAGGTGGCTCCGGCGGTATCTCCTTGCCGTCCTTGTCTTTCTTAGGCTCAGGCGCAGGCTTGTCAACCGTCGTCAGATATATCTCCTGCGGCATGAAAGAGCAGTACTTATCCAGAACCTCACGAACGGAGTATTCGTTGCAGTACTTCAGGCAGTCGTCAGATATATGAAGCGTTATCTTCGTGCCAACCTTACCATACGAACCCTCGGTCATCGTGTAATCGGTACCTGCGCCCTCGCACTCCCAATGCACGGCTTTAGCATCCTTAGCATAAGACAGTGAATCGATCTCCACCTTATCCGCAACCATGAAGGCAGAATAAAAGCCCAGACCGAAGTGTCCGATTATCTGGTCAGAATCAGACTTATCCTTATATTTCTCTATAAAATCAGTTGCCCCTGAGAAAGCAATCTGATTGATGTACTTATCGACCTCTTCCATCGTCATGCCTATGCCGTTGTCGATAAAGGTCAGCGTCTTGCCCTTATTGTCACACTCCACGTCTATGCGGCCCTTGAGCATGTTATTCTCATCACCGCCGGTCTCCGATGCCGGAGCCTCGTACTCGCCCATCATCTCAAGCTTCTTCAGCTTTGTGATGGCGTCGCAGCTATTGGATATCAGCTCACGGATGAAGATATCCTGATCCGAATACATCCATTTCTTTATTATAGGGAAGATATTCTCGCTGGATATAGACAGTGTTCCTTTTTTCTCTGCCATGTTCTCATCTCCTTCTTTATTATTTCCCGTGCAAAGCACGTATTTTTCTACACCTCAAAGAGTTTAATACTTATGCCTGCAAATGTCAATAGCACTCATTCGAGGTGAGTGCTAATAATTTTAATGTATTGAATAAATTAATGAAACGTGGTAAAATCAGTCCATTGCTGTTGTAGCACAGTCGGTAGTGCGCCGCATTGGTAGTGCGGAGGTCTCCAGTTCGATTCTGGACAGCAGCATAATAAAAAGCCAGTTTCAAAAAATATGCAGATATACCGCTTGCGGTAATATCTGCATATTTTTTACAGATACCTCTTCAGTTTCCCCCTGATCCTTTGGATTGCGTTGTCCGTGGCTTTCTCATTCTTGCCGAGGACGTCTGCTATGTCAGAGTAGCTCATGCCTGTCACATAAAGCTCCAGTACATTGCGCTCGAAGGATGAAAGCTCCTCCTCAATCGCTCGCTCTATCTCCGTGCTCTTCTCATTTGAAAGCACCACATGCTCGGGATCGGTGGCGTCGCTCGCCCTGAGCATGTCCTGTACCTCTACGGAACGGCCGCTCTCATCATCGTCCGTTCTTTCCTCATAGAGCGACACATAAGTGTTGAGCGGTATATGCTTCTTCCTGCCAGAAGCTTTGACTGCGGAATATATCTGCCTCGTAATACAGAGCCTGGCGAAAGTCCCAAAGGAAGCGTCCCGTCCCAGGTCATATTCCTGCACTGCCTTGAAAAGCCCTATCATGCCCTCCTGTATCAGATCCTCTGTCTCTCCGCCGATCAGATACATGGTGGACGCAATGGACTTAACGACGTTTTTATACCGCTCGAAGAGCTCGTCCATCCCCGACGACTCTCCGTCGCGCACGTTTTCAATTATTTCCTCGTCAGTGAATAAGCTCATATCTATTATACTACGTCAAGGCTCATTTGCTGAGACTATCACGCTGTCTGACCACTTCATATGCAAGCACGCCGCAGGCTACCGAAGCATTCAGGGAATCGATATTCCCATGCAGAGGTATACGCACGATATAATCGCACTTTTCCTTAACAAGCCTCGATAACCCCTTACCCTCCGCTCCTATCACTATCCCCATAGGTCCGCGGAGATTACAAGCATACATCAGCTCCCCGTCCATATCCGCTCCTGCAAACCATATGCCTTTCTGCTTCAGCTCTTCCATAGCGCGCGTCAGATTCGTAACCTTTGCGACCGGCACATAATTAATCGCACCCGCCGAAGCCTTAGCCACGGTCGCAGTAAGTCCCACAGCCCTGTCCTTGGGGATAATTACTCCGTGAGCTCCGCACACATCAGCCGTTCTTATCATAGCCCCAAGATTATGCGGATCCTCTATTCCGTCAAGGACAAAAATAAAAGGCTCCTCGCCCTTTTCCTCTGCCCTCTGTAATATATCATCAACCTCAGCATAGCTGTAAGCCGCAGCCTTAGCGACAACCCCCTGATGATTTCCCGTAAGGCTCATCGTATCAAGACGCTTCCGATCTATGAAATCAATCCTTATGCCTGCTTTCTTTGCTTCCCTCTTTATGGTCTCTATCTTGCCGTCATGCGAGCCGTCGAGCACGTATAGCCTGTCTATAGTCCTGCCTGACCTTAGAGCCTCTATGACTTCGTTCCTGCCTTCAATAAGAGAAGTCTTTTCTTCTTGTGCCCCGTTGTTTCCCATTTCGCCTTTTCGCATTATGTAAACCTCGTTATTAATTCTTCTATCCTGTCTGTCCTGTTCAGTAGATACAAATATCCAAAGAGAGCTTCTAATCCGGTCGCTTTATGATATTCCATGCTAGTGGCGTTCTTTGCCTGATGCGTGACATGCGCATTACAGCCCCTGTGCATTATATCCAGCTCGTCCTCATCCAGCTCGTCTTCCGAATCAAGGATATCGTACACCTTAGCCTGTGCCGTAGCCGCAACTATACGCGACGCTTCGTTATGCAGATTCCTTGCCTGCGTATTTCCCCTTTTCACAAGGGCAGACCGCACATAAAGCCCATAAACCCCATCACCGAGAAAAGCAAACGTAAGCGGAGAATAAGTACGCAAGTCTATATTCGAGTCCACTTCACGCCCTCTCTTGTATCCTTAAGCTGTATGCCCTTTGATAAAAGCTCGTCCCTTATCTCATCGGCTCTTGCGAAATCTTTATTCTTACGCGCTTCCTGTCTCTCCTCTATAAGCCTCTCTATATCGGAATCGAGCGTCTCTTCCTTCACTTCCAGGATTAGTCCCAGTACGTCA
Source organism: Lachnospiraceae bacterium (assembly GCA_017455525.1). GTDB lineage: Bacteria > Bacillota > Clostridia > Lachnospirales > Lachnospiraceae > NK4A144. The sequence goes on from JAFTAP010000095.1 coordinate 47,958, forward strand.
CCCAAAGTCACGATCTCATCCTTTAAGGTACTTGCGAATTCTTTCGTTACGCCATTCTCCGCAGAATCGCTCTTAGTAGCGGTATTAGCAAGCTTCACAAGGTCGAATATGACAGATATCGCATCAGCGGTATTGAGGTCATCATCCATTACCTCGTTAAACCTCTCCTGCTGCCGCTTCGCTTCTTCTATTATTTCCCTCTCGGCATCGGTCATGCCGCCGTCCGCTCCGGATTCTATTATGTCCGATAAATTGGACACCGCATTTTTTATCCTGTCAAGCCCTGCCTTTGCCGATTCCATAAGCTTGTCCGAGAAGTTAAGCGGCGACCTGTACTGTGCGGAGAGCATGAAGAACCTTAACACCTGCAGGTCGTAATGCTCCGCTATATCGCGTACCGTAAAGAAGTTCCCAAGGGACTTACTCATCTTTTGATTGTCTATATTAAGGAAGCCGTTGTGCATCCAGTAATGCGCAAAGGGTACCCCGTTCGCCGCCTCCGACTGCGCTATCTCATTCTCGTGATGCGGAAAGATAAGATCCTCTCCGCCGGCATGAATGTCTATCGTATCCCCAAGGTACTTCTTTGACATGCACGAGCACTCTATATGCCATCCGGGACGTCCGTCGCACCAAGGAGACTCCCAATAAGGCTCGCCTTCTTTCTTAGGCTTCCATAACACGAAGTCAAGGTCATCCTCCTTGCCCTCGGTTCCCGAAACCTTAAGCGCATGATTCTCTGAGCGGTGTCCTGATTCGAGGTCGTCTATATTCTTGCCCGAAAGCTTGCCATAACCCGTGAATTTCCTCGTGCGGTAGTACACCGTCCCGTCAGGAACCTTGTAGGCATAGCCCTTATCCTCTAGCGTCCTTATCATGTCTATCATCTCAGGTATCTCTTTGGTAGCCTGCGGATGCGTGGTTGCAGGCAGCACGTTAAGTCCCTGCATGTCCTTCCTGCACTCAGCTATGTATCTCTCCGATATTACCGAAGAATCCGTGCCCTCTTCATTCGCCGCATTTATTATCTTGTCGTCCACATCCGTGAAATTCGACACGTAATTAACCTCGTAGCCCCTGTAGGTCATATAACGCCTGAACGTGTCAAATACTATCATAGGTCTTGCGTTTCCTATATGTATGAGGTTATATACCGTAGGCCCGCAGACATACATCGTAATCTTCCCCGGCGTGATAGGAATAAATTCCTCTAAACGTTTTGACAGTGTGTTATAGATTTTCATCGTGTATCCTCTCCTGTAGTGGCCGTCTTTATTTTGTGTGTAATAAAGCCCGACGGATTGCTCCGTGCTTAGCGCTCCCGCAATCCTATGTACATTCGAAATCCGCCCTATCGGGCTGCTTTCTCATATCCCCTCTCCGTTCATTCCTTCCGTATTCTTCTTATCCATCTCTATCCGGCTTCTCTCTGCCCTTCCGGAGAAGTCATTCTTTACGAACCTCAGCTCCTCCTCCAGCCGCAGGATATGATTAGTAATCTCGGAATTAGCATTTTTCAGGTTATCAATATCCTCGCGCACAGGATCCGGCAGATCAGTCTGGTCTATGATCTCTGACGGGATTTCCTGATCGTATCTCTTGACGATCCGCCCCGGAACGCCGACCACGGTGCAGTTATCCGGTACTGATTCAAGCACGACAGAGCCTGCGCCTATCTTAACATTATCTCCTATGGTAAAAGAGCCCAGAACCTTAGCTCCTGCGCTGATCATGACATTATTCCCTATAGTAGGATGACGCTTGCCCTTCTCCTTACCTGTGCCACCAAGCGTGACGCCTTGATAGAGCAGGACATTATCGCCTATCTCAGTCGTCTCTCCGATGATGACGCCAGTGCCGTGATCTATAAAGAAATTCTTCCCTATCTTAGCTCCCGGATGTATCTCTATGCCGGTCTTCCTGGCTGCCTTCTGCGATATATATCTGGCTCTGAAATAGTGTCCCTTAAGATAATGCTCATGCGCCTTCCTGTAATAATACACAGCCCAGAAGCTGGGATAAAGAAATACCTCCCAGTCGCTGTGTATAGCCGGATCATGCTCACGCGTCACCTTAATCTGTTCTTTTATATATTTATAGGTAATCATACAGAGAATAGATTACCACAATGTAGGAAATAAAGCCAAACTTTTATGATCCTGAAGATATTTTACTCGGGGGGGCAGTATATAGCTATTATTTCTTCCCGTATTTATTATAATAGATTCTCCCGAATCCTGCCCTCTTATTCTTCACGGAATTACTTTGATCCGCCGGACGCTCGTATACTGTCAGCACCTTGTCTGACGCTTCTTTGACGCTTTTTGCCGACTTCAACGTATTAAGCACGCTCTTGTAGCCTTCTGTAAGCTCTTTCCAGAGATACTCAAGCTGAACGCCGATATCACCTATTGATTTACCCTTGCTTTTTGCATAGTCAAGTAATCCCTGCTTCCTTGTATGATAGGTCCATTGTGCCAGCCCGTAACCCGCGCTGTCCTTTGCGAAATTATTGTACCTTCCGCTATCTACAAGCTCCGTATATTCCTCATCGGAGACATTGAATTTCTTGTTGTATGTATTCTGCAGGTTATTTGATCTGAGAGAAGACTCAGCATAAAGATTCCCCATCATTCCGGCCGTTCCATATTCATTTCCGGTCTTGCTGTAGAGATAATTCCATATTGTCGCCTCGTCATCCAGCTTCTTCCACTGCGCATAAAGAGTGACAGAAGCACCGTCCTTTGAAGATAGGTTTTTCACCTTTTCCTTATTGGGATAACTCTTGCCGCTTCCATTTTTCTTTGTATTCCAGCCTGAAAACTTGTAGCCCAGTCTCCCGAACTTATTAGACCTCAAAGTGTACTCATCACCGTATCTGCATCCTGACATGTCCTTCATGCTACCGGAATCAGCCCCGTTACCATTAAATCTTATAGTGTAAGAACTGGCGGCCCATTTGGCATAAAGCGTTTTGTTGCCCGTGCTGCCTTTATTTATCGCAGTGATCTTATTCTTGAACTTAGCTTCGCTGAACCATCCTAGGAACTTAAATCCTGATCTGCTCGGACTTGCTAGTTTTATCTTTCCCGTAGTCACGGTATAGCTCTTAGGATTCTTGCTGTTGTTCTTTCCTCCGTTTAGCTTATAAGCGATAGTATATTTCACAGGCTTCCATTGCGCGTATAATATCACGGTTGCCCCGTCCTTTACAGACAGATTCTTTACGGACGCCTTATTGGCGTAAGCCTTGCCTTTACCGTTAGACTTTGTGTTCCACCCGTCAAAGGAATATCCCGCTCTCTTATACGCATTTGCCTTTAGTATATATGTTTTATCGTATTTGCAGCCTGCTGTATCCTCCATTTTCCCGGAAGTAGATCTATTGCCATTATATCTTATGACATATTCATTCACGCTCCATTGTGCGTATAATACAATGATAACACCTTCTTCTGCAGATAGATCTTCAAACTGCTCCTCATCTGTGTAATCCGTACCTTTTCCATTAGCTCTCGTATTCCACCCGGTAAAATGATAACCTTTCTTTGTGTACTTGTTTGCGGTAAGGTCACAGCTCTCCCCCACTACGCACACTGAATCCTCCATGCTCCCGCTTGTTGAGCCATTTCCATCATACGTAATAGTATAGCTCTGCTTCGCATTCTCTGACACGGTAATATTGTCCTCGGAAACTGTCTCATCAGACTTTTCTATATTATTTTCAGACGCAGAGGTGTCTTCTGCCTCATTTCCCGATACAGTCTGCTCCGGATCTTTATCATCGGCTTCATCTTCCGATACAGTCTGCTCCGGATCTGTGTCATCGGCTTTATTTTCTGAAACGATCTCATCTTCTTTAGATTCTGTATTATTTATATCTTCCTCTTTGTTTTCAACCAAAGCAGCGTCTGAGGAAACAGACTCTTCCGGACTGGCTTCGTATGTATTCTCAGCATAGGTCTCCCGATCCGGCTCGATCTGCTCACTCGCGTATACTTCCTTACACATCGGCAAAAAAGCCATAAATAAGGCTAATATAATGCTCAATGTCCTCTTAAAAAAATAAAACCTCTTCATAATCCCAAACCTCATAAATAGTTCATCTTACGCTTATATCCATCACAAAATTAATAGTCAAAAAAAGCACCCATAAAATACGAGTGCTTTTAATGATATCACTTTGTTAACATAATATCAAGAAGCGTCTGAATTTAAGTATATTTCGTCTTTTTGTAATCCTTCTCTGTATCACTGGCCAGGATATGGAATACGGCACTTACATAGTTATGATCTTCATCTGCGTCCTTATGCCTTCCCTTCCCCGTGGCTGTCACTCTTATAGCAGTGCCGACAGGGATTATATCCCTCTTCATGTCGACGGCATCTCCTGCCTTCACGATCACCTTCTCATACCGTCTGCCCCAGACATCAAGCCTTCTCTCGATCTCCGTGTCTTCCTCGTATGTATAGACAAGATTCCTGTCATAGTCGAAACCGGCCATCAGACGTGAACCGTCAGAGTCATAAATTCTCACTGTTGAACGGCACGCACGAGGTCTTGGCGAATATACGATGTCAGACGCAGTCATCGTAGCCCTGCTTATGCTCATCGGATCAGACTCCGCATCCTCTTCATCCGCCTCGCTGACGTATTTCTCCGATTGGGTATTTATCTTCTCTTCCTTACCAGCATTGGCTGCATCGCGGTACGTCTTCGCCTCATCTGCAAGGATTTCAATATGTAAATGGGTCTCATGATTTATATCCTCAGCCTCTTCACCTGGGAAGTCGCCATACCAGAAATCAAGATCAAGATTAGTGCCCTTCATTAATCCTAATCCGTTCCTTCCCTCTCCAAATCCCGTGAACCTGCTGGAAAACTGCCATGCATCTAAAGGACCCTTGTATGATGTAGAATAAATCCCGTCATTACCCTTAGAGACATAATTTGCCATCCATATATGGTTTTCATCCGGGATATCCTCAAGCTCCATGTCTTTTTCAAGCATGCTTTTATTGGCGTATATACCGGCAGTATAGCCCTCATCACGAATTCTTTCACAGAATGTATTAACTATGGAAGTGTGCTCATCCGCACTCAGGCGCGCCCCCCTTAGCCTTCCGGGATTACCGGAATATTCGTAGTCCGTAACTACAGGTAATGTTATCAAATCCTTATATTCATCTATCACTTCCAGGCAGTGCTCTGCCTCTTCCAATGCCTCGCTCTCCGATACGGCCTGCGAGAAGTAATATATGCCTACGGCAACCCCTGCTTCATGAGCATTCTCAATGTTCGCACCACAGCAATAGTCCTCATTCAGTGAACCCTGACCTCCGTATCCCCTGTAGCCCGCTCTTATGAATGCAAACTCTATGCCGTATTTTTCTTTAAGTGTCTTCCAGTCTTCTACCTCTATCTCGCCCTGATAATGCGATATATCAATCCCCTGCCTGACCCTCGGAAGATCTTCATCCTTATCTGTGCTGAAGAACTTAGGATAACGATACTTGAAGTCAGAATTAAGGATTAGCGTAAATGGGTTCATATTAGCGCCGGATATGATCTTACTCCAGGCTTTATTAAGCTTAAGCTTTATCTCGGTCTGTCTGCTAATGTTTGAATCTGAAATATGCCTGAACATCTCAGGGTCTTCAGGCGCAAACTCCCAATGATCGCCATTCTCATCCATGTATTCAAGCATGCCGTCATCTGTCTCAGTCACGCCATGCTCCTCAAGCCATTCCTCCTCAGATGTATCTGCCTCGGTCGAAGCTTCTTCGTTTGTCTCGTCAGAATCCCATTCTGTATCTTCATCTGCCTCGCTATCCTCGGATTCGATATTTTCCTCTTCTTCCTCTAAGGACTCTGCATCATCACCCTCGTCTGTATGGTCCGACGTATCTTCTTCATCTGTCTGTTCTTCTTCATGATGATCTATATCATCGTCTTCCGACGTTTCCTCCGTATCATTCTCAAAGTCCTCTATGACAGTCTCATCCTCTGATACTGAACTTTCCGCCTCACGAGATTCATTACTGTTATCTATATCTTCATTTTCTTCACTTATATTCGTTTTCTGACTTTCATTTGATTCTATGTCCTCAGATTCATTTGTATCAGAATCGGAGCCTTCATTTTCAGAATTATAAGGAATATTTTGAGACACGGAGTCACCAAGTGCCGCAACTGATCCATACAACACAAAAACTAAAGACAAAATGATACTTAATATTTTTTTATTAAAAGAGCCCATTAAATATAACCTCTCATTATTAAACGATGGACTTTGATTATAATCAAAGTCCGTTTTTATGTCAACGTATTATCAAAGCCACGATCCGGAAAGGCTCAGCATGACTATGCGAGCCGCCTCGACCATGCTTGCACCGGTGTCCATGCTCGTCTTCTGCAGATAGCGGTGGGCTTCATCTTCGGTCATATTGTTACGTTCTATAAGTATCGCCTTTGCCTCGGCAATGATGTCCTGTTCCTCTTTAGAGCGAACCTTCGGAGCCGATTTCCGCTTTTTCTTCCGCCGCTCCGCAGCCTCCGCCATCATAGCAAGCGTTTCGACCACGTCGCCTGCCTTTATCGGCATCTCTACACAGACTACGCCATCTATTCCGACCGCTTCCTGCAGTGAAGCCCTGCCTGCCACGAGCATCATATCGAAGCTGTCAGGCAGGTCCTCCCTTATTTCATCATACATCATATCAGGAAACTTATAGCCACAGACTACGATGCCGTCAGTAAGACCGTCAGTCGCAGCCATTACCTGCGCCCCCGTCGTTGCAAGCGACAGCACCTTAAAGCCTGACCTTATGAGCAGGTTCTGTATCTTCTGTGCGTTTTCCAGCTTAGGAAATGCTACGATGATGCCTGTCATCTTCAGATCTTAGACAGATATTCGTCCACTTCCCACTGTGATACATTAGCGCTGTAAGCAGCATACTCCGCCCTTTTCGCAGCTATGTACTTCCCCGCTATATCAGAGCCTAAGACTCCCCTTATCACATCATCACACTCCAGGGCATCCATTGCCTCAAGCAGAGAGCCTGGCAGCGTCTTTATCCCATTGGTTTTCCGCTCTGCGGAGCTCATCTCGAATATGTTTCTCTCTACAGGCAGACCCGGATCGATCCTATTCTTTATCCCGTCAAGCCCCGCCGCAAGACAGGCCGCCAGTGCCAGATAAGGATTAGCCGAGGAATCCGGACTTCTGAAATCAATACGTGTATGCTCTTTCATATTTGACGGCACACGGATCAGCGCAGTCCTGTTAGTAAAGCTCCACGCCGTATATACCGGAGCCTTGTCAATACCCGGATTAAGCCTCTTGTACGAATTAACGGTAGGATTAGTGAGAGCCGTTAACGCATTGACATGCGACATAAGCCCGCCTATGAAATACTTTGCTTCATCGGATAGCCCGTCAACGGAATCCTTGGAATAAAAGATGTTCCTGCCATCCTTATTCATGGAAAAATTAAGGTGCATGCCTGAGCCATTGAAATCACCTCTGGGCTTAGGCATGAAGGTCGCATGAAGCCCGTGCCGTCTGGCTATCGTCTTCACAGCGAACTTAAAGGTCTGTATATTGTCCGCCGTCTTTATCCCCTCGTCAAACATGAAGTCTATCTCATGCTGCGCAGGAGACTTCTCATGCTCGCTTGATACGACCTCAAAGCCCATGTCCTCAAGCATCATTACCATATCGCGCCTGGCATTCTCTCCGGTATCAAGTGGCGCAAGGTCGAAGTATCCCGCCTTCTCCGAGGTTTCGGTCGTGGGATTGCCGCTCTCGTCCGTATTGAATAAGAAAAACTCGCATTCCGGTCCTACCTCGAAGGTATACCCCATCCCTTTTGCTTCATCCTGAACCTTCTGGAGCACATACCTCGGATCGCCCTCAAAACGCTTGCCGTCAGGCCTGTAAATATCGCATATGAACCTTGCGACCTTGCCTGTCTGCGGTCTCCAGGGGAAGGTAACAAAAGTAGAAAGATCGGGATAAAGATACATATCCGATTCCTCGATCCTTGCAAAACCCTCTATCAGAGAGCCATCGAATATGCATTTATTCTCTATCACCTTCGTAAGCTGGCTCTTGGTCACAGCCATATTCTTCATAGTGCCGAACATATCCGTGAACTGAAGCCTGATGAACTCCACGTCCTCTTCCTCGACAAATTTAAGTATCTCTTCCTTGCTGTAAGCCTCCATACTGTCTCCTCCCTTAAATATAACTTATGTCAGCCGGCGTTGTCTTCGTCAAACGTCCTGTTTATCGTGTCGCTGTATGTATTCACCGGCAGGTCGAAGTTGATCGCCTGATCCTTCAGCGTGGTAATAAGAACGTCTACGTTGTCTTCAGTCACATACATCCCGAAGCCCTCGGATAAAAGCCTCTCATCTGTCTTACCATTATATATCACGTCTATCATCATATCTCCAACGGCGGGGCAGAAATGCGATGTCTCATAATAATTAGTATAATCAAGCGTCACGTCATTAAAACCCGAAAAGTTCCAGTACGGCGTGACCTCCGCAAGCTCCTCTAAGAAAACGAGATAGCCGTTATCTATGCCCTTAGCATAGGTCATGGCATGCACAGGATTGGTGAAGACCCGCAGATTAATATCATATTCATCGCAAAGCTTTACTATCTCCCTGATATCTTCAAGCGACTGTTCTCTCGGATAATAGTAATCAGACCACCACGCCTTAGCACCGTCATAGTTGAAAGCAGGAGGTATGTCAAGATTCTCCGTACCGGTATCAAGAAGCCTTAATTGATAATCAGGGTCATAGTCCTTCTCCTCATGCTCCTTCATCACCTCTATTGACTGCGACAGCGTGATAAGATCGAAATATCGCAGATAAAAGCCCGTCTTGTCCGAAAGCGTCCCGTCCCAGGGAAAGGGGAGCCGGTAGAGCTGGTTCTTATGAGATTCGGGGTCTACGAAATAAGAAATATCATCTACGCCGACAGCCACGTTCTTAGGTATTATCCCTCTGGAAATCATGTCCTTCAGGTTCTCAAGATGCTCCGCCGGCGTACCCTCCGAATACATCATGTCATAATACTTACCGTCATTCATCTTCTCCACATCCATAAAGCCGACCCTCGACGAGCCGAAAAGGAATGAGTCATACTTATCGGGATGCGTGAGGACGTTGTGCATCTTCATATAGTTCTTATTCGGCTCCACGCCGTTATTGCGCGGCTTATTCACATGGAACACATTAAAAGGGTCCACGAGCACCGCGAACGGAATGAATATGATCCCCAGGATCAGAGCAAACGCTATGCACTTTATGATAAATTTTTTTAACATAATCAAAAGCTAAAGTATATGAACTCCTGATGCTGCCCTCCGTTGAGCGACATCACTATTATAAACACCGTGAATGCTACATATATAATCCATCTGGGCACCAAAGGCAGCTTACCGAAAAGCCTGTAAATATCATGCTTCAAGCCCACAAAATCAACTGCCATAAGTATAACTATAAGCACGATGACCCATGTCAGCTTATAGCCGTCGAGCAGCATATTATTGAGCATCATGATATACGACCCCGCGATATGCCCGAGGCCCCTTGGCATATGCGCTGCTATATAGAGGGCATCGGAGGTATTATTCGCACGGAAGAAGCTCCATGCGAAGCTCACCATGCCAAAGGTGAGTATCCCATGCCCTATGTTCCAAAGGACGCTGCGTTTTATATCCTTCTCCTTCTTTCCCCGGTTTTCCTTTTTAGCAAGATGCTTATGACAGAAATCCTCTATCACCTGATACATGCCATGCAGCCCGCCCCAGATGACGAAGGACCAGTCCGCCCCATGCCATAACCCTGACAGAAGCATGGTTAGCATAAGATTAATATCATGTCTGGCCTCTGATACCCTGCTTCCCCCCAGCGGAATATAAACATAGTCCCGGAACCACGAAGACAGCGATATATGCCACCTCGTCCAGAACTCCTTGTCAGATCTTGAATAATAAGGACTCTTGAAATTATCCATTACCTTGAAGCCAAGGAGCCTCGCCGTGCCTGTAGCTATATCCGAATACCCCGAAAAGTCACAGTATATCTGGAAAGTGTAAAATATAGTCGCCACGATAAGCGTGAGCCCGAAATAAGACCTCGCATTATCAAAGATATAATCAACATATATGGCAAGCGTATCCGCAATGATAAGCTTCTTGAAAAAGCCCCAGAGCATCTGTCTCAAGCCAATTACCGCCTCATCATAATCAAAATCCGCAGGCTCATTTATCCGGGGCAGGATATCATCCGCCCTGTTTATAGGACCTGAAAGCACGGTCGGGAAGAAACCAACGAAAGCCATATATTTAAGGAAATTCCGCTCTGCGCGTATCTCCCCCCTGTAAACATCGGCAACGTAACCTATCGCAGCAAAGCTGTAAAAAGAAATGCCCAGAGGAAGCGCAAGCTTCAAGACCCCCGGGCTGAAATTTATCGAAAAAAGACGGCATATATCCGTCAGGGTATCAAGCGTGAAGTTGGCATATTTGAAGAAAGCAAGCAGACCTATTACGATGACCACCGATGCTATAAGGTAAATCTTACCATGCTTACCGCCGCCTTCTTCCCGCTCTATCCTAAGCCCCGCAAGATAGGTCACGAGCGCAATCGCCGCAAGCAGGATAATATAAATCGGCCCGCCATACATATAAAAAACAATATCCGCAATAAGCAGCGCAATATAGCGATACCTCTTCGGAACCGCCCAATATACGACAAATATCACCGGCAGGAAAAATGCAAATGTGATCGAAGTAAAAACCATCTATATAGTATTATCCTTTATTCCTATTTACATAGTATGAATTATGTGCTAAAATCCATATACAATAATAACATAATTCGAGGCTCGTGAGAAACCCACTCTGTATTTAGAGGAGTCACGTAATCACAGACTGTAATTAGGTAATTATGCCTGATTCCGGTTAGCAAAGGAGCAGTATATGAAAATATCAACTAAGGGAACATACGCCATACAGGTCATGCTGGATCTTGCGATACACAATACCGGCGAGAATATTAACGTGAAAAAGATTGCCGAAAGGCAGGATATATCAGAAAAATACTTAGAACAGATAATATCCATACTGAATAAAACAGGCTTCGTGAAGTCGATAAGAGGTGCGCAGGGGGGATATCGTCTTGCAAAATCCCCCGATAAATACACGGTAGGAGATATCCTTCGTGTCACAGAGGGACCATTAGAGCCTGTATCGGAAAGCGATTCGCCTCTTTCCGTATGGAAGAAGCTCACAGATGCGATAAATAACGTAGTAGACAGCGTCACGTTGCAGGATTTAGTAGACGAAGAAAACGCCAGATTAGGCGGGGATTATATCATCTGATCAGCCAAAGGTTTATCATTTACTTTGCTGCTTTATCTTCAAACAGATATTTGGCTGTGCCAAGACCTGCTCCTATAAATATCGCAAGATCCGAGATATTACCGTAATATTTTTTTCCTTTTGAACTCCCGATAGACGCCATCGGAATATAATCAACGACATAGCCTCTTACGAGCCTGTCCGCTGAATTCGATAATGCTCCTCCAAGGATAAGAGCCAATGGAAGCTTAAGCTTCTCCGGCGCATAAGCCATAGCCACGACAACGGCTCCCGTGAGCACTGCGCTGACATACGCCACGGCTTTGGGGTACTTGTCAAACTTATTCCCCGTAAAGCCGTAGTTCTTCACAGGCGGCTCCTTGATGAAGCTCTTGACCGCACTATCCGTAAGCGCCACCGCCCCCGCAAGCATATATGCGTCCTTATTCTGCATAAATTGTCTTACCTTATCAGATACGTGCGGGCATTGTCTATGCCGGGCACCATGAACTCCCGCATCTTTATCACAGGACCGCCCTTGCCCTCGATATAGTCCTTGGTTATAGTTACCTCGCCTATATTGTCATCCTTCGGCACCTCGAACATTATATCAAGCATATACTGCTCAATGACCGCACGAAGTCCTCTTGCACCGGTCTCCTTCTCAAGCGCCTGCTTTGCTATCTCAAGAAGGGCGTCGTCCTCGAAGTTAAGCTTAACCTCATCCATCGCAAGCAATGACTTGTACTGACGGATGATAGCGTTCTTAGGCTCCTTGAGTATCCTGACGAGAGCCTCCTCCGTGAGCCCTTCAAGCGTGCATATTATAGGCATACGTCCCACGAACTCCGGTATCATGCCGAATTTCTTTATATCCTCTACCGTGACCTTGGAAAGTATGCTCTTTTCCTTATCCCATTTATCCTTAAGCTCTGCATCGAAGCCTATCGAGGTCTCCTTGCGAAGCCTCTGCTTTATAACATCATCGAGGTCAGGGAAAGCACCGCCGCAGATGAATAAGATATTCTTCGTATTAACCTTCGCCATAGGAACCATGGCGTTCTTGCTTCCCGCTCCTACGGGCACCTCTACCTCGGAGCCTTCGAGAAGCTTCAGCATCCCCTGCTGCACGCTCTCACCCGATACATCGCGGGTTGTCGCATTCTTCTTCCTTGCAAGCTTGTCGATCTCATCTATGAAGATGATGCCGCACTCCGCCTTCTCTACATCGTTGCCTGCCGCCGCAAGGAGCTTCGATACTACTGATTCTATATCATCTCCTATGTATCCTGCCTCGGTAAGTGATGTCGCATCAGCTATAGCAAGAGGCACATTAAGAAGTCTTGCAAGCGTCTGTACGAGATAAGTCTTGCCGCAGCCCGTAGGACCTATCATAAGTATATTGGACTTGCCGATCTCCGTATCATTCGTTTCCGTAAGGTCGGCATGAACCCTCTTGTAATGATTGTACACGGCGACGGAGATGACCTTCTTCGCCTCATCCTGCCCTATCACGTACTCATCAAGCATTTCCTTTAGCTTATGGGGTCTCGGGATATTATTAAGGTCAAATTGCTGCTTCAAGGCCTCAGGGTCTGACTTTACCTGCCTTGCCCTCGGTCCGAAGCCCATGTCGCCCCAGTTCATGAACTGGATATTAGGTATGGCAAAAGGTCCTATATGCGGCATACCGTCCTGCTTATTATCGCCCTGATCGGGATTATTGGGATCCTGCTTCGCATCATCACCCGTGCGCTCGTCTATCGTGGAGCCATCGGGCATCATCGAGCCGTTCTTCGGTTTTGCGGGAGCACCGGGAGCCTGAGATGCATCAGGCGCAGGTACTTCTCCCTTCGTCACCGTGAACTGCACGCCCGGCATCATGCCTCCAAGCATATCGCCCATCCCCATATTATTCATCTGGTCAAGCGACCGCTTCATGCAGTCGGAGCACATATTTATGCCGCCCGGCAGATGGAACATATCCCCCGCTATGCTGCTCCCCCTTCTGCACATCGAGCAGAATTCTTCGGTTCCAGTTGTGTTATTATTATTTTTATTGTTATCCATAGTATATAAGCTCCTGCGAATAGTCTCATATAAACACTTTGAAAATTATAACATATATGCGAACTCATTGTACAATTCTACTTTAGAACGGATACCTGCTTTTTACGCACATGCGGCATAAATGAAGAATTTCTTAAAAAATATTTGGAGAAGGATAGATTTTTGTTACTTTACTCTTTCGCTACCGGAACGCCCCGGGGCACTGATGCGCTTAGCGCTCGTAGTATATTACTGTAATTGTTCGAGACCGGAACGCCCCGGGGCACTGACGCGCTTAGCGCATTTGTCACTTTACCCTTTCGCTACCGGAACGCCCCGGCCCACACTCGCGCTCAGCGCTCGTAGTATATTACTGTAATTGTTCGAGACCGGAACGCCCCGGGGCACTGACGCGCTTAGCGCGTCAAAGCGTGCCCGTAAAACGTCCACAGGACGTTTTACCAATACACATGATTTCCGATAACTATTCCTGCGTGACCGGAGCTTACGTTGCGGAAGTATCTTGCGTTGCCGACATTGGAAAGTCCGCTTATCGCATCGTGCGCAGCCTGTCTTGCTGATGCGGATATCGCTCCCGTGGATAAGGTAAGCGCAAGCTTTCCTGATGATGCAGGTCCAAACTGATACGGAGCGTATATCGCATTTGATATTGAACCATAACCGCTCTTAGCCCTGTTCACGACCACGGCTCCGACTGCAAGCTGTGCATCATAATTTCCGTTACATTCACACTGTATCAAAGCCGCAAGCAATGTCTCGTCATCAACTGACGCCGACACTGCACCGTTATTAGTTACCTCTGACTCATTCTTATCAGAGGATTCTTCCTTTACTTCTGCCTCGGCTGCTTTTACCGGTTCTGTAGCCTTTTCACTTTCATCAGGCTCAGAGTCATCCTTCTTTTCTTCTTTATCTTTCTTCTCTGCCTCTTCTTTCGCTACCTTGGACTTCTCTTCTCTGTCCTTTACCTGATCTATCGTCTCGCCGGATTTATATGAGGACTTCACCGTAATATAATCATTTGACACATATCCCGTATCTTCACCTTCCGTACCGTCTTCAAAAGATACCTTCGTCCATTCGTCTCCCTTATCGAGTATCTCTACCTCATCACCAAAGAGGAGCATCTCCTTGACCTCGGCATCCTCAGATGCTTCCGCTCTTACCCTCAGCTTATCTGCATTTATTACGGCTACCTCCATTAAAGCACCGTCTGTCTTTTTCTTAGCATCATCACCGAACAGGAGATAATCATCCTTTGCCCAGCCGTCAAGTATACCTGACCTTATACGGGTCCATCCGTCCTTGCGCTCTATGATCTCTCCCACGCAGTCTTTATAAAGATATCCAACGACTGCAGACTCCTCAGATGCTTCAGCTCTGACATTCATAGAATCTTCAACATCAGCTATACATAGTTCATAACTATTGGTGCTCTTTGTCTCCGATACGTTGTTGTCAGCCTTATTGCTGTCTAAACTTTTGCTCTCCTCAGCCTTTGAACTTCCGCTCTTGACTTTGGTGGCGCTGCCCTGCTTATTGGTATCAGACTTTTTCCCTTTGTTCTCAGATACAGCTACCATTCCTTTGGATGATGCGCCTGAACCGGAATCCTGCGATACGGAAACCTTTTTCGCCGCACCTGCCGATATGGAATTAAGCACGTCATCTGACGCATATGCATTTGTCGTGATCGTAGCTGTGACTGCTATTGCCAAAGCCACTGATAAAAACCTCTTAATCATAGTAACAAAGATTTAACATATTTGTAACTTTTTGTCAAACCCTAAATTTTTTCTTCTATATATAGTAGACATAATATAAGAAATCCCCCAGACCTTGATAAGATCCGGGGGATTGTAACATTTTACATCAGTAATTACGAGAATACCGACAGCATAACGCAATCTGCATTTTCTATCATTACCATTACTGTATTGTGAAGAATTCCATCTCCGTATTAAGCTGGCTTGCGAGATCCTTGAGGTCTCCTGCCGACTCGTTTATCATAGCGAACGTAGCGTTGAGCTCCTGCACGGATGCCGTCGTCTGCTCGGAGGATGCCGCATTCTCCTCAGATATGGCGGAAAGATCCTCTATTATCCCTGACAGGCTTTCCTTCGCATGATTCAGTGTCTGAACCCTTGTCGTTATGTTCTCCGTGCTGGTAAATACGCTCTGCACCCCGCCGTCCATCTGATACATATCTTCCTTCGTAGCGTCAAGCTGCTCGCTCTGTTTCCGGAAATCCTCCGTGAGTGCCGCAAGCTCCTGTACACTCTTTTCCGACTTCGCTACAAGGTTTGTGACGATCTCATTTATCTTAACCGCCGCATCACCCGACTGATCGGCAAGCTGTCCTATCTCGGTAGCAACAACCGCAAAGCCCCTTCCTGATTCTCCGGCTCTTGCTGCCTCTATCGAAGCATTAAGACTAAGCAGATTCGTCTGGCTTGATATTGCGGTTATCATGCTTGATGCCTCCGCGATATCCTTAACAGCCGTATTCGTCTCTCTTATCTGCTCGTCTATAAGCTTCACGGACTCTACGACATGAGCGTTCTGCTCGATAAGCTGGTTGAGAGCGCTCATAGCGCTGCTGCAGGACTCCTTCATCTCATCCGCATGCCTTGAAAGCTCGTCCACGGACACATTTATATCGTCTATGCTGTTCCCTATATCTGTAGTATCGCTCACTGCGGTCTGTATGCTCTCCGCCTGACTGACGGCTCCCTTCGATATATCCTCGACAGCAAGACTTACCTGACCGGACGCCTCGGTTGCCTGCCCCGATGACTCTGACAGATGCTCGCCGGAGCTAGATACGTTACCCGCAAGCTGTACTGATTTGCCTATAGCCTGTCTTAACTCCTTAATCAGATCCTCGGTGCTTGCGGCTATTGTTCCAAGATCATCGGTACGCGCAAGCAAAGTCTCATTCATATCAACAGTAAGGTTCCCTTTTCCTACCTCCTGAAGCGTGGCTGTGAGCTCATCCATGACATGACCGACTCTGCGCTCTATGAAAAGTGCCAGCACCGTTACTATTATAAGAACGAATAAGGCAATGCCGCCCATTATGAATATCGCATTCCTGAGAGCCTCGGATACTACCGATGCCTTCGTGCCGACGAATATCATGCCTGCTATAGAGTCATCTGAATTTCTCGTAGGAACATAATAACCATAATACTTGGAGCCTTCTATGTTTATGTTTTCCGCAAGATAGTTCTGACCACCCTTAAGCACCGCCGCTACGACAGCATCTGAAGCCTGCGTGCCTACCGCCCTGTCTGACGTTCCCTGCTTCATTACGGTAGTAAGTATACGAGTATCCCCGATAAATAGCGTGTATTCAAGGTTCGTCTTCTCCTTCAAGCTGTCAAACTGCTCCGTGAGCTCATCCGCAAGGGATATTCCCTTGTCCTCATTTGCGCTCACTCCGCCTTTAGAAAGGACTCCTCCTTCATAAGCCCAGTCGCCGTCATACTCATTACTTAGCTCATCATCCATCTGATAGGCCGCAACCATAAGCATGTGCTCAATCTGTGACACCGTAGAGCTCTGAATCCTTATGACTCCTACGATAGTCAGCAATACGGACGTGACTACAAGCGCCGCGATTGCTATCATTACGATCTTCCTGACTATTCTTCCTTTGCGTTCCATATTGATTCCCCCCTAAAAGAATTAATATTCGTTTATTGTATCACTAAAGCCTGTTTAGTGCTATACTATGGATGCTTAATAAATACGTTGTTTTCAATATAATACAATGCCAAATGGGAGATATGACATGGATGAAAAAGAAAATATGATGAAAAAAATCAGCAGAAGGATGAGTCTCTGCATGGGAGTAACGCTAAGCTTCTTCCTGTCGCTAATAGGCACAGCGACCTCCGGTCATTTCTCAGTTCCGGGATGGATTATAAGCTTCATAATAAGTACGATAATAAGCCTTATCATCGGCTTCTTAGTACCGGTAAAGAAGGTATCCGACAATGCCTGTCAGAAGTTCAATATGCAGCCCGGAAAGCTCTCAACAAGATGCTTCGAGAGCCTGATATCTGACCTTATCTACACTCCGATAATAACCTTCTGCATGGTGCTTTTCGCCTATCTTATGGCGACAAGACAGGGTGCTCCGCTGCATTTCTTACCCATGTTCCTTAGCTCGCTGATAATATGCTTAATTACCGGCTTCGTGCTGATATTCATCTTCATGCCTCTATATATGAAGCTTATAATCGGAAAAGCGCAGAAGCCCGAATAAAACGGATGGATTAAACGTAATGGCAAGACCGGTTCCCGGATGTGGTTTCGGTCTTTTTGTATATCTTATGATGCTGGGGTCAAAAGCCCCTTTGCGTTGTTTATGATACTTACTCTCGAATTCAGACTCAAAAAGGCTCCCGGTTGAACTCTCCGGAAGCCTTTGATCCAGCCTTATCTGAAAGCTGTCTTACTTTATGATGGAAGCAACCCTTCCTGATCCTACCGTACGACCGCCCTCACGGATAGCGAAGGTAAGTCCCTGCTCCATAGCGATGGGGTGGATGAGCTCGATGGTCATCTCAACGTTATCGCCGGGCATGCACATCTCTGTGCCCTCAGGCAGATTGATCACGCCTGTAACGTCGGTTGTCCTGAAGTAGAACTGAGGACGATAGTTATTGAAGAAAGGAGTATGACGTCCGCCCTCATCCTTCGTCAGCACGTATACCTGAGCCGTGAAGTTCGTATGGCAGGTAACTGATCCGGGAACTGCGAGGACCTGTCCTCTCTCGATGTCCTTACGGTCCACGCCACGAAGGAGAGCTCCGATATTATCACCGGCCTGACCCTCATCAAGAAGCTTTCTGAACATCTCGATACCGGTAACGACCGTCTTCTTGACGTCTTCCCTGATACCAACGATCTCTACCTCGTCGTTTAAGTGGAGGATACCACGCTCTACACGCCCCGTAGCAACAGTACCGCGGCCTGTGATCGTGAATACGTCCTCGACAGGCATAAGGAAAGGCTTGTCTGTAGGCCTCTGAGGCGTAGGAATATAATCGTCTACTGCCTTCATAAGCTCCATAACCTTGTCTCCCCACTCTCCTGAAGGATCCTCAAGAGCCTTCAATGCCGAACCCTGGATGATCGGGATATCATCGCCGGGGAACTCGTACTCATTAAGAAGGTCACGAACCTCCATCTCGACGAGCTCGATAAGCTCAGGGTCATCGACCATATCACACTTGTTAAGGAATACTACGATATAAGGAACGCCGACCTGACGGGCAAGAAGCACGTGCTCCTTCGTCTGAGCCATGACGCCGTCAGTAGCCGCAACAACGAGAATAGCTCCGTCCATCTGTGCC
>JAFTAP010000096.1 GCA_017455525.1 Lachnospiraceae bacterium
CACCACTAAAAATGTCACATGGAAGAGCAGCAACAAGAAGGTTGCGACCGTGGATAAAAATGGTAAGGTAAAAGGGATAAAGAAGGGCACAGCTACGGTAACTGTCACGACAAAGGACGGCAAAAAGAAAGCTGTCTGCAAAGTGACAGTAAACTGAAATAAAGCCTAAAGTGATCGCCCGGTAAACAAACATTCATAACCCGTGCTCTATGGCAATATAAGCCGTGGAGCATGGGTTTTGCTTTGAAATACCGGCTTTGCGAACCCGCAGGGTTCTTTCATGAAGGATAATTGAAAATCGAATAGTGTTAGATGGGATCAAGGGTTATAGGAATCATACAAAAGCCTTCGTGAGAGAACCCTGCGGCGTTTTATGCCAGTATTGTATTTTAAGGCTTGTTTTGATAAAATAAATCGTTACTGTGCGGTTATCAAAATATGCACAGTGACTGGAGAGGATACAGAAGGCAGCGATGGATGAAGATTATCTGGATCGGTTGCTAAAATCGGTAGAGGATAAGGAAGCGGAACTTGATTTGGATCCGGTTCCGGAGATACCTGCGGCGACGCAGGATTTTGTCATGCCTAATGATATCGCGCCCGAAGATCTCGTGCCAAGCCCGGAGCCGGAGCTAATAATAGAGCCGGAAACGATAATAGAGCCGGAACCGGCATCTGAGTCGGCATCGATACCTGAGCCGGAGACGGTGACTGAATCTGTACAGGAACCTATTTCTGTCGAAGCGGAGCCTATGCAGGATATAAGGGCGGATGTCCCGTCTGCAGAACCCACTATATCAGACGAAGAGAGAAGACTGGAAGAACTGCTTTCAGGGAAGACCGGTGAACCAGAGCCTATATCGGAGAATGCTTCTGATTATTCGGCACAGGAGACAGCAGAACCTGAGCCCGAGGCAGAGCAGATACAGGAGGCAGGTATTGAACCGGAGCCGGAACCGATACAGGAGGCAGGTATTGAGCCGGAGCCGGTACAGGTTGAGGAAGCTCCTGCTATGGAGATGCCGGAAGGCATGGAGCCGGAGGAGCCTTTTGACGTGATGGCTGCTATGAATGAGGTGGGCTTATCGGAGGATATCCCGGAGGGCATGGAGCCGGAAGAGCCGTTTGATGTGATGGCAGCTATGAACGAGGTGGATTTATCAGAGGATATTTCAGATGAGCCGGGAGAAGAGCCGTCTCTGGAGGATATATTTGCAGAGGCGGAGCAGCTTCAGCATGAGCTTGAGACAGAGATAGAGGCTATGGAAGAGGAGGCGACTTCGGCGGAGGAAGCGATGCCTGAGCCGGAAATTGCAGATGAAGCACCGATTGAGCCGGAGATAACAGAGCCGATAGAAGAGCCCATGTCCGAGCCGGATATAGAAGAGCCAATAGAAGAAGCTATTCCCGAACCGGATATTACGGAATCTGTTGAGGAAACAGCAACCGAGCCGGAGATACCTGAGACCGTCGAGGAAGCTGTGGTTGAGCCGATTGAGGAGACTATAGCAGAGCCGGAGCCTGTGGCGGATGCTGTGGATGATGATCCGAATAAACAGCTGAGCGCAGATGACATAGCGGCTTTATTTGCTGCGGCAGATACGCCGGCAGACGCGGAAGAAGCTTTGCCGGAGGAAGTGCCTGTAGAAGAGACAATTCCAAGTGAGGAGATGACAGGTGGTGAAGATACCCCTGTAAGCGAGGAAGCACACAAAGAAGATATTTCTATGGATGATATCCTCGCAGAGGCGGAAAGTCTCGTAGGAGATGGGGAGGCAAGTGAGCCTGAGATAAAATACACGCTTGCGGACGATGCGGAAATGCCCGGTGATGAGCTTGTAGAAGAAGCGGCTGCTCCTGCTGTAGACGATGACCCCAATAAGCAACTAAGCGCCGACGAGATAGCGGCGTTATTTGAAGGAGCGGACAGCGCACCTGCCGGAGACGCAGAGCCGGAGCCGGCGGAAGCTCCGGTTGAGGTGGAACCGGACGATGATCCGAATAAGCAACTAAGCGCCGACGAGATAGCGGCGTTATTTGAAGGAGCGGACAGCGCACCCGCCGGAGACGCAGAGCCGGAGCCGGCGGAAGCCCCGGTTGAAGCCGAGCCGGACGATGATCCGAATAAGCAATTAAGCGCCGATGAGATAGCAGCATTATTTGAAGGAGCAGACAGCGCGCCCGCCGGAGACGCAGAGCCGGAGCCGGCAGAAGAGCTGGTTGAGGGTGAGTCAGAGGGAGCTTCGGAAGATGAGCTTTCTATGGATGATATCTTAGCTGAGGCGGAAGCCCTTTCCGGAGATGAAGGCGAGGAAGCACCGCAGGAGCCTATAGAAGATACATCTTCTGAGCCGACCGATGAAAATACAGAAGCTCCCGTCGAGGAGCCCGCACCAGCTGAAGAACCTATACCAGCCGAGGACCCTGCTCCATCAGTGGATGATGATCCTAACCATGTGATGTCAGCAGATGAGATAGACGCGCTCTTTGCGGCAGCGGAAGGTGCTGCGACGGAGGAAGATGCTGAATCCGGACCCGCAGAGGAACCGGAGGAAGAAGCGTCTATGGACTCTGCTCTGGAGGATGCGCTTGGTCTTCTCGGTGAGGATGCGGCAGCAGATGATTCGGATGTCACGGAGCTTATAGATGAGATGGGAGATGATGCGGATCTATCGGAGGTCGGAGATCTGCTTAAGAAGGACGATAATCTTGATTTAGTGGACGATGACCTGATGTCCATGCTTACGGGAGAAGGAGAGGAAGATGGAGGAGACGGTGGCGAATCTCCTGAAGAGGATGACGAGTCTGGAAAAGGCCGTAAGAAACGAAGAAAAAAGAAGAAAAAGAAGAACGCAGAGCCTGAGACGGATGAGGAAGGGAATCCGATCGAGAAGAAGAGCTTTATCCAAAAGCTACAAGCGTTCTTATTTGCATCGGACGAGGACGAGGAAGAAGGGGCTGATCTCGAGGGCGTGGCATCTAATGTTGCAAATCCCAGCGAGCAGACTCTTGAAAACGCTGCGCTACTAAGCGAGGACATCCAGGCAGAAGAAGGCGGCAAGAAGAAAAAGAAAAAGGAAAAGAACAAAAAATAAAAGCC
This sequence comes from Lachnospiraceae bacterium, assembly GCA_017455525.1. GTDB lineage: Bacteria > Bacillota > Clostridia > Lachnospirales > Lachnospiraceae > NK4A144. Next base: position 3,101 of record JAFTAP010000096.1, read on the forward strand.
AAAGAAAGAGAAGAAGCCAAAGGAAAAGAAGCCGAAGAAGCCCAAGAAGGAGAAGCCTCCGGTCGAGGAGATCCCTCAGAAGAAGCTTCCGAAGAAGAAGGTGGCGGCAGTGGCTTTATTCTTTGCATCATTCCTTGCGGCAGTGACTTTCTGTACGTTCGCATTCGCAAATGTGGGCTATGAGAGCGCAGCGAAGACAAATTACGACAAGGGTGATTATGAGGGAGCCTTTGATTCACTCGTGGGACTTACACATCTGTCAGATGAGAGCAGGGACATCTATAATAAGTCTTTCGTGCTCATGCGTCTGCAGAGGAAGATAGACGCTTACAATGAGTTCCAGCAGAGGGAGATGCCTCTTGAGGCCATAGATTCTCTGCTGCAGGGAGTGGTCATACATGATGCGCTCACGGAGTATGCGGCAAGCCTTGGCGTGGGAGACGGCTTCGAGGCATTATATCAGGAGATACTTGGTTATCTGTCAGGCATGTATGGCGTCAGCGAGGATGCCGCAAGGGAGACATCCAGGATAGGTGACGATCTGGAATACACGATGGCGCTTCTCGATATAGTCGATCCCACATGGCGGGATGAGATAGAGCCTACGGTCGAGCTTACAGAGGGTGGCGCAGCCATGCCTGAGTATACCGGCGAGCCTCCTGCAGAGGAGCCTCCGCATGAAGAGGAGGCGGAGCATGCGGATAACAATGATGAAAGCATGGATAATAATCAGGAGGGTGATATCGGCTCTGAAGATACGAATGATTCCGGTGATGAAGGAAATAACGGCGGTGAGCCGGAGGATCAGGGAGGCGAGCCTTCCGGTGATAATGGTGATGGCGGAAACGATGGCGGATTCACGCTGACTCCCGATAGTGATACGGACATTACCAATTCTGATGGCACGCATATAGAGATATCGAACCCTGAGACGAATACCGGCGGTGATACTAGCGGATATGATCCTGCTCCTTCGGGCGGATCTTCCGATCCCGGAGATCAGAATACCGCAAGCGACGGCACGACGCTTTACAGCTTTAATGTCAAGAAGGGAGCGGACGGCAGGTATCACCAGACGAATTAAAGATGTGAGATGTATCTTCAAGAGTAAGGTTTTGCTGTGTCAATGCACGGTTGTAAAAGGTAAGGAATTGTCATATATATGATAGCTATAATAGATTACGATGCAGGCAATATAAAGAGCGTTGAAAAGGCAGTAGACTTTTTAGGTCATGAATGCGTGACCACGAGAGACAGTAAGGCTATATTAAATGCGGATCATGTGATACTGCCGGGAGTAGGAGCATTCGGCGATGCTATGGATAAGCTTAAGGAATACGGGCTTATCGATGTGATAAAAAAGGTCTGTGAAGACGGTACTCCTTTTCTTGGTATCTGTCTCGGGCTTCAGCTTTTATTTGAAAGCTCGGAGGAGTCACCGGGGATAGGGGGGCTTTCCATACTTAAGGGTAAGATAAAGAGGCTTCCGGAGGGTGCTGTGAATGCAGAGTCGGACGCAGGAAAAAAAGCAGATAGCGTAAGGCTGAAAGTTCCTAACATTGGCTGGAACTCGCTTACGCTTCGTGGCTCAGGAAGGCTTTTTTCGGATGTTCCTGATGAGAGTTTCGTTTATTTCGTTCATTCTTATTACCTTGACGCAGAGGATAAATCTATAGTCAAAGCGACCATAGAATACGGCACGAGGGTAGACGCTTCCGTGGAGTCGGGCAATATCTTCGCCTGCCAGTTCCATCCTGAGAAGTCGTCTGAAACAGGGCTTTCCATATTGGAGAATTTTTTAAATGTTTAGCAAAAGGATAATCCCATGTCTTGACGTGAATAACGGACGGGTCGTGAAGGGCGTTAATTTCGTGTCCTTAAAGGACGCAGGAGATCCCGTCGAAATTGCGAGGGCTTATGATAAGGAGGGAGCGGACGAGCTTGTATTCCTTGACATAACCGCATCGAGCGACCACAGGGCTACAGTAGTGGAGCTAGTGAGGAGAGTCGCGGAGCAGGTATTCATTCCCTTCACCGTGGGCGGAGGAATAAGGACGGTTGACGACTTCCGTGCGGTCTTAAGGGAGGGCGCAGACAAGGTTTCGGTTAACTCTGCGGCGATAATGAATCCTGAGCTCATATCGCAGGCGGCGGATAAATTCGGCTCGCAGTGCGTCGTGCTTGCGATTGATGCAAAGAGGCGTGATGACGGCAGCGGCTGGACTGTATATAAGAACGGCGGGCGCGTGGATATGGGTCTTGATGCCGTGGAGTGGGCGGTAAAGGCCGTGAAGCTCGGAGCGGGCGAGATACTTCTTACCTCTATGGATGCGGATGGCACTAAGGTGGGATATGACATAGAGCTTACGCGCACTATCGCGGATGCCGTGAATGTGCCTGTCATAGCATCAGGCGGGGCTGGAAGCCTCTCTGATTTCAAGGATGCCTTTATAGAAGGGCATGCAGAGGCGGCTCTCGCAGCGTCTTTATTCCACTATAAGGAGCTTACGATAGGAGAGGTGAAGGAGTATCTTCATGGAGAAGGAGTGCCTGTAAGATGGCGGCGTTAGACGGAAGGTGGGCGGAGGTCTTAGGACAGGAGTTTCATAAGCCTTACTATAAAGAGCTTTATAAGTTTGTGAAGCAGGAGTATGCGACTGAGGTCATATATCCGCCGTCGGACATGCTTTTCACGGCGCTGCATCTGACTCCGCTGGATAAGGTGAAGGTTGTAATCTTAGGGCAGGACCCGTATCACGAGCCGGACCAGGCTATGGGGATGTCCTTTTCCGTGCCGGAGGGCGTGGAGGTTCCGCCTTCGCTTAAGAATATATATAAAGAGATACATGAGGACATAGGTGAGAAGATACCTGATACCGGAGACCTCACGAGATGGGCAAGGCAGGGAGTTCTTCTGCTTAATGCCGTGCTGACGGTGAGAGCGCATCAGGCAAACTCCCACAAGGGAAAGGGCTGGGAGCAGTTCACTGATGCGATAATAAAGGCTGTGGACGCAGAGGACAGGCCGATAGTGTTTTTATTATGGGGCAGGAATGCGAGGGATAAGAAGGAGCTTATAACGAACCCGAAGCATCTGGTACTAGAGGCAGCCCATCCAAGTCCGCTGTCAGCCTACAACGGCTTCTTCGGCTGCAGGCACTTCTCGAAATGCAATAAATTTTTGAAAGAGAATGGATCAGAGGGGGTTGATTGGTAGAAACGCCATGCGTTTCAGCGCCCGGGGAAGTACCGGGAATCGTAGAGTGAATTGGAGGATATATGAAAAAAATACCATTTTTATCAAGAGAGAAAGCAGAGGAAATAGCATCTGAGTATGGCACGCCTTATTACGTGTATGACGAGGCGGGGATAAGGAAGAACGCTAAGGCAGTCGCGGATGCTTTCTCGTGGAATAATGGGTTCAGGGAGTATTTTGCGGTGAAGGCTACGCCTAATCCTTTCATCCTAAAGATATTCAAGGATTACGGCTTCGGGTGCGACTGCTCGTCAATGGCGGAGCTTAGGATGGCGAAGGCTGCGGGATTTTCCGGCGAGGAAATAATGTTCTCGTCTAATGACACGCCGGCAGAGGAATATGTATATGCCGCTGAAATCGGAGCCTTGATAAACTTTGATGATATCACCATGCTCCCTTATTATCTGGAGCATGTCGGTGAATTTCCCGAGACGGTATGCTGCCGGTATAACCCGGGCGGAACCTTCTCGATAGCAAATGACATCATGGATAATCCCGGCGACAGCAAGTACGGCATGACGGAGGAGCAGATGGTCGAGGCTTTCAGAACCTTGAAGGCACATGGGGTCAAGCACTTCGGTATACATGCCTTCCTTGCGAGCAATACGGTGACGGATGATTATTACCCTACGCTTGCGAGGCAGCTCTTTGAGCTTGCCGTTGAATTAAAGAAGAAGTGCGGCGTTCATATTGATCTCATCAATCTGTCGGGAGGAGTCGGCATACCTTACAAGCCGAGTCAGGAGTCAAACCATATAGACCTCATAGGCTGGGGCGTGAGAGAAGCGTATGAGGAGGTTCTTGTGCCTTCGAATATGGGCGACGTGAAGATATTTACCGAGATGGGGCGCTTCATGATGGGACCTTACGGGGCATTGGTGACAAGGGCTATCCATGAGAAGCATATCTATAAGGAATACATCGGAGTGGACGCATGCGCAGCGAATCTGATGCGCCCTGCTATGTATGGAGCGTATCATCACATTACCGTGCTTGGGAAGGAGGAATTTCCCGATGACCACCGCTATGACGTGGCAGGCTCCTTATGCGAGAATAACGACAAATTCGCCATAGACAGGCTGCTTCCGAAGATAGATATGGGTGATCTGCTATATATCCATGATGCGGGAGCGCATGGGTTTGCAATGGGCTATAATTATAACGGAAGGCTGTGGAGTCCGGAGGTGCTGCTGCATGAGAATGGGAGCTTTTCGCTGATAAGAAGGGGGCAGACGCTTAATGATTACTTCGCTACGTTTGACTGCTTCGAGGAATTCAAGGAGATGTTTGAAGATTAAGGATGTCAGAAATAAAATAGGTGTAATATCCTTGTAATATTACTATGATATCCAATAAGGAGTGAGCATAATGCGGAGAGGAGATACGGCATATGAATTATGTAAACCTAAATGAAGAGATAAGCAAGACTTCTTATCCCGGACGAGGGATAGTGATAGGCGTCTCGGAGGGCGGCAAATACGCCGTGACTGCGTACTTCATCATGGGCAGGTCGGAGAATTCAAGAAACCGCATCTTCGTAGAGGACGGTGCGGGAATAAGGACAGAGGCGCATGATCCGTCTAAGCTTGTCGATCCGTCTCTTATCATCTATGCTCCGGTAAGGGTTCTGGGGGATATAACGATAGTGACTAACGGCGACCAGACGGATACGGTATATGACGAGATGAAAAGAGGCAGGTGCTTCGCAGAAAGCCTTAGGGGCAGGAGATATGAGCCTGATGCTCCTAACTATACGCCCCGGATATCCGGCATACTGCATGTCACGGGCGGGAAGTTTGATTATCAGATGTCCATAATAAAATCAGACAACGGCGATCCTGATTCCGATAACAGATATAATTTCGCATATTCCTCTCCGAAGCCGGGGAGAGGGCATTTTATTCATACTTATATGGGCGACGGTGACCCGCTTCCGTCCTTTGAGGGCGAGCCTACGCCTGTCATCATGCACGGTGACATAGACGAGTTCACCGAGGGGATATGGAAAGCTCTTGATAAGGACAATAAGGTGTCGCTTTTTACGAGGTATATAGATATAGCTACGGGGGAGTATGAGAGCAGGATAATAAACAAGAACAAACGATAAAGCTTCTAATTCGATGTTTTATGTAAACCTATAAAGCAGCATGAATTTATGAGATAAAAAATAGTATGTAGAGGAGATATAAAAAGATGAACGAGCTTGAATTAAAATACGGCTGCAACCCGAATCAGAAGCCGTCGAGGGTATACATGGAGGATGGTAGCGACCTCCCGATAGAGGTCTTAAACGGAAGACCCGGCTATATCAATCTGCTTGACGCATTGAATGGGTATCAATTAGTGCGAGAGCTTCAGGAGGCTACGGGGCATGTGGCTGCGACCTCTTTCAAGCATGTATCGCCTGCGGGTGCGGCTATCGGCATACCACTTACAGATGTCGAGAAAAAGATATACTGGATAGATGACGACACAGAGCTTTCTCCGTTATCTTGTGCTTATGCTAAGGCAAGAGGCGCAGACAGGATGTCAAGCTTCGGCGATTTTATTTCTCTGTCTGAAAAGTGTGACGCAGATACAGCGAAGCTCATAAGGCGTGAGGTTTCAGACGGCATCATTGCTCCTGATTATGATGCTGACGCTTTGGAGATACTTAAGGAGAAGAAGAAGGGCGCATACTGCATATTAAAGATTGACAAGGATTACCGTCCGGCGCCGATCGAGCGTAAGCAGGTTTACGGCGTGACCTTCGAGCAGGGAAGGAATGAGTTTAAGATAGACAGGGAGCTTCTGAATAATATCGTTACAAAGAATAAGTCACTGACGGATGATGCGGCAAATGACTTGATGATATCGCTTATCACGCTTAAATACACCCAGAGTAACTCCGTCTGCTACGTTAAGAACGGACAGGCTATAGGCGTGGGAGCAGGCCAGCAGTCGAGGATTCACTGCACGAGGCTTGCCGGGCAGAAGGCTGATAACTGGTACCTGAGGCAGTCGCCGAAGGTGCTGTCGCTTCCTTTTAGGGATGATATAAAGATGCCCGACAGGGACAACGCTGTAGACCTATATATAGGCTCTGATTATATGGACGTGCTTGCGGACGGCAAATGGGAGCGGATATTTACTGAAAAGCCGGATATATTTACCGAGGAAGAAAAGAGGGCGTGGCTTGACGGCAATACGGACGTGGCTTTAGGCTCGGACGCTTTCTTCCCGTTCGGCGATAATATAGACAGGGCGGCAAAGAGCGGGGTTAAGTATGTGGCAGAGCCCGGCGGTTCGATAAGGGACGATGCCGTTATAGAAGCTGCCGACGGTTATGATATGGTGATGTGCTTCACGGGGATGAGGCTTTTTCATCATTGAATTTTGACCCATGTGAGTTTATTTGTTATAATAGAAGGTCGTTGAAGAGATTGAGAGTGAAGGCGGAGGCTTTTGCAGATGGTATATACGGTTACGTTTAATCCGGCTTTAGACTATGTGGTTCATCTTGATGAGCAGATAGCCAACGGACAGATGAACAGGAGCACGAGAGAGGAGTTTTATTATGGAGGCAAGGGAATAAATGTCTCTACGGTGCTTACGAACCTCGGCATAGATACGGTCGCTATGGGATTCGTGGCGGGCTTCACGGGAGCTGCGATAGTCCACGGGCTTACTCACAAGGGAATCCGTACTGATTTCATCATATTGCGTCAGGGCATATCAAGGATTAATGTCAAGATAAGGAACGGCGAGGAGACCGATATCAACGCTGCGGGACCGCGCCTCTCGAATGATGACGTGAAGGCTTTTATGAAGAAGCTCGATGGTCTTGTAGAGGGTGATTATATAGTACTTTCAGGCTCTGTGCCGCCTAATATGCATGACATCATATATGAGCGTATATGCAGGAGGGTAGCTGATAAGGGTGTGCAGGTCGTGGTAGATGCTGACGGAGATCTGCTTAAGAATACTATCGAACTCAAGCCTTTCCTTATCAAGCCGAATAAAGCAGAGCTTGGGAGCCTTTTCGATGCGAAGATAAAGAACGACAAGGACATAGAAAAATATGCGAGGAAGCTTCAGGAGATGGGAGCGAGGAACGTCCTTATCTCGATGGGCGGAGACGGCTCGATGCTGATACCGGAGGAGGGCAAGGTCATCCGTATGGGCGTGCCTGAGGGCAAGGTAATAAATACGGTAGGCGCCGGCGACTCAATGGTAGCAGGCTTCCTTGCGGGCTATATGAAAAATGGCGATATGCAGAAAGCCATGAACCTTGCGACGGCAGCGGGAGCTGCGACGGCGTTCTCAGAGGGACTTGGCGAGAAGAGTACGATAATGATGCAGCTTGAGAAGATTAATAATAATCTCTGGGCGAAATAGATAAGTTAAGCCGGCGTGTCGGAATTGGCAGACGAGACAGACTCAAAATCTGTTATCCGCAAGGGTGTATGGGTTCAAGTCCCATCGCCGGCATTCAAATCCCCCGGCGTGTATCGTCGGGGGTTATTTAGGTATTAGGGAAAATTTTCAGAAAAGAGGATGAGATGACAGAAGAAGAAATGAATCGGGAAGATGCAGTAGTTGACATAAAGTATGAGGACGCAGGGCTTGATGACAGGATATTAAGGGCTGTCGCAGAACTTGGTTATGAGGTGATGACGCCTATACAGAAGGACGCCATACCCGTCATGCTTGAGGGAAGAGACCTTATAGGACAGGCTCAGACAGGTACGGGTAAGACGGCGGCATTCGGCATACCTATAGTGCAGAGTGTGGATGCTTTTGAAGAGAGACCGCAGGCGCTTATTCTTTGCCCTACGAGGGAGCTTGCCATACAGGCGGCTGACGATATAAGGCAGTATGCGAAGTATTTTTCCGGGATAAGGGTGCTTCCCATATATGGCGGACAGGACATAACGAAGCAGATAAGGAGCTTGAAGGGAAATTCGCAGATAGTGGTCGGCACTCCGGGGCGTGTCATGGATCATATAAGGCGGCATACATTAAAGCTTGACGCTGTGAAGATAGTAGTGCTGGACGAGGCGGATGAGATGCTTGACATGGGATTCCGCGAGGATATAGAAACTATACTTAAAGACATTCCGCAGGAGCATCAGACGGCTTTATTCTCTGCTACGATGCCCAAGCCGATACTGCAGATAACGAAGGACTATCAGAAGGAAGATGCTGTATTTGTTAAGATACCGGCAAAGGAGCTGACCGTTCCTTTAGTCAGGCAGTATTTCTACGAGATACCTAAGGGGATGAAGGTCGATGCGGTGTCCAGATTATTGGACTACTACAATCCGAAGCTCACGCTTATATTCACCAATACTAAGCGCATGGCGGACGAGCTTGCGGAGACTCTCATAGGCAGGGGATACTTTGCTGACGTGCTGCATGGGGATCTCTCGCAGCAGCAGAGGGACCACGTCATGGCGGGCTTCAGGAACGGCAGCACAGAGATACTTATCGCTACCGATGTGGCGGCGAGGGGGCTTGACGTGGATGATGTGGAGGCGGTCATTAATTATGACGTGCCTGATGATATCGAGTATTACGTACACCGCATAGGGCGTACCGGCAGGGCAGGACGCAAGGGCAGGGCGTTCACATTGGTAGTAGGCAGAGACATATATAAAATAAGGGATATCGAGAGATTTTGTCATACACATATAGAATCAAGGCATATCCCCACGGGCAAGGATGTGAAGGCGTCAAAGGCACAGAGCATTCTTGATTCCGTGACCGAGGTAGCAGCAGGAGAGGATCTTTCTGACATGATAAGCCTTATCGAGAGCAAGATGTCTGATATGGAGCTGACATCTCTTGATATAGCTGCGGCATTTCTAAAGAAGGCGATGGGGACAGGCAAGGACGAGGTCAAGGATTCAGACTTCATCACGCACAGGCAGGATGAGCCTGATGGAAGGAGACGCTCGCGTCGTGAAAGAGATAGGCGCAGATCCGGGAGAATGCGCAGAGATGAGGGCAGATCCGAGGGACGCAGAAGAGACAGGGACAGATTCGAGTCAGATGGACGCAGGACAGAAAAATCTGATCGGTTCAGAGATGACGGACGAAGACCGGATAGAGACGATAGGTTCGTGGATGATAGATCTGATCGGTTCAGAGAAAGGGATGAAAGGCGCAGAGCTGACAGATCAGATAGAGACAGGAATAGATCAGATAAGAAGCGTCCTACAGAGGGTTCTTATTTTGACAGGTTCGCAGATAAGAAGATCCGCTCTAAGGATATAAATCTTGACGGCTCCGTGAAGTCGAAGAAGGACAGACCGAGGCTGGGCTTCGGAAAAGTAGGAAAGAAGAGGCGCAAGGACAGATAAATGGGTGCATCTCTTACAGAGGGCAGGCCTCTTAAGATAATACTTAAATTCATGCTGCCCCTCCTTTTGGGGAATATATTTCAGCAGTTCTACAATATGGTGGACACGATAATAGTCGGCAAGTTCGTGGGAGCGAATGCTTTGGCGGCGGTAGGCTCTACGGGGACCATCATGTTCCTGGTGCTTGGAATTGCTAACGGCATGGCGACAGGCTTCACGGTGCTTACGAGCCAGAAGTTCGGGGCGAAGCAAATAGAAGAAACCAAGGCTACTGTCGCAAACGGGATAATGCTGTCAGGAATAGTGGTTGTTGTTCTGACAGCCTTAAGCCTTACCTTCATGCATCCTGTATTAAGGCTTATGAATACGCCTGAGGACATATATGACGACGCATACAGCTATATTTCAGTCATCTGCATGGGTATAGTGATGCTCGTGTCATATAACCTTTTTTCTGCGTTCTTAAGGGCTATCGGCAATAGCAGGATACCGCTTTTCTCCCTTATTTTTTCGGCTCTGTTGAATATAGTGCTCGACGTTGTCTTCATAGTCAATTTCCACATGGGAGTCGCCGGGGCTGCATGGGCTACGAACCTATCACAGGGCATAGCTGCCATCTTATGCGTGGTTTATATAATTAAAAAAGAACCTGTGCTTACTCCTACAAGGAGGATGTGGAGGCTTAACAGGCAGTATTCAAGGCTACAGCTTTACATCGGGGTGCCTATGGCTTTGCAGTTCGGGATCACGGCATCGGGAACGATGATAATGCAGAGCGCGATAAATATATACGGCTCGGTTGCGGTCGCAGGCTTCACTGCAGCAAGCAAGGTGCAGAACCTTCTGACGCAGGGCATGATGGCTATAGGACAGACTATGACAAGCTATTCGGGACAGAACTTCGGGAAGGGCGACCTTGAGCGGGTGGAGTACGGCGTGAAGGATGCCATGAAGATAATGACGGTCTATTCTATCGCAGCGGCTTTGCTTGCAGTGCTTGCGCTGCCATACATGATGAAGCTCTTCTTTGCATCCGACGCAGTATTTGACGACCTTATTCCATGGGCAAGGACTTATATCTATGAGTGCGTCTTTGCCTATATTCCATTGTCAGCAATATTCATATTCAGGAATTCCATGCAGGGCTGCGGATACGGCATGACTGCAATGATGCTTGGAATCGTTGAGTTCTTCACTAGACTTATTGCTGCACTTTTATCGATAAGGATAAAGAGCTACGCCCTTGCTGTAGGAAGTGATCCCCTCGCATGGCTTACGGCAGGGATTATATCGGTGATCTTATTCTTGCATGTGATGAAGGATCTTAAGGCTAAGAAATTGACTGCAGAGAATATAAAGTAGAATAATTTAAGCGGATTCCGAAGGGCGATCTATCCTGATGAAAGGCATAAGCATCTGTATAAAAAGAATAGTACTATGAGTAAAATATTGCTTGCTGGGATGTAGTTTCAGCCTTCATTGCTTGAATTAGATGTAAACGCCTGATAGCATGCATCGAGTATCTTATAGGCAGCATACTTCTCTTTGGGAGGAAGCATATCTATTTCTGATATTATATCGTTGTAATTCAAAGAAGCGGGATTTTCTTCTTCTGTCATTATGATATCCGGTGTTATGTGGAATACTTCACAGATTTTCAACATTGATCCAAGCTTAGGATTTGTTAGTCCTCGTTCGATATCCGCATAAGCACGGAGCGAGATTCCTGCCTGCCATGCGGCTTCTGCCTGTGAAAGACCAGATTGCTTTCTAATCTGTTGTAATTTATCACCTATTCTTTTTAAATTTGTAACAAGCATTTCATTTCTCCTTTAATTTCCACAATAGGAACTATAGTTCCTATAAATATTGACAAAAATACCTTGACATGCTTAAATATAGGAAGTCTGGTTCCTATATTTAGTGCTTAGGTAATAATTATTGAACCATAGAAGGGCAGATATCGTATGTGGTACGTGCTGAAGGTAATAGAGGGAAAAGAGGAAAATGCTTGTGAGACATGCAGGATGACATTCACGGATGAGTGCCATGCTGATGTCTTCGTGCCTTACTATGCCCGCCCGTATCACAGAGATGGGGAGTGGAAGGAGATAAAGAAGGCCTTATTCCCCGGATACATCTTCGTAGATACCGACAAGGCAGGGGCGGAAAGAGTTAGAGAGATGACGGTGAAGCGCATACCGTACACCGCACAGCCCGTGTGCGTGGGGGAAGAGTTCGTGCCCATATACGAGGACGAGCAGAGGCTACTTGAGAGCCTCATGGATAATGATCATGTCGTGACCGTGTCTAACGGCAACATAATAGACGACAGGGTCGTGGTAGACGAGGGACCGCTAATGCAGTATTCCGACAAGGTCTGCTGGTACGACCGCCATAAGAGGATGGCAAACATAGAGATGAACCTTCTGGGAAAGACGAGGCGCGTCAAGATAGGACTGGTACTGGCTAATAGGATATATACGAAGGCAGGATGATATCTTGTGGTACGTGATACAGGTGAAAGCCATGCATGAGACGGCGGTCGTGGAGAGGTGCAGGAGCGATGTCATAATCCCGGGTGAGGACGTCTTCGCGATGAAGTCGGAGAGGATGTTTAAGAGGCATGGCGAGTGGAGCCTGATAGAGGAAGTGTCCTTCCAGAAGTATATATTCGCCGTGACAGAGGACACCGATGACTTCCGCATAAGGCTGAGGAACGTGAAAGAGCTCACGAAGATGCTGGGCGTAGGGGATGAGGTGGTCCCGATAAGGCAGGACGAGGAAGACCTGCTTAGGAGCCTCGGAGGAGAGGAGCATGTGATCCGTTATTCCGTGGGCTTCGTGACAGGCGACAGACTCATAGTCACGGAGGGACCGCTTGCGGGGCACGAGGGAGAGGTCAAGTGGATAGACCGCCACCAGAGGCTTGCGGGGATAGAGACGGAGCTCATGGGACAGATAGTAACCATAAGGCTTGGCTGCGAGGTATTGAAGAAGCTCCCGGAGGGACGTCTTATGCCTACTGGGACAGCGTAGATATATGTTGATAGAGCAGGTATATGAAACCCGCTCCGACTTATGGAGAGAAATATCATTCAGGAAACCATGGAATGTGAAGGTCGATGGAGTCGCCACACAGGAAACGGCGGATATATCGTGGCTTAAGGATGAAGTATGTCGGGAATCAAGCGCCCGGATGGCGAAGCCTATTTATTATCTTTAATAGTATGTCGATCCCCTATATCTCTAAGAAGCCCGACATACCGGCCATGCTTATAGAGCTTGAATATGAAAAAGATATCAGGATGGACCTCGAATGGTCTTTTTTTGTTTTATAGTATTTAGATGAAATCTCAATAAGGGACAGGTAGGTTATGAAAATAGTGATAGCAATCGCGGGAGCTGTAGTAGCTCTGATAGCGACGATTATAGTGTATTGCTGCATTTTAATAGGTTCAACGCAAGAACATGATGATTGTGACGAGTAGCAGCATAGTAAAAATGGAGCTATCAACGTATATATGAGTGCACAAATCAATAATTATAGTGTGTTGATGTCAGTATATGATAAAGAAAAGCCTGAGTATCTTAGACAGGCAATTGACAGCATACTGAATCAAACATATAAGCCTGACCAGTTTGTTATAGTCGAGGATGGGCGATTAAATGATGCCCTATATAAGGTATTGGATCATTATACGACGGAGTATCCGGAGCTTATCTGTAGGTTGCCGCTGGAGCATAATTATGGGCTGGGCATTGCTTTGGATAGAGGATTAGAAATATGCAGGAATAATCTAGTCGCAAGAATGGATTCAGATGATATCTCGGTGAAAGATCGTTGTGAAAAGCAGATGAAATTATTTTCCGATAATCCTAGTTTATCAATCGTATCAGGTTGTATCGCAGAGTTTGTAGATGACGTTAGCAACGTGGTATCAATCAGAAATGTGCCGGAGAGGCATGAAGCGATAAGAAGACAGATGCGAACGAGAAGCGCATTCAATCATCCTGCGGTAATGTATAAAAAATCAGAGGTCATTTTAAGTGGAGGATACGGAAAACTAAAGCGAAAACAAGATCATGATCTGTTTTCAAGAATGATGAATAACGGATGCAGAGCATATAACATTCAGGATGTTATTCTTTATTTTAGGGCGGACAAAGAGAATTTAAGGCGAAGAAAAAGTTGGACAAATTGTAACAGCTATATGAAAGCTCAATGGAATATGTTTAGGAGACATGAATGCAGCTTGAAAGACCTGTTATATGTTGATTTCGCACAGTTCTTTTTTTATCTTGCACCCGACAGTTTAGTTGAACTGGTTACCAGAAATCATCTAAGAGAACAGATTACTCATAGATCAAGATAGTGATATCGACTGAAAAATATGGGATTTGAACAGATAATCAATCAAACACTGAATAATTACCCGTTTATAAAAAGAGGTGTCAAGCGGGCATACCAAAGAATCATGTATGGGTTTTCGTCCAAAATTAAAAGTTCAGGAGATATAAATCGTGTTTCACCTGACGATGGAAGTGAATATTTCTTTGGATACTATGATAAATCACCATGGGACATCACAGACAGATATATGCTTTGCATGAGAGCAAAGAATACATGGTCGGATGTAAGTCCTAAAGAGAAAGCAGACATACTGATCATAGATACTTCATTACCGGAGAATGACACAAACAGAGTAAAGAAGATAGCAGAGACTAAATCATGGAATGTACAGCAGGGGTGTATGCTCCAGTGGCTTGGATCTGATTTTTCTTCAAAAATCATTTATAACGATTTCCGGGATGGGAAGTATGTATCTGTAATTAAAGAAATTTTAACAGGTACAGAGTCTGTCATCCCGGCTCCGATATATACGGTTTCCAATGATGGAAAGACAGCATTTACACTGGATTTTTCACGCCTTTATAATTTACGGCCCGGATATGGATACCATAATGTTCCGGAGAAAACAGAAGGAGTAGCTTTACCTGATGCGACAGCGGTATGGAAGATTAATCTTGAGACAGGTGAGGTGCATGAGTTTTTTTCATATAAAGATTTTGTTAAATTTCAGCCTAGACCTGAAATGCTGGGGGATGGCTCTGTTCATAAGGTAAATCATCTAATGATAAGTCCCGATGGGAATAGATGTATGGTGCTCTACCGTTGGTTTGCAGGACATAAGAAATATACTAGACTTATTACGTTTGATACGGATGACGGCAGCGATATGTATCTTCTTTCAGATGATGACATGGTAAGTCATTGTTTTTGGAAGAATAATGAGGAAATACTCGCTTTCGAGAATAAAAAAAGCGTTGGAACAGGATATTTCCTCATGAAAGATCATACACAAGAATATATACATTGTTGGCCAAATCTAAGTAATGACGGACATCCAAGCTATAGCATGGATGGGAGCATGGTTGTGACTGATACCTACCCGGATAGGGCAAGAATCAGTGAAATAAAAATAATGAGTGGAAAGGATGAGAAGATGTCTGACGTCAAGGTCATAGCAAAAGTCTTCTCCCCATTCAAGTATGACAATGACACCCGATGTGACCTTCATCCTCGTTGGAATTACGCAGGAGATAGAGTATGTTTTGATGGCGTGTTCGAGGGACATAGGGGGCTGTATTTAATAGACGTATCAAAAGAGAGACAGGATGTTAAAGAGAACAGGATATTGGTTTGTTTTATGATGACGGCATGTAAGAAATGTGGTCCTGTACAGCAGATGCTGAATATTATAAAGGATATAGACAGAGAGACAATAGAGCCGGTACTGCTTACAATCTACCCTGAACCAACGGACGGAAGTAGCCAGATTAATAAATATTTACCTTATGTAACACATTATTATGCACATACACGAAAAATAGATATAGTCTTTGGTAGAACAGAGAAGATTGATAAGGTTCTATCTGACATTCACCCTGATGTTATCCATTCTTTAGGGGTATTTCCTGATTATGCAATAAGTCGGATAAGAAAGTACCCACAGATAATAACTCTTAGGAACTACATATGGGATGATTACCCGGCTAAGTATGGGCGAATTCGGGGAACTATTCTTGCAAGGCTACATATATATGCTATGAGACATGCAGATAAAACAGTAACATGTTCTAGGAGTTTATCGGAAGCATATAAAAAAGGCATGCATTTAACATATGATTATGTCATTAATGGGGTAGATACATATATTTTTAAGAAAACAAGTGATGAAGAAAGGATAAAAATACGCAGACAAGCAGGAATACCTTGCAGTTCTTTTGTTTTTGTATATTCAGGACAGTTTATAAAAAGGAAGAACCAGAGCTTTTTGTTGTCTGTCTTTCGGGAAGCATTCCAATCATCTGATATTTATCTTCTTATGCTGGGGGATGGACCAGATTATCAGGAACTATATGATGAGTTTGGCAATATTGATAATATTGATTTTAGAGGAGACGTAGACGATGTAAGCCATTATCTGAAAGCATCTGATGCATATGTGTCTACGAGTAAGTCTGAGGGGATGCCTAATGGAGTGCTTGAGGCTATGGCAACAGGTTTGCCGGTTGTTTTATCAGATATTAATCAACATACCGAAATATTTAAGGCAAATCCTGGCATTGGTTATACATATAAACAGAATGATACGACTGACTTATCCGACAAAATGAAAAAAATATTAAGCGGTGATTACAGGGGAATGGGTGAAAGAGCATACGACTTAGCAAATAATAAGTTTAATGCAAAAAAAATGAGTGAGAAATACCAAAGACTTTATAAAGAGCTGTATCGATAGGACATTATAATATTAGGAACTATATATTATGGGAAATACTGTAAAAGACATATTAAAAAAACCTTCATTGTTATTTATGACGTTTGGACATTGGGGTTTTTTTAACTGGATGAGCGATGAGCAGTATTTAAGAATAGCATATAAGATTAAATTAGGGAAAAATTTGAACCTCGAAAATCCAGAGACTTTTAACGAGAAACTCCAATGGCTGAAGCTCTATGATAGGAGACCGGAGTATACAATGATGGTTGACAAATTCGAGGTAAAAAAATATGTTTCTGATATTATTGGAGAGGAGTACGTGATACCAACATTAGGAGTGTATAACAGTTTTGAGGAGATTAATTTTGATGCTTTACCTAATAAGTTTGTATTAAAATGTACTCATGATAGTGGGGGAATAGTGATATGCAAGGATAAGAGCAGTTTCAATAAAAAGAAAGTAAAAAGCAAATTAGAGAAATGTCTTAAACATAATTTTTATTGGGGCTTTCGTGAATGGCCTTATAAAAATGTAAAACCAAGAATTATAGCAGAGGTATATGTGTCTGATACTAAACAAAGTGGGTTGATTGATTATAAGTTTTTTTGCTTTGATGGAGAAATAAAATCCATGTATATAGCTACAGAACGGTTCAATTCAACAGATGAGACAAAATTTGATTTCTATGATGCAGATTTTAATCATCTACCCTTTACAAATGGACATCCAAACGCAAATATTATGCCTAGTAAACCAGATAATTTTGAATTGATGAAGGATATTGCATCTAAATTATCCAGGAATATTCCACATGTGAGAGTAGACTTTTATGAGGTTGACGGTAAGGTTTATTTTGGAGAGATGACTTTTTTTCATTGGAGTGGTCTTAAGCCTTTTGTACCTGAGGAATGGGATATGACTTTTGGAAGCTGGATAGAATTAAATAAGATAAAAATATGAAGCTTACAATTTTTATAGGAGGGCTCTCAGGTGGCGGGGCTGAGAGAGTTGTTTGTAATTTAGCTAATTATCTTACAGAGCATGGTCATGTAATAGAAATACTCACTATGTCTGATGAACCAGCTTCATATGAACTGGATAAATCAATAAAAAGGATTTCTTTACTGTATCACACAGAGAATTATGGTTTTATATATAACTCATTTATAAGGTTAATGAGGCTTCGCAAGTATATGAAGGTTTCTGACACAGAAGAATATTTAGTTATGCTTCCAGTAACGATTGCACTGTTACTGTCACAGAAAAAAACAACAAAAGCTCCCATTATTGTATCGGAGAGGTGTGATCCTGCGCATCGTCCTAAACTATTCCAAATCTTTCTTACACATATGATGAAAAAGGCATCGGGGTTTGTATTTCAAACAGAGGAAGCAAAAGAGTGGTATGCTCAGTATTTAAGCAATATGGATTATAAGATTATTCCCAATTCAGTTGATATAAGCCAGTTGGGAGTAGGATGTGTTGACAGTGAAAAGAGAAAAAGTATTGTTGGAGTAGGTCGCCTGACAGGGCAGAAGAGGTTTGATTTACTAATAAAAGCATTCGCAAAAGTTCATAATCTGCATAAGGATTACCAGCTTACAATATACGGTGAGGGAGAATTGCGGAGTGAGTTGGAAGAAATGATTTGTCGGTTGAAATTGGATGATTACGTTTTTTTACCTGGTTATATTAATAATGTAGCAGAGAAATTAGCAAGTGCTTCGATATTTGTACTTTCATCAGACTTTGAAGGTATGCCAAACGCTCTCATCGAAGCAATGGCACTAGGATTACCATGCATTGCTACGGATTGCCCTGTAAATGGGCCAAGGAGTTTAATTGAAGATGGCGTAAATGGAATTCTTATTAATACAGGGGATGAAGACTTATTAGTAAAGGCGATATTATGCTTAATAGAAGATAAATATCTGGCTGAAAAGATAGGCGAAAATGCTATGAAAATCAGATATGTTCTATCGCCTGAAATCATATATGGAAAATGGAATGAGTTTCTAGAATCTAGAATAAGATTAAAGCGAGAATAGATTTTTAAGGGCAGTACCTAATATTATATTGATAGATCATGGGGATATTTAGTTTACGTTTAAGAACGTTAGTTAACTCAGAAATAATAATCCGGATAACTTTTTTCTTATTGACGCTAGGGATGCAGGTTCTTGTACATACTGCAAATTTCATATTTAAGATTGTGATTATATTAACGGATTGCCTTTTATTTATGTTATGTAACAGTAAACTTCGAATACAAAAATATCATATTGCAAGGATGGGATTCATAATATATTCTGGGATATCTTTTTTATGGAGTACATACCTTGGAAATTACATGTTGATTCCAACGTATATATACTGTATTGTAACGTTGATTTTAATACATCAATTTCTTAATTCAGAGCATAGGATCCATATTCTTATGAAATGCATAATTTTATCTTCGTATATACTATGTATAGTACTGATATTGCATTATGGAAAATCGATTTATGTATCTAGAATAGATAATTCTATTTTGAATTCGAATGAAGCAGGGATAACGTTTGCGATATCTTACACATTCTGTATATATTTTTTTATATTAAAAAATAATTTATTTTATATAATTACTGCTATGCCATTATGTCTTGCAGTTTTATTAACAGGCTCAAAAAAAGGAGTTATAATTTTATTAATTTCATCTATAGTATTGATAATATTTAAGAATAATGTGGGAACAAATTTGTTTTACAGAGGAATTATTGTAGTAATAGCATTAGCATTGTGTTTAATAACAGTAATAAGATTTGTTCCCAACTTGTATAATATAATCGGTGTCCGTTTTATTCAATTCTATGAGGGAATTAAAAACTGGAATCCTAGCGGAGTTTCTCGGGGAAGCAAAAGCACGGCATTACGAATGTCACTAATTCGATTTGGTATAGAAGGTATACTCAAGAAACCTATATTAGGATACGGATTAGATAATTATAGGCATTTTAGTCCACTTGAATTGTATTCCCACGCTGACATTATTGAGATACTGTTCAACTTAGGTATTATAGGTGGGATATTATATTATTGGCCTTTTATTACTCTGATACGCATCTTCAAAAATCACAGAGATTATTTAGATGGTATATCAAAGGCTTTTATTCTAGGATTTATAGCCTACTATTTATTCTTATCATTAACATGTGTGACTAATAATTCACTTTTTAATTGGATTATATTAGAGATAATGATTTCGTTTATGATAATAAAATATAAGCAAGCAAGACATAAGATTATACAGGATATATAGTATAGAACAAAATGGAAAGAAATGATCATCCTAAGGTGAACAGTTTAATTAGAATAAATAATTATCTAACTAAAAAAGGGTTGTTCAATTGGATGGAAGATGAAATGTTCTTAAAAATGCGATATAGGGTAAAACTAGGGACAAAGCTCAACCTAGAAAAGCCTCAGACATTCAATGAAAAGATGCAATGGCTTAAACTTTATGATAGAAATCCTATATATACAAAGATGGTAGATAAGTATGAAGTAAAGAAGCTAGTATCTGAAAGCATCGGAGATCAATATATCATACCTACTTATGGTATATGGGAGAAATTCGAAGATATCTGTTTTGATGAACTTCCAAATCAGTTTGTTCTTAAATGTACGCATGACAGCGGTGGAGTTGTAATTATAAAAGACAAAAATAGTTTTGACCTCAAGGATGCAAAGAGAAAGATAAACAAAAGTCTAAGTAGGAATTATTATTGGGAAGGGCGTGAATGGCCATATAAGAATGTCAAACCTAGAATAATTGCTGAAAAATACATGATAGATGAATCCGACACAGAGTTGAAGGACTATAAAATGATGTGTTTTAACGGCAAAATGATGTGTGTGTTTGTATGTTCAGAAAGGAATTTACAAAGTGGACTTCATATTACAATTTATGATAGAGAATGGAATAAGATGCCATTCGGTAGAAATCATCCTGCATCGGATTTGGATATAGAAAAACCGAAGAAACTAGATAGAATGATTTATTTGTCAGAAAAATTTAGTGCAGACCTTCCTTTTTTAAGAGTTGATTTATATGAAATTAATGGCTGTATTTTTTTTGGAGAGTTGACGTTATATCCAGGTAGCGGTTTTAAGGAGTTTATACCGGAGTCATGGGATTATGAGCTGGGATCATGGCTACACCTTCCGACAGGAGATATCTGATGAGCAAAATTGCTATTGCTGCAGACATAGTACCAACGCCGTCAAATATAGAACTTTTCACAGAAGGAGATACAGCCCGTCTGATAGGTGATAGTTTAATTGAGCGATTGAGAAGGGCCAGTTTTATAGTAATGAATCTCGAGACACCTCTATCGGATGAGGCATGTCCCATACGGAAGGCAGGACCGTGTCTGATAGCACCCACCAAAGCGATTTCAGGTCTGAAGGCGATAAATCCATTTTTCTTCACACTGGCAAATAATCATATCCTTGATCAGGGAGATAAGGGTTTATATTCCACGATGAATATTCTAGGTGAGAATCATATAGGATTTGCAGGAGCGGGGAAGTCATTAGAGGAAGCAAGAAAACCATATGTCGTGGAAATAGGTGGAAGAAAGCTTGGGATATATTGCTGTGCAGAGCACGAGTTTTCTATTGCTGCTAATAAAAAGGCAGGCGCAAATCCGTATGATCCGCTTGAGAGCTTTGATGACATAAAGCAACTAAAAGAAATGTGTGACTATGCTATCGTTCTGTATCATGGCGGAAAGGAGCTATATAGATATCCATCTCCTCATTTGCAAAAAGTATTTAGAAAATTCGCCGATAGTGGCGCTGATATTGTTGTCGCCCAGCACACCCATTGTATAGGATGCAAGGAGGACTATAAAGAAAGTACTTTAGTTTACGGACAAGGGAATTTTCTATTTGATCATTCTAAGAAAAAACAATGGGAGACATCTTTGATAATAGAATTAGATCTGAATACCGGAATAGTGGATTATGTTCCTTTGGTTAAGGCCGGGAATGGGGTGAGAGAAGCAAAGGGGGCAAGAGGGGAACAGATTCTTATGGAGTTTATGAGAAGAAGTGAGGAGATAAAGAATGAGGAGTTCGTCCGCGAGCATTATACCCGTTATGCACAAGAAATCGGAAATGAATATCTGATGCGTTTTTCCGGTAGAATAAGAAGGAATCTACTGGTGAGGTTTTTAGGAAAGCTCACTTCTTACAGATTTATCCGACATATGTATCAAGAAGAATCAAGACTGAGCATAAAGAACATTCTTGATTGCGAAGCGCATCGTGAGCTCGCATCTGAAGTAATGGCAATACATAAATAATAAAAATCATCCGAGAAGTTCTTAAGCGGAGAATCTGGATTCGATTTTCAGGAGATAGTTTTTGGCGAGAAGCAGGGCTAAGAAGGCAACTGTTAACATTGCAACAAACCTCCTCTACGAGGTTATTACATTCATATGCGGACTGATCCTTCCACGGCTTATACTCAGTCATTTTGGCTCAACTTATAATGGTATAATTTCGTCCGTAACCCAGTTTCTGAGTCTGGTGTCTATATTGCGACTGGGGGTGGCCGGAGCGACAAGGGTAGCGCTATACAGGACACTGGCCACAAATGACCTTGCAGGTACTAGTGCAATAGTTCGTGCCACAGAGAAGTATCTTCGTAAGGTAGGGCTTGCGATCCTGGTCTATATAGCAGTATTAGCTGTCGTTTACCCAATGTTTACTGATACCGGGATCGGATTCTTTGATGTTTCTGTTCTGGTAATAGCAACAGGGATAGGAACTTTTGCGCAGTACTACTTCGGAATAACAAATCAGACATTCCTGTCTGCCGACCAAAGCACATACATTTCAAATATTGCGCAGATATGCAGCACATTGGCAAACACCGTTCTGTCCGCTGTGCTTATATATTCCGGATGCACGATACAGACAGTAAAGCTGGCAAGTTCTGTAGTGTTTTTCCTGACTCCGTTCATGCTCAACATTTATGTCGCAAGAAAATACAGCCTCGACAAGAAGTGCGAACCGGACTATACGGGATTGGAAAAACGAAATGACGTGCTTGCCAGCTCTTTAGCGAACATAGTCCATGAGAACACGGATGTCATTGTCCTGACTCTGTCATGTGATGTAAAGACTGTCTCTGTATATGCTGTATATAACCTGGTAATGTCAGCGCTTAGAAAAATATTGGCTGTATTTTCTACGGGGACGGAGGCGATATACGGAGACATGTGGGCGAAACATCAGATGGATAGCATAAAAAAGAATCTGACTATATATGAATACGTAATAGGGGTTTTTATTTCTATAGTATTCTCGGCAACCATTATGCTTATCGTTCCCTTCGTCAGGATATATACAAAGGGGGTTACGGATGTGAATTATATTCAACCAACGTACGCTCTGGTCATATCTGTAGCAATGGTTTTTTTCTGTTTTCGCATACCTTATCTGACTTTGGTTCAGGGAATTGGAGCATACAAGGAGACTAAGGCGGGGGCGTTTTTCGAGGCAGGACTGAATCTGACATCATCTATAGTATTGGTAAAATTTATTGGAATAACGGGAACCGCAATCGGCACGCTTCTGGCCAATGTTTTCAGGTCCTTCCAGTATGCTTTCTATATCGAAAGGAATGTTGTCAGCAGAGGAAAGGTAGTGCTATTGAAAGATATTATTTGGATAAGCATAAACCTTGGCTTGTCCTGCTCAATAGCCAGGATCCTTTTTTTCAGGATTGATATCAGCAGTTGGTCAGGCTGGTGCTGTTGTGGCGTAATGGTCGTATTTATAAGTATCACTGTTACACTGATGACCTCTTTAATAGCATATCGTCCGGTAGTCATGCAGACATATGCGGTAATTAGGAGGATGATAGGAGTGCCCAGAAGAAGGGCATAAAGTAAGGAGACTTTTTAGGATGCTTGGCAATGGAGTTATGGAAATAAGAAGCATTTTCAAGGAGAATCTGGTGAAGCTTTACACTAGATTAATCAGGCTTTTATATGGAATAGATCCCCATAAAGTCTTGTTTATCAGTTTTAATGGAAAATCTTACTCAGACAATCCCAAGGCAATATCTGAAAAGCTGCACGAAGAAGCACCTGAACTGAATATAGTATGGGCTTTTACTGACCCTGATAAAAAGAAGGGAATTGTCCCGGATTATGTCAGGAGGATTTGCAGCCATAGGAGTTTAATGTATTACAAAGAGCTTTCTACGTGCGCTGTTGCTATCAATAACTTTCCGTTTCCTTTGATTGATAAGGGGGAGGATCAGATGTTCATACAGACATTCCATGGTGATCGGGCACCCAAGAAAGTAATGTATGACTCTCCATTTAAGAAAAGAAATTACAAGCTTGCAGAGACAATACCGGGATTCTGTAATTTAGGTATCGTGGGATCAGAGTATGGGGAGAAGCTGTTCAGATCAGGGTTCAGATATACTGGGGAGATATTAAAGGCCGGAACGCCAAGATGCGATATGCTGGTGAACCCGGACTATGAATATGCGGATCGTGTGCGTAATACATTAGGGATAGCTGATGACACGAAGGTGCTTATGTATGCGCCAACATACAGGAGGCAAAATGTAGGTAATAACACGCCACAGGAGATTCAGAAAATAGACCTGGAGAGAACGATAGAAGCCTTGGAAAATAAATATGATTGCAAATGGGTGTGCCTGATCAGGACTCATCCTGGGGCAAGGCAAAGACTGAATGGCTATAGCTGTAATGAAGGGATATTGGATGTGACACAGTATGAGGATATGGCTGATCTTTTGTTAATATCCGACATGCTGGTAACTGACTATTCCTCAAGCGCTGGGGATTATGCTATTCTGCGCCGTCCGTTGGTGCTGTTCCAATCGGATATAGATGAGTACATTGAGAAGGATCGGAGCTTCTACTTTGACATGAATGAGAGTCCTTTCTTGATAGCGAAGACACAGCAGGAATTGGAGGAGCTCATATCCACGTTTGATGATGGGATGATAAAAAAGAATTGCAAGGATATACTGTCCTTCTTCCACACAAATGAAACGGGGTGCTCCTCTCAGTTGGTCGTTGAACGGATAATTGATTTCATAGAGCATGGCAAGTGAAATATTGTATTTAGCGGGAGTTGAATGAAGAGATGGCAAACGGAAGGGTGTACTGGATAACCGGACTGTCAAATAGTGGAAAAACGACTATAGGGACAGCGCTTTATTACGATTTAAGAAGACAAGGGCAGGACGTAATCATTCTTGATGGAGATTTAATGAAACAGATTGCCAGTGGGAGTATTTCGGCGGGATATGAAGAAGCGGATCGCCTTATACGTGCTAAAAGATATTCGTTGATGGCAAAGCTTCTGGCAGATCAGGGAACATGGGTAATAGTGTGTGCTATAGCAATGTTTGATGAGATTCGGGACTGGAACAGGAGGAATATAAGAGGTTATGTTGAGGTATTTTTGGATGTGCCTAAGGAAATACTTAAATCCAGAGACCGTAAGGGATTATACAAGGACGAAATGTATGCACAGCTCCCCAAAAAACCGGATATAATAATCGCAAATGATGGAGATGAACCTATTAGGGATATTATAAAAAGAATAGAGCTTCTTGAACCGTCGAATGAAGATGACTATGACCGTGACCGTAAATACTGGAATCAGTTTTACATGAGACTGAAAAGTGGACTAGATAAGCCATCAGATTTTGCGGTTGAGGTCAACAAGAGGCTGAGGCCGCATTCGCACATCATGGAGCTCGGCTGTGGAAATGGCAGGGACAGCCTGTTTTTTTTGTCGCAGGGACATAGCGTTATAGCTGTTGATGGGTCGGATGCGGCAATAGATAGATTAAACGGGCTGACGGCCACAGATAAAAATGCGCTGTTCGTATGCGACGACTTTGTGAAATGCCATGCATTATACCAGATGCAATACGATTGCGTGTACAGTCGCTTCACACTCCATGCTATAGACGATGATCAGGAAGATGAATTACTCATGAATACCAGGGAAGCCTTGAATTCCGGTGGTATGCTCTGCATAGAAGCCCGAACCGTGCATGATGAAATATATGGAATAGGTGAAAAGGTCGGGCATAATGCTTATAAATATAATGATCACTACAGGCGTTTTATTGATGCTGAAGAATTCAGGGCGAAGATTGAAAAAATGGGATTCGAGATTATTGAATGTGTTGAATCCCAGGGATTCAGTAAGACCGAAGACTCGGATCCGGTGCTTATGAGGTGCGTTGCTACGATAAAGGGATCATGTCTTTCAATAAAAAGCAATTGAATATTGATGATTAAAGTGATTCTGAAAAGCATATATTTATTTTTCTTCTTTTTTTCATGCGGAGCATTATATAATTCGGTCTTTAGAAGAAAGGATGATGGTAATACATATATTGGCGTATTATTTTCAGTTTCTGTTGCTCAGGTTATCATAATCCCTTTGTATCTGCTTGGGGTCAGAGTGGATAGGTCGTACGCATTGTTTGGCATTCTTATGGTAATGGTAACAGCTTATGGATTGTACTATCTTCTGAGGTATCGGGGAGAGATGATATCAAGGATAAAGAAGGTCTTCACTATCAGGAACGCATGGTATGTTTTAGCGTTTGCGATACTTATTATTGAGCTGTTCTTTTACTTGTTTTATTATAGACACAATAATGACGACGTCTTTTATGTTGCGAATATAAACACTTCGCTGGATACTAATAAGTGGTTTTTTATTGACCCTTCTACTGGGAACGAAGCTTTTTCTTTCTCACAGTGGAGTGCCTATATTATGTCAGGCTGGGAGACAGAATTAGTTTTCCTTAGTAGATTTTTTAGGGTGGACGGAGCTGTTTTTGCGCATAGCATATTACCGCAGACCCTGCTCCCCATTCATTATGCCGCTATTTACGAGCTATCGAAGCGTATATCCGATAAATACAGGGCACAGATGCTGGCACTGTATTCTGTTATGAATCTTTTTAGCATGTATTCTGACTATCAAATTGGAAATTTTCTAAACTATAGAATATGGCAAGGGAAAGCCGTGATGTGTAATATTTTGTTTCCGGTGATTTTGCTCAGTTTCGTAAGGATATATAAATATGGAATGAGCATGAGAGACATATCTACGCTTTCACTTTGCATGGTTTCGGGGGTAGCACTTAATCCTACCGGGATGTATCTGGTGCCAATATTATATGGAGGTTATTGCTTATCGTATACAATCATGAAAATCCTCAGGCACGAAAAGGAGGGTATCGTTAGGGAGGTAAAATACTTTCTCGTGCCATTGATTGTTGTGCTTCCTATAACAGTGATGAGATTATACTGCATGCAAATGGGCGGGATAATGACATTGATCACTGAAAAAGCGGATACGATGAGATACTGGGATATTGTAAGGAATATAGTGGGGACGGGTTATATTATCGTGATTCTTTGGGGCCTGTCTATAATAATCTGTCTTATGTGTTCAACAGAGGAGATTAGATTCCTGGTTTCGATATATAGCATAATAATACTCGCTACCTTCTTAAATCCAGTCCTATGCCCTTTTGTGGCGAGGACAGTATCAAGCACGGAGACATACTGGCGGCTATTTTGGCTTTTGCAGCCCCAATGTACGATATTGTTTGGGGCTCATCAGGTTTTATCTTTGGCTGGGAAAAGAAGGGTGCTTCTATCCAACATTACAATGATAATGATTTGCTTAACTGTTGCTATTGGGGGAAAATGTGGATTTATAAATGGTAGATTTGTAAAAAAGGTTAACCTTGAAGCCATAACCGAATTAACAAAATCTTCAGTCGACGAGGTCATGAAGGATGATTATTTCATTCGAATGGAATTTTGTGGCGAGCATCCCAGAATATTAATGCCTAAACAGAATTGCCATGAGATAAGGCAGTATACTGCGTGCTTGGAAGTCGTCTGGACAAAATGTTTAAAGCATTTGAGCAATACCAATGATGATATAGAGAATTTTATGAATGAGCTGTATAGCGATAATGACTGCACTAACCTTGTTAAGAACATAGATGCATTTGACATTGACTATATTGCCTTAAGGAATGATGCGGATATAAATGATTTTGGCGATGAATTGACATTGATTCATGAAGACGAGGAATACAGCTTGTATAGAACCGGACACTGCGATGTTCAATGAATAGAGGATGAGGGAGTACGAGAAGAGGCATGGGCATTATAGGAACTTCCAAAAAGGAGAGCTGGAAGCCTTTTTCAATGGGAAGGGGGTCAGGACGGTGAAGACATATTATGCGGGCTTCCCATTCTGGTCGCCTGTCACAAGGGATATCCTGAACCTGATGCCGGGGGACAGCATAGATGCGCAGAAATCAATGAGGGGGGGTGGCAGGTTTCTGTCGCTTCTCCTTTATTATTCGTACAGGTATTTCAGCTCCGTTCATATTGGAGATCAGTTCATGGGGCTGTTCGAGAAGGCATGACGGCTGCCAATGGATAAGATATGCGTCGTCATCCCGACATACAACGAGTCCGGAAGTATCGGGAGAGTGGTCGGAGAGATAAGACAAAGCTGCCCCGGCGCTGACATAGTGGTCGTGGATGACGGTTCATCTGATGGCACGAAGCAAATAACGGAAGCCACGGGCTGCACCGTCATAAGCCTGTGCGCGAACCTGGGGATAGGCGGTGCTGTCCAGGCGGGGCTTATGTATGCCGTTTCTAAAGGATACAAGCTGGTCGTAAGGATGGACGGGGACGGACAGCATGATCCCGGGTACATATCCGGCTTATGCGGAATTATCGAGGACGGGGGGGCAGATATTGCCATAGGTTCAAGGTACGTGAATCATTCAGGCTACCAGTCCACAAGGACCAGGAGAGCCGGGATCAGGTTCTTAAGTTTCATTATAAGCCGCTTATGCGGGGCGGACATAAAAGATGTGACCAGTGGCTACTGGGCGATGAACGGCCGTGCGGCAGAGCATCTCAGTGAGAATTATGAACAGGATTATCCTGAACCGGAAGCAATACTATCATCGGTGAGTGCAGGATACCGTATCGTTGAAGTCCCTGTGGAGATGAGAGGCAGAACCTCGGGCAAGAGCACGATAGATATAAAACGATCCCTGTATTATATGATAAAAGTTACCTTTTCGCTTTTGTTTGCAAAATTAAACCTTAAGGGGGAGCGGCATGCTGTCCGTTAGGTTCAGGCTTGTCCTTGTAATGACAGTGATCATTTATTTTGCGCTGCTGTACGGGCTCATAAGGAGGAAAAGGCTGCTCCTAAAGTATGCCCTCATCTGGATTGGCATAGGGCTGGTGTTCACCATGCTGATAGCCTTCCCGTGGATACTGGTCAACGGTGCGCATCTTATCGGCATCTATCTGGATATCAATTTCCTGTTCCTGCTCATGATAGGGCTCCTGATGATAATCACTATGTCGCTGACAATCATAGTATCAAGGCTTAATGATACGAACAAGAAGCTAGTGCAGAAGACGGCGATCCTGGAAGCAGAGATTGAGAAGTTGAAAGGAAATATGTGAATTGCTGCTGTCGATAGGGGTGCCTGCGTACAATGCAGAGGCGACGATTCGGCGCTGCCTGGAATCCATCGTTTCATGCACGGGTTTTAGTGGATACGAGTTAATATGCGTGGATGACGGCAGCACGGATTCCACGCTGGACATCCTTAAGTCGTGGGAGATGCAATATGACAATATCCGTGTGATCCATACCAATAACAGGGGGGCATTTCTGGCAAGGAAGAGGATCATAGATGAGGCCAGGGGAGAATGGATTGGGTTCGTGGACTCGGATGATGTCGTGGGAACCGATATTTACAACAAAATGCTGTCAGAGTTGGCTAAGCATCCTGAGGCCGATATGGCGGTATGTGCCTTCTGGAAATCGGGCAGGAAGCATATGGACGCATTTGGCGACGCATACATGGACATTATGGATACCCCGGAATTGCTTGGACGGATGCTGGCAGTGAATCCTGCCTACTGGAACAAGCTGTACAGGAAAAGATTAGCCGTTAAGTCCATCCGCCTTGACTACTCGCCTAAGATAATGGAGGATTCCTTATTCTTCTGCAGCCTGATCCCATATACAAGGGGCGTTGTATTCGTCGGGAAGGCGCTGTATACCTATAACGACAATAAGGCTTCGGTAACCAGGGATATAGGGATGGATGAGGTCCTAGAGGCAGAGAGGGGAATAGAGGGGCTTCTTTCGAATGATGAAGCATCCAATAGGAGAGAAGTATACGAGGCAAAAGCGTTAAGGGAATTCAGGTCGGCCTATATTTCTTTGCACCTTGGAGTCGCATTCTCATTGAATTTTAATAGGAATGATGATTTTAAAGGAAATATGGAGGCATGGAGGGAGACGAGGCATTTTCTTGACACAAGGCTTCCCTGCTGGAGGAAGAATGAGTTCCTGTCAGTGAAATACGCATATAATAACCGGCAGATCATGACGTTATATATTGGATACATGCTGTACAAAGCCGCCTTCTGGCCGGCCGTAGTGCGTGCCTACCATTATTTTGTCAGGATTACGGGATGTGATATGAAATGGTGAGGGGAGGCGAGGCACCAAAACGGCTGCTTTTTCTGGACGGGCTTAGGGCATTCGCAATGATAGCCGTGGCACTGGGGCATGCCGTCAGCGAACTGTGGGGCGAGGATGTATTCGTATTCCAATTTATCTATTACTTCCACATGCCCCTCCTTTTCATGGTTTCGGGGCTCACATGGTCGGTCGTGAAAGGCAAAAGCGAGGCATATCTGATCGAAAGCTCCGCGCGCTTGTTAATGACGTCGGGTGTTTTTGCTGTAATAAACATGTGCATGGCTGTATTTTATGAGGGGCTCCGTATGGCGGATGCCCTGGTTTACACATATAACGGAGTGTGGTTCATAATCGTACTGACAATCATACAGACTGCCGTATGCCTGCAGGCGCGACTTGATAGGGACATGAACAAAATAAGAGCGGGGGCGGACAGGCAGCTGGACATCATGTTAGTATTTGTGGCTGTCCTTGTAATGATGATCACGGGGGAATATCAGGTTATTAATCTCAGCAAAGCGGATGCTTTTGCTTTCAGGCTTGCCGGTGAGATAGGCAAGCTTTCGGGGTATTACCTCTGCTATTTATATGCGGATAGGGTCAGGGAGGCAGGGTCCAGTACTGCAAGAGGACTGTCGCTGTGCGTAACAGGTGTTTTGTTTGTGACGGCCTGCTACTGCCATAATATTACGGTCAGTGTCGGACCAGTAAGAATCGTATCGGGCATCCTGATGGCACCCGCTCTGATGGGAATGTTCGAGCGTCATTACGGAACGAACATTCTGTATACAGTATCAGCCTTTTCTCTGGAGATATACTTGACGCATGTGCTGGTCATGAGGCTCCTGCCGGACAGTATAAGTCCGGCATGGTACAAGTGCGTACTGCTTACCATGATATTCCTGATGTCCGGCATCATCATCGGATATGCGGAGGAATACATACCGGTATTAAGGAACATATTTCATCCGGTAATAAAACGGAGGCTTGGAAGATGAGGATTATGTTTGTGAATTTACCATATAAGTTCGCCATAAGCAGGGCAAGCCGCTGGCCTGAGAAGACGAAGAGCGGGACGCTTTACTATCCGTACTGGCTCTGCTATGCGGCTGGTGCGTGCATGGATAAAGGCTATGATGTAAGCGTCATTGACTGCATAGCGAGGGGGGATTCTAGAGAGGGCTGCATTAAGAGGATAGAAAGTTTCATGCCGGATTACATTGTGTGCGAGACAACTACTCCAACATGCACGTATGACTATGAGACTATTGTGAAGATAAAGGACAGAATGCCTGGAACGACCTTCATCGTAGGCGGTACGCATGCCACGGCACTCCACGAGAGAGTGATGAATGAGTGCGGGGCTATAGACATCATTGCCCGGAGGGAATATGATTTCACGATAGATGATATCGTAAGGAACCGTGATGACCTTGGCAGGGTGAGGGGCATCACGTATAGGGATGAGGACAAGGGGATAGTTGTCAACGATGACAGGCCGTGGCACGAGAACCTTGACGACCTTCCCATGGTAAGCAGGGTATACGAGAAGTTCCTTAATGTGGGCGATTACGGATACAGTCTGGCCGAATCTCCGATGGTTCAGATCTTCAGTGCAAGGGGGTGCCCGTTCCGCTGCAACTTCTGCTCGTATCCCGGGACGATGGGTGGCAGGGCATACAGGAAGCGCAGCACCATGAACTTTGTTGATGAGCTTGAATACATATCGGAGCATATGCCGTATATAAAGGAAGTCTTCATAGAAGACGACACTTTTACGGTGGATAAGAAGCGGGTATATGAGATATGCAGGGAGATCGTGAGAAGGGGGCTGGATATCAGGTGGTCATGCAATACGAGGGCGGATATTCCGGAAAAGCTCATGAGGGCCATGAAGAGGGCAGGATGCAGGCTGCTTGTTGTTGGATTTGAGTCCGGGAGTCAGAAGGTGCTTGACGAGACGGAGAAGGGGATAAGGATTGCGGACTCGGAAGCATTCATGAGAGCTGCCAGGAAGAGCAGGCTGAAGGTCTTTGGCTGCTTCATGATCGGCCTTAAGGGCGATGATAGGAGGACTATAGAAGAGACGTTCAGGCTTGCAAAACGGCTGTATCCCGACATGGTTTTCTTCCAGCAGGTGGTACCCTTCCCCGGGACGGGTTTCTATGAATGGGTAAGAGAGGAGGGATACCTGCTGACTGAAAAGTATGGCGAATGGCTCGATGAGAGGGGGCAGCTCAGATGTCTCGTGAAATATCCATATGCGGATGCAGATGAGATAGAAAAGATGCGGGACAGGATGATGAGCAGATACTATTTCTCAGTTAGATACATATTACATACGGCGCTTCATAACTTTTCCATCCCGGAGATGCGGAGGATAGCGAAGGGGGCAGTGTCTTATTTCACCTTTCGGATGAGGAAAGCGACGGGAAGGCATGTGTAATGAAGAAGTCTGACGTCTGCTTCTGCGCCATGTATCTCTGCCTCACGGTTATAGGCGCGACGATGATTAAGGCTGGCGCGGCTAAGGAGAGCGGGAGCTTTTATATCATGTCTCGGCCGATTAGTAAGGAGCTGATAATAGGGGTCTTACTATATGGATTCAGCTTCCTTATGTATACATTCGTGATATCGCAAATGCAGATCAGTCTTGTGATACCTCTGATGGCGGGAATCAACTCGATTGCCATAGTCCTTCTGGGGGTTATTATTTTTAAGGAAAGACTGGCCGCAGGGCAGGTATTGGGGGTTGCAGTGATAATAGCCGGGATCGTTGTCCTGGGAATGTTCAGCTGACTTTAAGGTGGAGAAGCATAGTAGTAGGCATGGCTGGCTTACAGGGGGATCTGAGAGGAATGGATTCAGGCTATATTAAGGAAGTGCTTTACAGGACGATGCTGAGGATGAGGAATTCTGCATACGGATACAGGATTTACGAATTTCTTGATGGCATCGGGGTTCGGATCATCCTTAGTAGGTTATTTAACTTTGCTTCGGCAATGAAGATGAGCAGGCATCCCACGGACGAAATGGCGAGAAGCGCCTCATATTTCCGGGCTCATAAGGAAGAGATCGGCAGGGTGCTTAGGCTGCTGTCGGATGATTCATCAAGGGATACGTATAAGCGCATGTGGGAATTCAGGATGCATGGGAGGTACGGCATGCTACCGCGTAATTCTTACAGGAGCCAGTATTTTGGGAATGATTATTTTCATTATAAGAATGGCCGTGAAGTATTCGTTGACTGCGGCGCATTTGACGGCGATACAGTCAGGAGTTTCAAGAAGGCCATGGCAAAAAGGAGGATCGGGGGGTATCGGATGGTGGCTTTTGAGCCGGATAAGATGAACCATAATAATCTTGTGAGGAACCATCCGGATATTAAAGTTATCAGGGCGGGCTGCTGGGATTCGCGGACCACATTGGGTTTCGCCCCATCCGCAGATGGGTCTGCAATAAGGGAGCAGAATGCTTCCGCTGAGACATATGAGATAGATGTTGTGAGGCTGGATGACATCGATGCCTGTGCTGATGCTACTTTTATAAAAATGGATATAGAAGGGGCGGAAACTAGGGCACTTGAGGGGGCGAGAGGCATAATAATGAGGAACAAGCCCAAGCTTGCGGTATGCATTTATCATTCAGATAATGATATGGTTCAGATCCCCTTACTGATACACGGAATGAGATCTGACTACAGGATGTACGTGCAGCAGCATTCTAATAGCAGGTACGAGACAGTGCTTTATTGTGTTTAGGTGCCGTAATTAATAATTGAACAATATCAAACTGAGAAGCTTTGATAGATATGTTGGTGAATCACTGACATAAATGGAGCATTCACCGCAAAGACTAAGGAGAACCACATTTTGTCATTGATAAACCGATATGATACAATGATTTCATGAATAACAGGAAGCTTCCGATAGGGATACAGGATTTTGAGTCTCTGCGTAATGACGGGTATCTTTACGTGGATAAGACGAGGTATATATATGAGCTTGCGCATAAGGGCAAGCCTTATTTTCTAAGCCGTCCGAGGCGGTTCGGGAAGAGCTTGCTGCTTTCCACGATGAGAGCATACTTCGAGGGTAAGAGGGAGCTTTTTGAGGGACTCGCAATAGAGGAGCTTGAGTCCGGTGAGCCTGATGCATGGCAGGAGTACCCGGTATTTTATTTTGATTTCAATAAGAAGAATTTCCAGCGTGAGACTGCATTGGAGGAGGTTCTCACGGATCATCTTAAAGATTGGGAGTCCATATATGGAGATGAGCATGCAGAAAGCCCTTTAGAAGAGCGTTTCCAGCATCTTATAGTCAAAGCTGTTGAACAGACAGGGCGTAACGCCGTAGTGCTAGTGGACGAGTACGATAAGCCACTTCTCGAGACTATCACTGATGACGATCTGGAGGAGCATAATAAGGCTGTATTCAAGGGCTTCTTCAGCACATTAAAGAGCTACGATCATTATCTTAAATTCGTGTTCCTCACGGGGGTGACAAAGTTCAGCAAAGTGAGCATCTTCAGTGACCTCAATCAGTTGCAGGACATATCGCTTGATGCGGACTACGCAGAGATATGTGGCATCAAGGAGGAGGAGATGAAGGACTGCTTCATGCCTGAGATAGAGAGGATGGCGGAGTCCAACGGGATGAGCGTTGGAGAGTGCCTTACGAGTCTTAGGAAGCAGTATGACGGTTATCATTTCCATCCTGATTCCATGGGGGTATACAACCCTTTCAGCCTTATTAATGCCCTGCAGAAGCGGGAGTTCGGCTATTATTGGTTCTCCACCGGTACCCCGACATTCCTGTTGAAGAAGCTTGAGCAGATTGATTTTGACGCAAAGCAGTTCACTGGGGATGACCTGTATGCCTCTCCTCGCGTGCTATCTGATTACAGGGCGGACAATCCCGACCCGATCCCATTGTTTTACCAGACCGGGTATCTCACCATATGCGGGTATGACAGGGTATATGAGAGCTGTAAGCTGGGGTATCCTAATAATGAGGTCAAGTATGGATTTCTGGAGAGTCTGGCGCCTTATTACCTTCATAATGAAGAGAGTGCGAGTCCGCTGGACGTAAGGCGGTTCGGAAAGGACTTGGAGAAGGCTGATCTGGATAGCCTGCGTGAGAGGTTCACGGCTTTATTTGCGAGGCTTCCATATACTACGGATGAGAAGCCCGTGGAGCAGAACTTCCAGAATGTAGTCTATATAGTGTTCATGCTTCTCGGGAAGTTCGTTCATACGGAAGTACATAGTGCGAAGGGACGGGCAGACTGCATAGTAGAGACGGATGACTATGTCTATATTTTTGAGTTCAAGCGTGACGACTCCGCGGATGAGGCACTGAGGCAGATAGAGGATAAGGGATATGCAAAGCCTTATGCGGCGGATAAGAGGAAACTCTATCGCATAGGTGTGAATTTTGACTCAAAGGAACGGACGATAGACGGATGGGAAGTTAGAGAAAATGAAGATGGGACACTTGGAGATAACTCATAAAGAGAGTATTTCTTTGGATAATAAGACTGTGCTTGTTACCGGGGCGGCGGGATTTATTGGGGCAAATCTGGTGCTCAGGTTGCTCGCGGAGACGGATGGTGCGGTTATAGTTGGTATTGATAATTTTAATGATTACTATGACACGGCATTGAAGGAGTATCGGTGCTCGCAGATTGAGAAGGCTTCAAAAGACAGTAAGAGTGAATTTAGCATTGTGCGTGGCTCCATTGCCGATAGAGAGCTTGTGATGGATTTATTCCGAAAGAATAGGCCGTCGGTTGTAGTGAACCTTGCGGCACAGGCAGGGGTCAGATACAGCATCGAAAATCCTGACGCTTATATCGAATCAAATCTAATAGGCTTTTATAATATATTGGAGGCATGCAGGCATTCGTATGATGACGGAGCGGAGGGCGTGCAGCATCTGGTGTATGCATCGAGCTCTTCTGTGTATGGCGGGAATAAAAAAGTTCCGTTTGACACTGATGATAACGTGGATCATCCGGTGAGCCTTTATGCGGCGACGAAGAAATCTAATGAGCTTCTGGCTCACAGCTATTCGAAGCTATACAACATACCCTCTACGGGACTGCGCTTTTTTACGGTGTACGGTCCGGCGGGACGTCCTGATATGGCGTATTATTCCTTTACGGAGAAGCTCAGGGCGGGGGAAAATATAAACATCTTTAACTTTGGCAACTGTAAGCGGGACTTTACCTATGTGGATGATATAGTTGAGGGCGTTATCAGGGTTATGAAGGGGGCTCCGGCAAAGGCTTTAGGTGAGGACGGGCTTCCGATACCGCCGTACAGCATATATAATATTGGAGGCGGACAGCCTGAGAATCTCATGGATTTCGTTCATATTCTGGCTGAGGAGCTTATATCTGCGGGCGTGCTTCATAGCGACTTTGATATAGAAGGACACTTAAATCTTGTCCCGATGCAGCAGGGAGATGTGCCGGTTACTTACGCTGATGCAAGTGGCTTAGAGCGGGACTACGGTTTCAAGCCGGAAATAAACCTGCGAACGGGGCTTAGGAAGTTCGCAAGGTGGTATAAAGAATATTATTGTTGTTAGGATAATACTATTCCAGTATTATACAAGCTCTGCTAAATCCAGTATGAGTCTTTCCGAATCTTCCCAGCCGAGGCAGGGGTCGGTTATGGATTTGCCGTAGGTCATGTGGTCGGAGATCTTCTGATTTCCGGGTTCTATATAGCTTTCTATCATAAGTCCCTTGACCAGCTTCTTTATCTCCGGGTTGTGATTTCTCGAATGCACTACCTCCTTTGATATCCTTATCTGCTCCATGTATTTTTTATTTGAATTTGAATGATTCGTGTCCACTATGCAGGCAGGATTAACAAGGTCGCGCTCTGCGTATTTCTCGCATAGGAGTTCTAAATCTTCATAATGGTAGTTCGGAAGATTATTGCCGTGTTTATTCGTCGTGCCGCGGAGTATCGTGTGGGCGAGTTTATTTCCGGTCGTGTGAACCTCGTATCCCCTATAGGTGAAGGTATGCGGGTTCTGTGCTGCGACAAGAGAGTTAAGCATTACGTTAATATCTCCGGATGTGGGATTTTTCATGCCTGCCGCACAGTCAAAGCCGGAGACTACTATGCGGTGCTGCTGATCCTCTACGGAGCGCGCACCAATAGCAACATATGAGAGGATATCCTGCACGTAGCCCCAGTTATCGGGGTAGAGCATTTCATCGGCGGCGGTAAGCCCTGTCTCTTTTATTGCCCTGAGGTGCATCTTTCGCATGGCTACGAGTCCCTTGTAGAAGTCGGGCTTGCCCTCCGGATCGGGCTGATGGACTATTCCCTTGTAGCCTTCGCCTGTGGTACGGGGCTTATTTGTGTATATCCTTGGGATTATGAGTATGCGGTCTTTTACCTTATCAGCAACCTTCGCAAGCCTTGAGATATAATCACAGACCGGATCTTCACTATCTGCGCTGCAAGGACCGATGATCAGCAGGAAGCGGTCGTCTTTTCCTTCGATGATATCTTTTATCTGCCCGTCTCTTTCTTTCTTTATCTCTATGCTCTCGTCCGGCAGGGGAAATTCTTCCCTTATCTCTGCGGGCGTGGGCAGCAGCTTTATAAATTCCATTCCCATGACAATCTCCTGTGGCATTAGACTTCTGCGATAGCAGAAGAGTCCTTGATACCAATCCTTTTTCTCACAATATATTTTACGACAATGATTACAACTAAAATACTTAAGCTACTTTATCACATAGACAAAGGGGTATGCAAACTGATATTATGATTTTTAACATGAAAAATACGTGTTTTGAGGCAGACGGATGAATAAGAAAACCGTGGCGGTGGCGATGAGCGGAGGGGTTGATTCTTCTGTTGCTGCGCTGCTGCTAAAGGAGCAGGGATATAATGTGATAGGCGTGACTATGCAGATATGGCTGGATGAGGGGCTGTATCAGCTTGCGCGGGCTGATGGCTGCTGCTCTCTTAGCGCTGTGGATGATGCTAAGCGAGTATGCGAAATCATAGGGATAGAACATCAAGTTGTTAATTTCAAGGATATCTTCCGTGAGAGGGTAATAAATAATTTTATAGACGAGTACGTGAACGGGCGTACTCCGAATCCTTGTATAATATGCAACAGGTACGTGAAATGGGAGTCGCTCCTTGAATGGTCAAGGCAGAACGGAGCGGATTATATAGCTACGGGGCATTATGCGAGGATTAAGCATCTGGATAATGGCAGATATGCTATAGCCAGATCTGTGACCGAGGCGAAGGATCAGACATACGCCTTATACAGCTTGACACAAGAGCAGCTTGGCTCTACATTGATGCCTGTGGGAGAGTATGAGAAATCAAGGGTTAGAGAAATTGCATTTAAGGCACACCTTCCTGTTAGCAATAAGCCTGACTCCGAAGAGATATGCTTTATTCCTGATAATGATTATGCAGGCTTCCTCGACAGGGAGGCGGGTGACAGAGTGCCGAAGCCCGGTAACTTCGTGACATCAGATGGGGAGATATTAGGCCGGCATAGGGGTATTACGCATTACACCATAGGGCAGAGAAGAGGTCTTGGGCTTGCTATGGGTCATCATGTATTCGTCACCGAGATAAGACGTGACACAAATGAGGTTGTGATTGGAGAGGATGAGGATGTATACTCAATGAGGCTTACCTGTCATGGATTGAACTGCATGGGATTATCAGAGGCGGAGTTAGACACCGGCGGGAGCAGGCGTTTATTTGGGAAGATAAGATACAGACATCCCGGAGAATGGTGTACGATAAACAGGACAGGATATGACACGCTGGAGGTTGTCTTTGAGAAGCCGGTGAGGGCTGTCACTCCGGGACAGGCGGTGGTGCTTTATGACGACGACCATGTAGCCTGCGGCGGGACTATAGACTGAGGTTTGATGAAGAAAGAAAGAAGAAATGAATTCGACCTGATACGTGCGGTATCTACTGTGTGGATTGTCTTATTCCATTACAGCTATACCTTTGTTCAGTACGGAGTAGGAGGAGAGCATATATTTGTCATGAAGCATGCGAATGGTACATGGGGCGCTCTTTTTGTGTCTTTATTTTTCATGCTTTCCGGTGCGTCCTTATATTATAATTGGGGCGACAGGATGACTTCATTTAAGGGGAAGGGCGGAGTGCTTGATTTCTATAAGAAGAGATGGCTGGCAATCTTCCCTATGTTCTTCATTGCATGGTTTATATTCTATCTTATGTATGTCATAGAATTCGGATGGATGTGGGGATGGGGAGGACCCAGATATCGTCTTTTGCTTACTTTCTTCGGTGTAGACGGTTATTTTATGTATAGGGGCATGAATTACTACACGGTCGGAGAGTGGTTCCTAGGGGCTATCATTATCCTCTATGTGCTGTATCCCATATTGCAGTGGTGTATGAAAAAGATACCCTGGAAAAGCACGACGGTCATTGTCCTGTTATTTGGACTGAATGTTGCCAGGCGTATGATACCCGCATTCGCAGTGTATAACGCATGGGTTATTATTTCGGACAATATTAATATAATAACCTGCCTCATGTCCTTCTGGACAGGCATGCTCTTAATAAGAGCGGACAGAAGACTTGCGGGGAAGGCTTTTGTGATACCCGCTTTGATAGCCGGTATCATCATAATGGTGATACCTCTTCCTGTAAGCACTCTGATACTATCACCTATCCTTGCGGTATGCTTTTATATAGTTCTTTTATCAATATCTGTCTGGCTTGACGGTCACAGAGACAGGTGGAAGCTTAAGGCATACGATAAGATAGTGGGGTTTTTCAGTAGGTATTCATTTGCGATATTCCTTGTGCACCATGTAGTAGTGCAGAGAATGATGGAGATCTTTATGGGAAGAGAGTTCACTTATGCGGGCAGTATCCTGTATTTCTTAGTGAACCTTGCATTGATATCGGTGCTTGCGGTTCTTCTGTCAAAGATTGCGTCTCTCGCAGTTACGGCAATAAAGATGTCGTTTTCAGCAAGGCAAATAAAGACCTCCGGCGGAGACGTTCCTTAAATATCATTTGAGCTGTATCTCAAACCGCTTCCTATTCCTGAATATAGAATAACAAGTGAAGCCCGCTTCTGATAAGGTCTGATGTACCTT
Source organism: Lachnospiraceae bacterium (assembly GCA_017455525.1). Taxonomy (GTDB): domain Bacteria; phylum Bacillota; class Clostridia; order Lachnospirales; family Lachnospiraceae; genus NK4A144. Next base: position 43,259 of record JAFTAP010000096.1, read on the forward strand.
GTCGAAGTCCGCTGCCATGTCCGGTACGCCGTGCGCATCAGAACCTACTGTGGGCGGGAGACCGCCAAGATTGTGATAGCGCTTCAATATATCTATATGGGGATTGGAGGTTCCCATGCCCTTGCGAAAGCCTGCCGAATTGATCTCGATACATTTGCCATGTTCTATAATGCTCTTTAGCAGAGGATCAAGTACATTGGCAAATTTTTCATACGTAAAGTTCTTATTCCCCGTCTTGCCGTATCTTAGGATATAATCCAAATGCCCGTAGGAGTCGTAGTTATCGTACATCATGGTATTCTGTAATTCTTCTTCAAAATAAGCCCGATACGCCGCGTCGTCGTCCGGGTAATCCTCGAAGAATACGGGATAGTAGGGGTCTTTATTCTTCACTACATGCGAAGAGCCTATGACGAAGTCGAAGTCATGCGAGCTTATGTAATCATCAAAATAAGAAAAGATCCCGTCCGTAGGCTGAAGTCCTGCCTCTATGCCGAATAATAGCTCGATACGGTCTTCGTATTTATTCTTTAGCTCTGTGAATTTGTCATGGTAAGCCTCGATATCTACTACGAAGGTCCCGTCGGGATTAGCGCCATAGTCGTTATGCTCAGTGAAGCACAACGTATTAAGTCCCATATCTATCGCATGGAGTATCTCCGATTCCATATCGGAGTGTCCGTCGGTTGAAAATGTCGAATGCAGGTGGCAGTCTGTTTTTATCATATCGTCTTTATTAATAGCTTAATACAGTCCGTTCTATATGGTGTCAGGCTTCTGTTTTACACAAGAGATAGTACTTGAAAAATCTTTTATAATCAAGTATCATATATAACGCTGATGCGGGGAGGCGGGCAAGTGGTCCTTCGCTGAAAGCACACAAAATTCCATAATCATTTATATTTTCGCAGGAGGGTTTTTTATTATGGCAGTAAAAGTTGCAATTAATGGTTTCGGTCGTATCGGACGTCTTGCTTTCAGACAGATGTTCGGAGCAGATGGTTATGAGGTAGTAGCGATCAACGATCTTACTTCTCCTAAGATGCTCGCACATCTCTTAAAGTATGATTCATCACAGGGTAAGTATGCTCTCGCAGATACGGTTTCAGCAGGTGAGGACTCCATCACGGTTGACGGCAAGACTCTTAAGATATACAAGGAGCCTGACGCAAACAACTGTCCTTGGGGCGACCTTGGTGTAGACGTAGTGCTTGAGTGCTCAGGCTTCTACACATCAAAGGAGAAGGCTCAGGCTCATATCAATGCAGGCGCAAGAAAGGTAGTTATCTCTGCTCCCGCAGGAAATGACCTTCCTACTATCGTATACAATGTTAACCACGAGACGCTTAAGCCTGAGGATAAGATAATCTCAGCAGCTTCATGTACGACGAACTGCCTTGCACCTATGGCTAAGGCTCTTAACGACCTCGCTACCATCAAGTCAGGTATCATGAG
>JAFTAP010000097.1 GCA_017455525.1 Lachnospiraceae bacterium
ACGGAGCATGGCGAGAGCAGCTTGCTGCGGTGCTAAACAGCCAGTGGCTGTTTGCTTAGCACCGACCGTAGCGAAGCGAAGACGCCATGCGTAAGCATCATAAACAACGCAAAGGGGCTTTTGACCCCAGCATCTTATTATCCGGAGGTTCTATGGATGAAGAAAGATCTGTAAAACGTAAGAGATTAATTTTTTCCATTATATTCACTATACTCATGGCGGGCGGCAGCATGGCTGCAAGCTCACAATCGCTAAAGCTGGGAGGGTTTTCCGCAGAGTTCTTTCCCATACTGCTGGTAGGCGCGCTGTGCGGCAATGTGCCTGGTATCGTAGCTGTACTTATGACGCTTATATTCAGGATGGTCACGGATCCGTTGAGCGTGTATGTGATAGCGCTTTATATGCTGGCCGTGCTTCTGACAGCCGGAGCTTCAAGCAGAAAAATATATAAAAATATAGGAAAGACGCTGCTTCTGGGATGTGCAGTCGCCTTTATCACAGGATCTGCGCATGGGCTTGTATTAAGTATCACGAGCACGGGAGAGATTGAGGGAGACATATTCTTAAGGTTATTGAGGGCATTTATTTATACGCTTCCGGAGAGTGAGGGGGCTATGCTTGCGGCTTACCTGCTTTTCAGGTTCCTTCCGGATAAGATCAAGATCGTTTTACCAAATGGCGTGTATTACGTGGAAGGCAGCGAGGAGCAGCAGAGCCGTCTGGATGAGCGCATACGGGAGATGAAGTCCCGGCTCTCCTTTAGAGTCACCAGGGTCATTGTTTTTGAGGCGATCATTCTTTCATTTCTGGCGGCTATAGTTTCGATATCTCTTGTTTCAATTATCAATTCTGAGGAAATAGGTTTATTAGGCGAACTCGAGTTTATGAATGATATCCCTTCAGATGGGGCCGTTACGGATGAAGCGGACAGAGAGAATAGAGACTCGCTGCCGCATGAGCTGCCTGATGAGGAGAGAGGAATACACCCCCCGGCTCCTCGTCCCATAGGGATCCTGGGGGAGGCGGTAGGATCAAATGTCTCAGGAAATGGGATTTTCATAGATAATTCCGGCTTTAATCTTTTTGGTAAGCTCAGAGGGCTTGACAGGAGGATGATACTGGCTTTTTCTTTCCGGCTGGTCATGATCTTATTCACAGCCACGATCATAACTGTAGCAGCAGCTGACACTTATATGCAGTTCACGGTAGCCCGGCCTATACGTAAGATGTCAGTGGCCATGCAGGGTTTTGCCTTCTCGGGAGAGGATGGCAGTATCGGAGGCACGGAGGAGCTTGCGAAGATAAAGATTCACAGCAGGGATGAGATAGAGGAGCTTTATCATGCGCTTGTCAAGACAGTAGCCGACACGGAAGACTATCTTGAAAGGCTTCGTGAAGAGGATAAGATGAAGAACGAGCTTGAGGTCGCCAAGGCTTCAAGCGATGCGAAGTCGAACTTCCTATCTTCCATGAGCCATGAGATTAGGACTCCCATAAACGCCGTGCTGGGCTTCGATGAGATGATCTTATTGGAGAATAAAGACCCTGAGATTGCTAAATATGCCGAGGATATACAGAGCGCAGGCAAGACACTGCTTGCGCTTGTAAACGACATACTTGATTTCCAGAAGATAGAGGCGGGCAAGATGGATATAGTGCCTACGCAGTATGAGCTTACTTCCACTATAAATGATGTAGTCAGCATGACTATGTCGCTTGCGAATGACAAGAACCTGACTTTTGATGTAAACGTAGATCCTAAGATACCGCACTTATTATACGGTGATGAGATCCGCATCAAACAGTGCATGACGAATATCTTATCCAATGCCGTTAAATACACGGAAAAAGGCGGACTCACGCTGACAGTAGGATATGACAAGCTTGCGGACTGTACCGATGAAGAAGGCGGGCATCAGGAAGCTATACTCCTTAATATTTCCGTCAAGGATACCGGCATAGGCATAAGGGCGGAGGATATGGATAAGCTCTTCTCTGCTTTCGACAGGCTCGATCAGGTGAGGAATAAGGCTGTGAAGGGCACGGGGCTTGGCATGTCGATAACGAAGCAGCTCCTTGAGAATATGGGCTCGAAGCTTGAGGTCGAGTCGGAATATGAGAAAGGCTCTAACTTCCATTTTTCCGTGAAGCAGCAGGTCACTAAGTGGGAGGAGATAGGCGATCTGTCGGAAGCTTTCAAGAAGTATCTGCCGCATGACGGAGCGGAGCATAAGAATGATACCTTCTATGCGCCGACAGCGGAAATCCTTGTGACAGACGATACCGAGAATAATCTGCTCGTTGTGACAAGGCTCCTAAAACGCACGGGAATAAAGATAGACACGGCGGACTCCGGCATAAAGACTCTGGAGCTTATCAAGAAGAAGAAATACGACATCGTCTATCTCGACCATATGATGCCTGAGATGGACGGCATAGAGACGCTTCACAGGATGCAGGGGCTTGATGGTAATATGAACACGGATACGCCTGTAATAGTCCTTACTGCAAACGCCGTGTCGGGGAGCCGCGAGATGTATATGAAGGAGGGCTTTACCGATTATATGACGAAGCCCGTGAGCTATCTCACACTTAAGAAATCCCTGCTTAATTATCTGCCTGAGGATAAGGTGGAGGAGAAGCCTGCAGACTTGGAGAATCAGGATAGAGAGGAGGCTTTAGGAGCAGGAAGTGATGATGGCAGCGGTATAGGCGGCGAGATATCCGGAGTTCTTGCTAAAGTACAGGGAATAGATGTCACAGAGGGAATTAAGTATTCAGGCGATGAGGAAACGCTGATTGATGTCATCAAGGGCTATCATGCGGGCATAGATGACGCCGCAGACGAGATAGAGAAGGAACTTGCGGGATTAGAGATAAAGAATTATACGGTTCATGTCCACGCATTGAAATCATCATCGAGGCTTATCGGGGCAAAGGAGCTCTCAGAGATGGCGCTTGATATGGAGAATACAGGCAACGCTTATCAGAAGGCTATAGCTGACGGAGATGTGGACGGAGCCGGAGTTGCCCTGTCTAAGATGGAGGAGAAAACCCCGGAGCTGCTTGAATCATACAGAAGCTATAAGGAAAAGCTTTCGCCCGTGATATCCGCCGACTCTTCAGAGGATGCAGGAGACGAGAGCCTGCCGGAGATAGCGGAGAGCGAGCTTAAAGAGATGCTCATGGGAATAAGGGAATTTGCGGAAGCCTTCGACATGGATACGGTTGACAGCGTGATGAATCAGATAGAGGGTTACAGAGTGCCTGATGACAAGAAGGATATGATAGCGTCACTGAAAAAAGCAGTACGCAACGTGGACAGAGATGGTATACTTGAGTTATTGTCGGATGTATAGACAAAGGAAAATGGGGGCTGGCGGATTGCCGGCAGTAATGTGAGGGAAATAAGGATTTGCACATTAAATTTATATAAGGGATAGAAAATTTATGGAAAAGGAATTACTTCTAATCAGTGACAAAGAAAGCTTCATGACGAATGCGATAAAGGACAATCTTACGAGCGCCGGCTTCGGCGTAGGCTTCTGTTCGCCGTATGTCAATGAATTAAATAAGATATCCAAGTACCCGATAGTATTGCTTTACCTTGGAGACTATGTAGATAAGGTAGGAGAGGGGCTTACTTATTTAAAGGATAGGATAGTCGAGGACGAGGCACGGCTATTTATGGTCGGGAGCAACGATGAGATAAAGTCGGCAAGGGCTTTTCTCCCTGACGCCATAATAACCCGCACCTTTGAAAGACCGCTCAACGTGAAGGATCTCGTGGAAGCGATGAACGAGACGAGCGAGCTCATAGAGGCGGAGGGAGAGAAGAAGAGGATACTAGTCGTAGACGATGATCCGGTTATGCTCCGCACGATAAAGGGCTGGCTTGAGGGCACATATCAGGTGACAATGGTTAATTCCGGCATGAACGCAATAACCTATCTTGCTAAGAATAAGCCCGATCTTATCCTGCTTGACTATGAGATGCCTGTCGTCACGGGAGCCAAGGTGCTTGAGATGATAAGGTCTGAGGTAACGACGGCGTCGCTTCCGGTCATATTCCTCACATCAAAGAGCGACAAGGAATCCGTCATGGAAGTGCTGAAATTAAAGCCTGAAGGGTATCTCTTAAAAACCATGACGCCGGGGGAGATACTGCAGTCGCTTGAGGACTTTTTCGTTAAACAGAAAAGTCGCAGCTGAACTGCTCAAAATACAGATTTTGTGATATTATTATCTAATGTGGGGAAGGTTATGACACAATCGCAATTAGCTGTAATGTTTATAGATGAATATGTGAATTTACAAAGGATTGAAAAGGCATCTGATAAGGATTCAGAGCTTAATAATCAAAAGAAAGCACTTAAGGCTAAGCTCGAAATATTAGGAATAGCAACTGATAATTTGACTATACAATAATTTCACAGGAGGTACGGGGTACGATGGGAGCAAAGGAAGCGATTGAGGCAGGGAAGACCACTATAGGCATCGAGTTCGGCTCGACGAATATCAAGGCGGTGCTTATCGGCGAGGATTTCAAGGTGCTGGCATCAGGCAAGCATGGCTGGGAGAACAGACTGGAAAACGGCGTATGGACATACAGCCTTGACGACATCTGGAGCGGTGTGCAGGACTGTTATGCAGGACTTAGGAAAGACGTGCAGGATAAGTACGGCGTGAATCTTACGACCACGGGCGCCATAGGCATATCCGCCATGATGCACGGCTACATGGTATTTAACGATAAGGACGAGCTCATGGTTCCTTTCCGCACATGGAGGAATACGATCACGGGCGAGGCAGCCGACAAGCTGACGGAGCTTCTTGATTTCAATATCCCGCAGAGATGGTCTATAGCGCATCTCTATCAGTCTATATTAAATAAAGAGGAGCATGTGAAGGATATAAAGACTCTGCTCACGCTCTCAGAGTATATTCACTGGCAGCTTACAGGCGAGAAGGTAGCAGGAGTCGGCGAGGCATCCGGTATGTTCCCGATAGATTCCTCAATAAATGACTACGATCAGGCGCGTCTTGATAAGTTTGATGACAAGATAGCGGAGTGCGGCTTCCCTTGGAAGATAAGGGATATCATGCCGAAGGTATTGGTAGCGGGCGATGACGCAGGCAAGCTAACCGAGGAAGGAGCGAAGAAGCTTGATGCTTCGGGCAATCTGAAAGCCGGCATACCTATGTGTCCTCCTGAGGGCGACGCAGGCACCGGCATGACGGCTACTAATTCTGTGGCAGTACGCACGGGTAATGTATCCGCGGGCACGAGCTGCTTCGCAATGATAGTCCTTGAGAAGCCTCTGTCAAAGGTCTACAAGGAGCTTGACATGGTGACTACGCCTTCCGGCAAGCCCGTCGCCATGGCTCATGTGAATAACTGCACGTCTGATCTCAACTACTGGGTGAATTTATTTAAGGAAATATTGGATCTTACGGGAGCAAAGCAGCCCGATGACCTCTACACAATGCTTTTCAATAAGGCGTTGACCGAGGATCCCGATTGTGCAGGAGTGCTTTCCTATAATTATTTCTCAGGAGAGCCTGTAACGGGTATGGAAGAGGGGCGTCCGCTTCTCGTGCGCACTCCCGATGCGAAGTTCAACCTTGCGAACCTTATGAGATCGATTCTTTATTCTGCTATGGGAGCATTGAAGATTGGTATGGATATTCTTATCCGTCAGGAGAATGTCGAGGTGGATAAGATCACGGGGCACGGCGGCTGGTTCAACTCAGGCGAGGCAGCGGCGAAGGTCATGGCAGCGGCACTTGATATCCCCGTATCCACGATGGCTACGGCAGGCGAGGGCGGTCCTTGGGGACAGGCTATCCATGCGGCGTACATGATAAATAAGGCAGACGGCGAGACGCTTGACGATTATCTTGCGAATAAAGTCTTTGCCGATGCGAAGACAGTGACGACCGCGCCTGACAAGAAGGACGTAGAAGGCTTCGATAAGTGGCTTGCGATGTACAAAGCAGGCCTCCCTATCGAAAGAGCGGCGATAGATTCCATAAAATAACGTTTGACTAATGTTTTATGAGGGGGTGTATTAGGCTTTAATGCATCCTCTCGTGAAACGGAGTTTTGTCGATTTAAGGTAGAAGCTATGCCTTTTATGCAGTATATCGTAACTATACGCGAGGAGCTCGCCTGTCTTTTAGTCCTTAGCTATATAGCTTGGACTTATTTTGTCGTGGAGCGGGAAAAGACTTACGCTCATCAGCTTTTCACCTATATGATAAGCGTCTCGATAGTGAATGTCATACTGGACGCAGTCACTATCTATACCGTAAATCACAGAGACATTATCCCTGACTGGATAAATCATGGACTTCATATCATCTACATCGGATCGTTTCCGGTGTTCTTATGGCTTGTCTATCTATATATAAGAAGTCTCGCATTTCAGATAAAAGAACACAAGATAACCCTTAGGGAGACTCTGCCGGTTATCATTGCCTTCATTGCTATAGCTATACTCCCCATGTATTACGTGGATTCTGATTTCAGCGATTATTCTACGGGACCGGCTGACACTGTGGCCTATATTTGCGCTTTTGCTTATTTTGTAATAAGCGTCGTGTTGCTCGTGCGCTATCGTAATGATATGGAGTCGAAAGCCAGGCGAGGCATAACGCTGGCATTAGGTGGTCTGGTAGTATGTGTCACGGCGCAGGCTGTCGTGCATCAGCTTCTGATGACCGGCATCGGCATCACCCTTATAAACGTGGCGCTTTACTACACCGTCGAGAGTCCCGATTCCATGCTAATAGAGAAGCTTGCGCGCGAGAAGGAGCGCGCCGATGCGGCGAACGAGGCAAAGTCTTCATTCCTTGCACATATGTCCCATGAAATAAGGACGCCGATAAATTCTGTTCTCGGCATGGATGAGATGATACTTCGTGAGAGCAGGGAGGCGGACATAATAGATTATGCGGAGAATATAAGGGTTTCCGGAAACACGTTGCTGTCACTTGTGAATGACATCCTTGATTTTTCCAAGGTCGAGGCGGGCAAGATGGAGATCATACCCGCACAGTATGACTTAAGCTCTGTCATAAATGACCTATATAATATGACGATAGATCGTGCCGAAAAGAAGGGGCTGGAGCTTACCATAGATGTGGAAAATACCATACCGAATATGCTCTATGGCGATGAGATCCGCATCAAGCAGTGCGTGCTTAATCTGCTGACGAATGCCGTGAAATATACCCAGAAGGGAAGCGTCAGGGTTTCCTTGGCATACGACAGGCTTGAAAACGGAAATATCCTGCTGAAGTTTAATGTGAAGGACACCGGCATAGGGATGAAGCCGGAGGCATTAAATGATCTATTCGTTCCTTTCGCAAGGATAGAGGAGCAGAGGAACCGGAGCATAGAGGGCACGGGGCTTGGGATGAATATAACCAGACAACTCCTGCATCTGATGGGAAGCGAGCTTGAGGTAAAGAGCGAGTACGGAGCAGGCAGTGAGTTTTCATTTGCCATCGAGCAGGGCGTGGTCTCACATGTGCCCTTGGGCAATAATGCCAATATTTATCATAATACACACAGGGCAACGGCTTCGAGGACAGAGCTTTTTCATGCGCCGAAGGCAAAGGTGCTGGTAATTGATGACAATGATATGAATCTCATGGTCATGTCGCACCTGCTTAAGCGGACGCGCATACAGGTGACGCAGTCGCTCTCAGGGCGCGAGGCACTTGATATGGCGGAGAAGGATCGCTTTGATGTGTACTTTATAGATCACATGATGCCGGAGATGGACGGCATAGAGACGCTTCGCAGGCTCAGGAATATAGACGGATGCCGTAATGCCATATGCATAGCGCTTACGGCGAATGCTGTATCGGGAGCAAGGGAGATGTATCTTGAGGCGGGCTTTCAGGATTATTTGTCTAAACCCGTGGATTACGATAAACTGGAGAGGATGCTGATGAAGTATCTGCCGGAAGAGCTTATAGAGTCGCCGGACAGAGAGGGTAAGGGAAGTGATTCAGGTAAGAGCAGGCTTGATATTAATATAGAAGGACTTGATACGGCATCCGGTATAGCAAATTGCAATGATGAGGCGTCCTATATGAGCGTGCTTGAGGTCTTCTATGACACTATTCCTGAGAGGGCGGAGGAGATAGAAAGATTTTTTTCGAACGAAGACTGGGATAATTACCGGGTCAAGGCTCATGCGTTGAAAAGTTCTGCGCGCATCATAGGTGCGGACGAACTTTCGGATATAGCGGAGAAGCTTGAAAAGGCTGCTGCGGTCAGGGACATAGAGACGATAAGGAATAATAACGATGACATGCTTGTAAGATACAGGGCATACAGTAAGAAGCTTAAAGGACTTTTCAATAATTAAGCGGTTTTGGTTTTGATAAGCTGATTTTAAGTGGATTTTATTTAAGGTTAAGGAGGATATGTATATGTCGATCTTAGTCACAGGAGGAGCCGGATACATCGGTACGCATACGCTTGTGGAGCTTTTAAATGGAGGATACGAGGTAGTCGTAATGGATAACTTCTCTAATTCCTCTCCTAAGGCGATCAAGGCGGTGGAGGAGCTTACAGATAAGAAAATAAAATGTTACGAGGCGGATATAAACAGCCGTGAGGATCTGGAAAAGATATTTACAGAGAATCCCGACATAAAGGAGTGTATAAATTTTGCATCGTTAAAGGCAGTCGGAGAGTCCGTAGAGAAGCCGTGGGAATATTATCACAATAATATCGGCGGCACGCTGACCCTGCTTGACGTGATGAGAAAGCATGGAGCGAAGAACTTCGTGTTTTCATCCTCTGCTACCGTATACGGAGATCCTGAGAGCGTGCCTATCACAGAGGACTGCCCTAAAGGAACCTGCACGAATCCTTACGGCTGGACCAAGTGGATGCTGGAGCAGATATTGGTTGATATGCAGAAGGCTGATCCTGAATGGAATATGGTCATACTTCGCTACTTCAATCCTATAGGCGCTCATCCGTCGGGAAATATAGGTGAGAATCCTAACGGCAGGCCTAATAATCTTATGCCTTATATCACGCAGGTCGCAGTAGGGAAGCTTCCTGAGCTTGGCGTGTTTGGTGACGACTATGACACGCCCGACGGTACGGGAGTAAGGGACTATATCCATGTGGTCGATCTTGCGAAGGCACATGTGAAGGCGATAGACAAACTCCGCACGAATCCCGGGTGCTTCATATGCAACCTTGGTACGGGACACGGTTATTCGGTGCTGGAGATCGTAAAGACTTTTGAGAAGGTAAATGACATCAAGATACCCTATTCTATAAAACCAAGGCGTGCAGGTGATATAGCTGAATGCTATGCCAGCCCTGAGAAAGCAAAGAAGGAGCTTGGCTGGGAGGCGGAAAACGGTATCGAAGAGATGTGCCGTGATTCATGGAATTGGCAGAAAGGGCATCCGAACGGATTTGAATGATGCTCCAAAAATCGGGATGCTTCGTGTCGCAGCGATAGCATCCCGGAACAGTAGTTCTGATGTCAGAGCTATCAATTGGGGGTAAGCAAGAAATTATTGTGTAAGCTGGCCTTCAAGGAAGTCCATGACGGCGTCCACGTTTTTATTTTCCTTATCGAAGTGTATGCCTATCGCCATGTTGCCGTTCTCACTGAATACCCTTACTATATGGCACTCTGCTTTGGCAACAAGTGTTCCCGTATCGCGGGAGAAGAAATGAATGATCGCATTGTCCCCGGTTGCGGCATCTATCTCGTCCTTAAATATAAGCGCTGCTCCTGACTTAGACAGATCCTTTATCCTAGCGGCCCTGACTCCGCAATAAGAGCAATACAGCGCAGTATATGCAGTATCTATTCTTTCGTACTGACGTTTCTCTTCCATATCTCCCAGATTTCAACGTTGCGAAAACTACCACAACTATATTAGTATACTTTACAAAGGCTTATCTTAGCAAGTAGTATTGTGCTTGTACTGGTTCCATGTACCGGCTCCACGCAAAACTTCTAGAGTTATTTGACACAAAAATGCAGTCGTAATAAAATAAATAGGCTTTTTGAGAAACAAATGAGCATATAGTAAAGCACTACGAGGTGTGGCTCAGTTTGCAAAAACAGCCAGTGGCTGTTTTTGAACGCCGTTTAGATGCGCTATGCGCATCTGGCGTCGGGGCGTTGGAGGTAAAAAAGTATATAAAGAAACATTACGAGGTGTGGCTCAGTTTGCAAAAACAGCCAGTGGCTGTTTTTGAACGCCGTTTAGATGCGCTATGCGCATCTGGCGTCGGGGCGTTGGAGGTAAAAGAGCATATAAAGAAACATTACGAGGTGTGGCTCAGTTTGGCTAGAGCACCTGGTTTGGGACCAGGGGGTCGCAGGTTCGAATCCTGTCACCTCGACTATCAGTAATATTTATGATGCTAGGGTCAAAAGCCCCTTTGCGTTGTTTATGATGCTTACGCATGGCGTCTTCGCTTCGCTACGGTCGGTGCTAAGCAAACAGCCACTGGCTGTTTAGCACCGCAGCAAGCTGCTCTCGCCATGCTCCGTCCA
>JAFTAP010000098.1 GCA_017455525.1 Lachnospiraceae bacterium
CTGGGCATAGATCAGCATCTGCTCTCTAAACGGGTACTTATACATATGTCCCGCCGTATGCAGAAACTTCTTCCACTCTTGCTCATCCGACACGATGGTCTTGGCCGTAAACTCCGCCAGTCCCTTGATCTCATGGTATCTTCTTGCCATTTGATACTTTTCCTCCTTCCGTAGTAGTTGTTTTATAACAAAAAACAGCGGCTACAAGATCTCTCTCATAACCGCCGTTCATTGGTTTCGGTGTTCAGTTTTTGTTATCTGTTATGCCTTTTTCTTTGTAGCCGGTTTCTTTGCGGCAGGCTTCTTTGCTGTAGAAGCAGGCTTCTTAGTCGCGGGCTTTTTTGCAGGAGCCGTCGATTTCTTTGCCGGGGCAGACTTAAGCGCTGCGGCAAGTGAAACTGCTTTTTCCATATCACCCTCAACTACAAGTTTGCCCTCTGACAATGCAGCAACCGCATCAAGCTTTCCTGCCAGCAGATCAGCAAGTGTAGCTGCATCTGTGCGGATTTTGCAATCATTATCATAGTATTCATAAGGCTCAACAACAGCCTTGCCGTTATCAAGTTCTACATAGAAAGCACCCTCGCCTTCTCCTTCGATGTCGATTTCTATCGCGGAATGCTCCTTGATAGCCGTTGTGTCGATCTTCTTAACTGCCTGTTTCGCCTTCCCTACCACTTCTTCATAAGTCATGATAAACGCCTCCTTTATTGGTTTGACTCTGAGTACTGCTCGTATTCTTTCCTGATCTTTTCCTGCTCATCCTCGGACATCCCATCGAAAATCATCTTCGCAGCATCCATCGTCTGTCCAAGTCTTTTTATAGTAAATAGCCAAAGCTCAAAATTCATTGTTACACCCCCAATATTTCACCCTATTCTACCATTATATCCGGTATCGTCAAGAAATATCGTCATATTATATTGCGGGTTATCGTACGATCGCCTAACTCGACAGACCGTATTGCTATCCAAGTAATTTTCCATACTTATTCATAAGCCAATGAGCAAACTTAAGATTAGCCATCATCAGTAGGATACTGGCAACAATAAGAATAACAGTCACAACACTGAAATCTATATGCTTCACACAGTTTGCCAAAATAACCACACTTACCGGCAAGCAAATGATACTTGTTATCAAAGACGGAATATACTTTCTGACATAGATGCTCTGACCGATATGAACAACAAAATGTACAGTAAGAGAAATCGTCAAGCCAAACCACAGAATATATAAAACATCTATTTCAAAATAATACGCGAGAAGACTGATTCCAAAAAATGGAATAAACTCCTCGTATACAGCCAGAGCCATCCCGGCTGTCGTATAATCCTTGTATGCCTTGGTAATTCTTGGAAATCTTTCAAATATCTGTGGATTCTTCCTAAAAAACCATCCAAATCCTATTATCTCTTCCATGTCATGAAAGATGAATATGATAGGTAGTAATAATACATATTCCCGCATTTTTATCCTCGTCGTTTATACCGCAAGTTGATCTTAGAAATCCACCGTCTCCGGTGTACATGCCTGAAGCTCTTCCTTGGGTATCGTCATGAATATAGTCGCTATATCCGGATCCAGCTGAGATCCCGCAACATCCTTTATTATCTCAATGGCTTCTTCATGCGTCCGCTTATCCTTATATGATCGGCGCATCGTTATAGCGGAATAGGTATCACACACCGCTATGATCCTGGCAGCCATCGGTATATCATCTCCGGGTATTCCGTAGTACCCCTTACCATCTATCCTCTCGTGATGATAAAGTATCCAGTCCTTTATATTTTCAAAAGAAGGCAACGATTTGAGCAGATCCATAGCTATCTTTGGATGTTGTTTCATCACATCCCACTCATCAGGATCAAGTTTGCCTGGCTTATTAAGTATCGCTTCCGGCACACCGAGTTTTCCTACATCATGGAGCAGGGCGGCATATTCAAAATTTACCGGGTTAATGCCCTCTTTCATCTCAGTTGGCAAATGTTTATACAGGCACATGCAAAGCATCTGTACATTCCGACTATGACCATTAAGGTTCGAGTCACGCGCTTCTATAACACCAATCAATGTCTCTGTCACTTCCAGGCTTCGATCCTTAAGTGTATCCACAAGATAATACATAAGGACCAAAGCAAGAGAAACAAATATTGCTCCAAAAAACAGGATGCCCGCCATCAGATAATCAGGTTTCCCGGCAAATGCCACTCCGAGATATCCTGCGAGAAAGAAAATAAGAAGTACCAGACCTATTTTCTCCCATAATGGTTCGCCATGCTTCCCAGAAAGCATTATGTCAGTCGAATTCCGTATAAACCTGACATAAGCGACTATGTTCCCGACCATAATGGCGCTTCCGATGACTATCAATGCTGTTACCATATACATATCCTGCTCTTTCTTGTGCTAAAACACACTATTAAATGTATATCGTCATATCCAGACTGACTTATTATAGCACGGTAAGCAGAAATATCAGGACAAATCGCCCTACACAAAATGCTAAATACACGCCTGCTATAGCAAGTATCACATCCTCGCTGTCATAATCTTTCATCATCTATCTCCTCTGAAAAGACCGGGGCAGCCGGTTGGCTGCCCCAATCTCTCATGAATTCCCGCAAGCGGTCTCTGAGCTTTACGCCAGTGCCGCTTCCTTCGACTTCGCCGGTACCGGATGTTCCCGGCTTGCTTCGTTTTTTGCGACTTCCGCCTTCTTCTCAGGGAGCTTCTCCTTCATGGATACGCGCTCACGCTCAGGCTTCTTCTCGCCGCGTTCTGTCCTACCAGGTCTGTCGCCCTGCTCGGCACTCTTTTCTTCCTTCTGCGCCTCGGCTCTCTGTTGCAAACGCTCTTCCATCTTGTCGGCAAGCACCAGCTCCTTCTCCTGCGAATCGTACATATAGACATGATCGGAAAGTCTCTCCTCGGGAGCCACCTGTCCGGCATTCACATCCTGCACCATTGCTTCAAGGGTATGCCTGTCCATGTCCTC
>JAFTAP010000099.1 GCA_017455525.1 Lachnospiraceae bacterium
ATCTCCTTTGCTTTTTCTTCCAACAATAAATCATAAGGAAAATCTGTCTGATTGGGAAGAGGGGACCTCCTTCTTCCCTTTATTTATCTATATATATCATTGATAGATTTCTTAACCAACTAATATTTTACACTAACTTTTACTATGAAAGTATCGTCAATGGATGCCGATTGCCGTGCTTGCACGAGCAATCGAGCAGACATTAGACGATCTGATGTGTATGAGGAAGTAGGCCGATAGGCCGAAATCCGAATACACATCAAGGATTGTGGGAGTGCCGCAGGCACGGAGCAATCCGCACTTTCATTCATGCAACCAGCATCACTTTCATGGAAATTTGATTCAGTTCAGCCGACAAGGATTTGTGCTGTGTCTTTATTGACTTTTAGGGCTTAAATGGATATAGTATTTTAGTTGTAGCTTTGACAGGAGGGGGATATGCAGAGTAAGGTTTTTCAGCTTATCGTGGATAATACATCGGGCGTGCTTTCCAGGATATCGGGGCTTTTCTCAAGGAGAGGATATAATATTGAGAGCATAACTGCAGGTACTACGGCGGATCCTAAGTACACTAGGATCACTATCGTGGCTACAGGCGATGACGATATATTAGAGCAGATCGAGAAGCAGCTAAGGAAGCTTACCGATGTGAGGAATATCAAGGAGCTGCGTCCGGAGAACTCCGTATACAGGGAGCTTTGCATGATAAAGGTCGAGACGCTTGATGCGGATCAGAGGGTTCAGATAGCGTCGATAGTCGAGATGTTCAGGGCGAAGATCATAGATGTCGCTGATGAGTCGCTTATGATGGAGATCGTGGGCAACACGCAGAAGGTCGAAGCCTTTATTAAGATGATGCAGGGCTATAACATATTGGAGATTGCCCGCACGGGCATAGCAGGGCTTGCGAGAGGCAAGGAAGAAGTAGTGTACCTGCCTTGAGCATTAACCGTTTCCGGGAGCCTGCATGACGCTTATATCGGATGCACTGCTCTGATAGCTGCTATATTAAAGCTTATTTCCGTAAGGATATAAGATAGATGTTATTCAAGGAAAACGCATAACGAAAGGACATGGGAAAATGGAAAATCAAAACTACGAGAATCCGATCTTTTATCAGAATGACTGCAATCTGTCGCTGCTTCAGGATAAGACCATAGCGATAGTAGGCTATGGCTCACAGGGACATGCGCACGCATTGAACCTTAAGGAGTCGGGCTGCAATGTCATAATAGGACTCTATGAGGGCTCAAAGAGTTGGAAGAAGGCCGAAGAGCAGGGGCTTAAGGTCTTCACGACGGCAGAGGCTGCGAAGAAGGCCGATGTAATAATGATCCTTATAAACGATGAGAAGCAGGCGAAGATGTATAAGGAAGACATCGAGCCTAACCTTGAGCCGGGGAATATGCTTATGTTCGCTCATGGCTTTAATATAAACTACAAGCTTATAATCCCGCCGAAGGATGTCGATGTCACCATGATAGCTCCTAAGGCTCCCGGACATACGGTAAGATCCGAGTATCAGGCAGGCAAGGGAACGCCTTGCCTTATAGCCGTATATCAGGACTACACCGGCAAGGCTAAGGATATGGCGCTTGCTTATGCGGCCGGAATAGGCGGAGCAAGGGCAGGAGTGCTCTGGACTACGTTTAAGACCGAGACGGAGACAGACCTTTTCGGTGAGCAGGCTGTGCTCTGCGGAGGCGTATGCAAGCTCATGCAGACAGGCTTCGAGGTGCTTACGGAAGCAGGCTACGATCCGAGGAACGCATATTTTGAGTGCATACATGAGATGAAGCTCATCGTCGATCTTATTTATCAGTCGGGGTTTGCAGGCATGAGATATTCAATATCTAATACTGCCGAGTACGGTGATTACACGACAGGACCTAAGATAATCACGGACGAGACGAAGAAGGCCATGAAGAAGGTGCTCGCAGATATACAGGACGGCACATTCGCTAAGGACTTCCTGCTTGACATGAGCGAGGCGGGCGGACAGGTACACTTCAACCAGATGAGGCGCATAGCCTCCGAGCATCCCTCTGAGAAGGTCGGAACGGAGATAAGAAAGCTCTATAGCTGGTCTGACGAGGATAAGCTTATAAATAACTAATAAAAGACTTGTATTAAGCCCCTTGCCGGATGACAAGGGGCTTACTTGTAATACGGGGGAGGATCATAGTGTACCGCGGAGGCAATGGTTAGGAATTTGAAAAAATAACGCCATTACTGACTTCGGGGCTCTCTTTTGCGTCCAGACTGTCAAACTACCGGACGGTATCCATTTCAGCATCCATTTCGGTGCAAGATTGCCAAAGTAAACGCAACACCTGAGAAATAAAGCAAATGCAACGGTTTTAAGCGCTTTTTATCATGGCTTTGCCGTTGCATTTTTGCTTGCTTTACAGTTAAATTCGGCCTTTATGGTTATATTTCGGCACACCAATGAGCCCGTTTTGCGGGCTCTTCAGACTTAATGCAACAGTCTGCGCTGTTGCGTTTACTCTGGCGGATATGATCTTATCAGCAGCTCCGGTGTCAGATTGACTTCCTCTGGTGGGATCTTCTCTAATCCAAGGAAACCGAAGAAATCTTTCGGGAGTACATTCATCGCCACGTCATACGGGCATTTCCCGTGGAGTTTCTTGCGGCAATAGCTGTTCACATGGTTCATCATCAGCGTAATGTCTGTCTGCATGAACGGTTCCAGTGATGTTCCTTTTGGGATGACATAGCGGATGTACTTATGGTTATTCTCGCAATGAGCCTTCTGATCGGACCGGTTTGGTTCACAGAAGAATACCTTTGTGCGTCTGCCTCCCGAAACAGACCTCTCCATGCCCTCAATATCAGCAAACTCATGCCCATTATCAGTTAGAATCACAGGGAACACTTCACGGAACATACCAGTACCAATAGTCTGCTCTATCTTATCAAGAGCACCGACTACACAGGCTGCTGTATGTTCTTCGAGGATCAGGGCGAGTTGTAAACTGAGTTCCTGAAAATGCAGCGTCAGCAGTACGGCCGAATCCTCTTTCTTACCCTCTACACAGTCCATCTGTACCACGGAAACCTCATTCTCCTGCATATACTCAAGGTAGTCCTTGTACAGATGCCCGGTTTTGGATATAGGGACGCTTGACTCGTTCATCCTGCGCTGCTTCTTCCGAGGCCTTCGCTTTACCTGATCGCGAAGGTCGATATTCCGTGCGTCAAGCTCGCAGGATGCTATAAGCCGCCTTAAAGTTGTCTCGCTGGCGGGGATAACGGAGCCATAGGTCTGCTTGATGTGGTATATGGACAGTCCCTGCTTGACGGCAGGGCTTACGATATTATTTATCTTCTCTAATTCCTCTCCGGTGAGGTTGTATCCCTGCCTTGATTCCTTGAGCGTCTTCTCGTACTCTTCCTGGGCTTTCTCTGCGCTGTAAATCCTTTTCTCGTAATAACACTTCTTTTGGTTCAGACAGGAATTGCAGAGGTGATGCCGGTTTTCATTGAGATAATCGCATTCAGCTTTAATATAATCCGGGCACTTTTCACGGGAGTGCTGGCAGGTTTTGCAGAGCCTGTTGCACGAGTATGAGCCGCATACATGCCTACGGCGGCATTCCTTAAAATAAATGCAGTCACAGTTCTTAGGACGTATGACCTGCGTATGGTTCCTGATCTCCCGGGATATAGTTGATGGTGATTTACTAAGAGCTGATGCGATAATACGTGTAGAACATTCTGATGTTACCATTACGGCGATAGTATTCCGGTCATGCTCTGTGAGATGTGATGGCTTGTTTTTCTGCATAAAACATCCTTTCCATGCATACGAAAAAGCACCTGAAGATGCGCTTTGGGTGCAGAAAATAAGCCATTTTGCTATTGTAAAACGGTACCGGATATGGTACGATACTTTATCTCAAGTTTGGAAGCAAA
>JAFTAP010000100.1 GCA_017455525.1 Lachnospiraceae bacterium
CCGTAAGGAGAGGTGTCTCTAAAAACAGACGGTTAATGTTGAAAACTAAGACCTATCAATAATAACTTAATAATAAGCTTGAGATATACAAGATAAAAAATCATTAAGGAAAAGAACCAACGAGTACTTGACACATACGGCAGAAAATAGATTTATTTATCGGTCGCCAAATTATGGTAATATAGATTTATGATTACGAAGGATTTCACAAGAGTTTTAATAGAGACAGCGGTTGAGCGGGGGATAAGGGATGTGACTAATGATCCCAGAAGGTCGCTCCGTCGGCTTGCCGAGATGGGAAAGCAGTATTCGGAAGGTCGGTTCCAGAAGGCTTCCTTCGGTCATATCACTAATCTTTTGAAGAACGATGATAGCCCGTATTATGGTATGCTAGAAAAATTTCTTGCGACGGTTGATCATCATGCGATAAAGACCTTCGGGCTCAATATGGGCTATGACAGCTGGACTTACGGCGCCCGTCTTATCCGTAAGGAGTCAGAGAAGCGAGAATACATGCTGCCGTGGGTTGTGCAGATCCATTATGATAATAAAAGATCTGACGGACTTAAAGCATCAGATATTGACAGACTGATAGATGAATTGAAACCGCTCGGCGTTAACACTTATCTTATTATATCAGCACACGGTCTGGAGCATGACCCTGCATTGACGGATATATTCAGGAGACACTCGACTTGCGCATTTTTCTTATTCTTAAAAGACGCACAGATTTCTATAGACGATGCTGAGAAAATAAAGAACATCGGAAACGCCGTGATCTCTGTAAATATAGCGGACAGCAATGCTATGGAGGCCTGCCGGAAGCTAAAGGAAATCAGAGCACTTTACGTTATTCATTATCTGTATAAATATGCTGAGACAGAAGGCTTTGCTGATGAAGAGAATATAGACAGATGGCTTTCTTACGGCAGCGCATTTATTTTCCTGATACAAAAAGACAGCGACAGAGGCCTTGCCGGCAAATTCGCCAAGGAATCACGTATGGAGCAGGAGTATCCTATTCTTGTATGGGATGTTTATGCGGACATACGGCTCGTGAATGAGATGATATCCGATACGCCGTTCATATTCGAGGTAGAAAGCGACGGAAGCATAAGGTATCCCGAAGGTACCGGCATGAATATATTGGAAACTGACATTTTCACCGTTCTTGAGAAGATAGCTCCGCCATATTGCCCGATGGATTCGATTTAAGCGCAAGATCTATAAATATGGATCTGAGATTATCCACAAAAGCCTTTGGCGTCATATCTATATTATCCTGAAGCCATTTCATGATAGCATGCAGGAAAGCATCGGCAAAGAAAACATAGAAAAACTCTTTTTCGGGACTTCCGTTGAATATGCCCTCAGTGAAATAAATGGTCAGAGGACGCACTGTTTCTATGACATAATCCGTGAAGGAATTCTGTCCCTCTATCTTTAATGCTGCAAGGTAGAAATCTCTGTCTTTATAAAACTTTCCACAGAGATCTTCTAAAGCATCCCAACCGGTATCATAAGATGCGGCCTGCAACTGTTTTAAGAAGTCCTCGTAGAATATCCAGTTGACCAGATCGTATTTATCCTTGAAATGATAATAAAAGCTTTTGCGATTCATGCCGCATGCTTCGCATATCTCGGAGACAGAGATCTTCTCGAAGCCGTGTTCCCGCATAAGTTTTCTTAATGCGTCAGCAAGCGCATTTTTTGTCACATTAGAATCAGCCATAGAATAACTTTATCTTTTTATTTCATTTCGGTCAAGAGCGGTTCTATTATGGTATAATCCCTCTATGAATTATATCGTGCTTGACTTGGAATGGAATATGGGGAGCCGACGCGAAGAGCTTAAGGTCATGCCTTTTGAGATCATAGAGATAGGGGCGGTGAAGCTTGATGAAAATCTTGCAGAGACAGAAAGGTTCTCCCGTCTTATCCGTCCGCAGGTTTATAAGAGGATGCACTGGGCGAATAAGAAGGTCGTGAATATCGAAAATTCGGACTTGCAGGATGCGGAAGGCTTCGAGATGGTCTACTCTGAATTTCTCGCTTTCTGTGGCGACGATCCATATATTTTCTGCACATGGGGCGACACAGATCTGACGGAGCTGCAGAGGAATATCTATTATTTTGACTGCCTTCCCCTGTCGGAAGGTCCCTTGGAGTTTCTCGATATCCAGAAGCTGAACGGCTACAATAATGGCGCTCCTAAGGAAAGGCTTTCTCTTGAAAAAGCCGTAGAGGAGTATGGAATCCCGGAGAATAAAGGCTTTCACCGTGCGGTAAACGATGCCGTTTATACAGTAGATATAATGAAGCGTATCGACAGAAAATACGAAATCTTTACTTCTTTTAACACCTATCATACGCCGGCTGATACGGAATCCGAGGTGAAGCGGGACTACGGAACATACACGAAGCACATCACGCATTGTTTTCCTGACAAGATGTCTCTGTTGCATAATAAAAGAATAAAGGCCCTCACCTGTCCGGCATGCGGAAGGAAAATAAAAAAGGGCTTACCACTTTTCACGCTCAACGGCAAGAACTACCTCACGATGGGCGAATGTACTGTTCACGGTACGGTTAAATCAAAAATCCGCATAAAGAAAGACGAATTGCAAGGTAAGCCATACGCCATTAAGACGACCCGTCTTATAAATGATGCTGAGAAGACTTCTGTTGAAGAAAAATATCAAAAATCTATATCATCGAAGTCTGAATGATACCGTCTTCTTCTTTTCTTTATATCCATGCGCCTGTTCATGGCATTACCGAAATTATATGCCTTTATCACATGAATCATCAGCACTATGAGCCCGATACTCAGAACGGACAAGATAATATATGGTACAAGCTTCCTTATATTTATAAATCGTATGCCCTTATCTGTGGCAGAATCTATAAGTATGGTTTCAAACGGGACATCCGCTACGCCGTCATCTTCCATTGACATAATACATTCTCCGGCATAATCTCCGTCCAGCTCGTATATTACATCAGCAAGTACATCATCTGACGGATTCTCCCGGTATCTTAGAGAAGATACAAGCCTTGAAAACGGAGTTCCCTCAGGAAGCACGACAAAACCTGTCGTATCTAAGGAAACAAAGGATTTCGTGCTGCCAAAGGTCGTGTCATCCGTCTCGAAGAAAGCCGCCTCTTCCATTATATATGAATCGTCATTCTCCGCTATATTTAAGTGAGAATAGCTGCTGAAAGCAAAATCAAAGAGTGTCCGGGTGTCAGTATAATTCTTCTCTGATTCGTCCTTCATTAC
Organism: Lachnospiraceae bacterium; assembly: GCA_017455525.1. GTDB lineage: Bacteria > Bacillota > Clostridia > Lachnospirales > Lachnospiraceae > NK4A144. The sequence continues at coordinate 3,284 of JAFTAP010000100.1, forward strand.
CACGCAGATAAGAGACATTCCATTATCTTCCGCCACAGTTACTAAAGTCGCTCCCGCCGCCATAGTATAGCCTGTCTTGCCCCAGATAACAGGGGCGTAAGCATAGGCGAGCCCCGGATACATCTTGTGATGGTTGAGCAGATGTATCTCGTCAGGTTGCGTAGGCGTCACAGCTACATCGTATGTCCGCATGGAAGCAAGTCTGCGGCATGTATCATTGTCATTGAAAGCCTTTGCTATCAACGCCATGTCATGCGGGGAGATATAGTGATCCTCATTCGGCAAACCGTTGGCATTCGCAAAATGCGTATTTGTGCAGCCAAGCTCTGCAGCTCTTTCATTCATAAGATCAGTGAATTCGCTTATTGAGCCGGAAACATGCTCTGCTATTGCTGATGCGGCTTCATTGGCTGATGCGAGCATGACGCAGAGGACGGCTTCTTCCATAGATATTTTCTGCCCTACGTCAAGCCCTACGTTTGAAGATGTGCGGTCTATGCCGAAAACTGCCTCATTAGACATGGTTACTGTCTCTGACAGAGAGCAGTTTTCGACGGCAAGCAGGCAGGTCATAATCTTTGTGATCGATGCAGGAAAATACGGAGTGTCCATATTCTTCTGGTAGAGAATGGCTCCGTTATCCGCATCCATGACTATAGCGCCCTCTGCCGTTATCAGTGGGGCTGTGATCCCGCCTAAGGTTTTATAAGGGAGATGTCTGGCAGCGGATTCGGAGACGGATTCGGTTTCTTCTTCGTTATCAATTGTGTTTTCTTCACCCTCATTATCGCTGTCCGTGGGTTCTTCATCATCGACTGTTTCTTCCGCACCAGTATCAGAACTATCTTCCGCTTTGGGTATAGCTTCTTCTGCGAGAACAGTATAAGTAAACTTCTGTGAAAAGATAAAGCACAACAGAAGAATTAAAATCAGTGATTTTTTCCTCTTTGATTTTTTTTCGTTGCAAGGTAATATAATCATGGTAATAATGATACCACGAAAAACGGTTAAAGAGGTATACGATGCGATTAAGGCATATCCCCGGCTCGGAGGAAGAGATAGAAGAAAGCGGCTGGGCATATCATAGCCCGGAAGAAGTAAAGGAAAATATAAAATCCCCGCTTTATATAGAGATCGGCATGGGAAAGGGCAGATTCATCATAGATAATGCTTTTTTGTATCCTGATATAAATTTTATCGGGATAGAGATGTACGAGAGCGTAATGGTAAAGGCTACGAGACGCTTGGATCGTATGCCTCCTGATGAGACACCTGAAAATCTTCACTTCATACGCATGGACGCAAGGGATATATGCGATTATTTCCCGGAGCAGAGCATTGACCGCATATATCTGAATTTTTCCGATCCCTGGCCGAAGACGAGGCATGCCCACAGAAGGCTCCCGTCAGAGCAGTTTCTTAAGCGATTTCATAAAGTCCTGAAAAACGGCGGAACCATAGAATTCAAGACAGATAATAAAGAGCTTTTTGATTTCGCTATGGGAGAATATGAAAAGGCAGGTTTCACACTAGTCTATACCACCTATGACCTGCACAATGATGTCTCTGCAATGAAAGAAAATGTAATGACGGAATACGAAGAGAAATTTTCGGCAAAGGGGAATAAGATATGTAAGTACGTGATACGGAAACAACCGGTTGAGTGATATGCGTGATATGATGAATAGTGGGATTGATAAGGAAATGAGGTTTTGTTAAAATATTCACAATAAATATTTCAGAGGTTTTGCAGGATGAAGTTCAACCGATACTTAAAAGATAATAAATGGATGCCGTATGCTCTGGCTGGGTGCGTCGTCGTGCTGTTTTATCTGCTGGCGAGCCATGTCAATTATCTTTTCATTGGCCTGGGCTACGTTTTCGGGTTTATTTCTCCCGTAATACTGGGTTGCGTCATAGCTTATGTGCTAGACCCGCTTGTTAAGATATTCGAGACGAAGATCTTCGCGAAGCTTGATGCTAAGCGACAAATAAGACGTATGCTGGCTGTCACAGTCACACTGGTGCTGGTTGTATTCCTGCTTGCCATACTTATGGTGATGCTGATACCGCAACTTGCAAAGTCCATAGGCACTTTCTTTTCGAATTTTGATTCCTATGCGCAGAGCCTTCAGAATTTGCTTAATAACATGAGTTCTCAGGCTGATGATGACAGTATTTTTTCCTTTGACATATCGAGCGTCACGAAGGTCATAGATAATATGATAGAGAAGCTGTCTGATTATGTACAGAATAATGTCGGAAGTATAGTAAATACGTCTATAAACGTGGGAGTAACAATATTTAACATTGTCATATCCTTTATCCTTGCTATATATATGCTTTCTGATAAAGAAAGGATACTGGCGGGGTGGAGGAGGCTTATGCAGGCGTTCCTGTCAGACAGGACTTATGCTGAGGCGGAGTCTTTCTGGAATCGTTGCAACGACATACTTATTAGGTACATGGCAGGAGATATACTTGACGGTATGATCGTTGGGGGAATAAATGCTGTTTTCATGTCGATAGCGGACATGGATTACATAGCGTTGATATCCGTGATAGTCGGCATTACAAACCTCGCTCCGACTTTCGGACCGCTTGTCGGCGGCATGATAGGAGCTTTCATACTGGTTTTCGTGAATCCGTGGCATGCGCTTTGGTTTATTATCTTCACTATCATACTTCAGACGATTGACGGATATATGATAAAGCCTAAGCTTTTCGGCAATACGCTCGGCATATCCTCTCTGTGGATACTTATCTCCATAATAGTCTTTGGCCGGATGTTTGGTGTGGCAGGCATCCTGCTTGCGATACCTATTGCCGCTATATTCGACATAATATATAAGGAGGTGCTCCTGCACAGGCTGGAAGCGAGGAAGAAAGAGAGAAAAGCAGCCGTTGCTGAAGCTGAAGCCAAGCGTGTCGCAGACTACGCCGCAATGAAGGCTGCGGAAGAGGCCATAAAAGCAGTAGTTAAAAAAGACAGCGAGACAGCATCCCCGGATGATGAAATAATAGAAAAACTATCCAGCGATCCCGTTACCGCAGAGCATAAGCAGGAAGCAGCAAAGCAAGATACTTGATACACTTATGATATAAGGATATCTGCCAGATCAGCGAATTGTTTTAGTGACAGCTCCTCGCCTCTTGTGGCACGCTTAAGGCCGATATCGTCTATTGCCTCTGCGATACGTTCCTTTGAAATATTTACACCTGCATAACCTGACAGAGCATTAACAAGGGTTTTTCTTCTCTGGTTGAAGGCGCCTCTTATTATGGAGAATAATAATCGTTCATCCTTTACCTTTACCGGAGGCTCTTTGTGAAGCCTCATATTTACGACTACGGAATCAATTTTAGGTGCAGGTATGAAGCATCCGGCGGGAACCTTCCTTACGATCTCAGCTTCTGAATAATAATTGACTGCAAGCGTCAGCGCACCGTAGCTTTTATTCTTCGGACTTGCCGTCATACGCTCTCCGACCTCTTTCTGTACCATTACCGTCATGGACTTACATGGCACATGGGTTTCAAGAAGCGACATTATTATAGGCGTAGTAATATAATAGGGAAGATTAGCGACTATACGAAACGGCTCACCGTCTGTTAAAGCAGTCAGATCGGTTTTCATTATATCCTGATTTATTATTTCCACATTATCATAACGGCCTAAAGTATCCTGCAATATGGGGATGAGTTTCCTGTCAACCTCTACGGCGTATACCTTCTTGGCAGACTCTGCAAGAAATTCAGTAAGCACGCCGATGCCGGGACCGATTTCCACTGCGGTTTCCGTCTTGTCAAGACCTGATGCAGACACTATATCCTCCAATACCTTGCGGTCTTTGATGAAATTCTGTCCGAAGCGTTTGCTTGCGGTGAAGCCGTATTTATTCATTACGGCCTTCGTATTGTCTACAAGATAGCCCTCGCTCATAGCAGACCGTATAGCCTTAAGGCGTTATCATATGTGATTTTTTCGACTTCTTTTGCGGACACATTTTTTAATTCCGCTATCGCCTGTACGACAAACGGCAGATTCAGAGAAGAATTACGCTCGCCTCTGTGCGGTTCGGGAGAAAGATATGGACAATCTGTTTCCAATACTATCTTTTCCAGTGGTATGGCAGTCACTACATCCTTTAATTTCTTCCCGTTTTTATAAGTGACGACTCCGCCCACTCCTATGACAAAGCCAAGATCGATATATTTCAAGGCTTCCTCTGCGGAATAAGAGAAGCAGTGAATAACGCCGTTAACACCCGATTCATTACCTGTGTAGTATTCGCTTATCACCCGCATGGTGTCCGCCGCAGCATCCCTTGAATGAACGACTATCGGAAGTTTTAATTCCTTTGAAAGCTCTATCTGCCGGATAAACCATTTCTCCTGGGTTCTCTTATCATAATCTTCATAATGATAATCAAAGCCTATCTCACCTATAGCACGAATCTTCTTATTCCCCAGAGTAAGATCTCTTATGTGTTTCATGTCCGCTTCGGTGAGTTCTTTTATTTCAGATGGATGCACGCCAAGAGCAGCGTAGACATTTTCATATTTTAATGAAAGGGCATTTGTAGTATCGACGGATCCCATATCTGACGCAACGTTCATAACCTTATCCACGCCTGCCCTGATCAGTTCGGACGAAAGCAATGCATCCATATCCGATGCAAATTTTCTATCATCATAATGTGCATGCGTCTCAAATATCATGCTGCGCCGTCTCCTTTCAGTTTCATGTCATGTCAAAGTCCTTCGGACAGGATTCTAGCGAATCCTGCGAAATACGGTGTCGAAATTGCCGATGCAATTTCAAAACCTATACTAAGCAACTTAAAAAAATAATGCAAGATATTGTTGTTATTGATTGTTTTGTGATACAATATATAGATTGTAAAGATATTAGCTGTTGATTAAGAGGCGTTAGTTTTGGATAAGTACGAGAAAAAAGTACGGGTGAATCAGATAGTTTCCTGCATACGGAAGGGCGAATATCAGGACGCTCAGGAGATTGCGGACACTATCGACTGGAGGCAGGAAAGGAGCATACGCACGCTCAGGATGGTGAGCGAGGTGTATAAGATAAACCGCAGATATGATGACTCACTGGCGGTTCTTAATCTGGCTTATGAGAAAAATCCCGAAGATCCAATCAAAAGAAAAATAATATATGACCTCTGCGAACTGACGATAAAGATGGGTCAGTTCGGCATCGCCGTGCGCTATATGAAGGAATTCTCAAAGATGGCGCCGAAGGATCCGGGCAGATATATATTACAATACAGGCTTCTTAAGGCGACTGATGCGGACCCCAGTGAACGCATAGAGCTTCTGGAGGAGTTTAAGAGCAGACACTTCGGGGATTTTGACGGCAAATGGGCTTATGAGCTGGCGTATCTTTATCATTGGACAGGCAAGAGCGATAAATGCGTGGAGTGTTGCAATGAGATAGTTCTATGGTTTGTGACTGGACCTATAGTCGTCAAGGCTCTTAAATTAAAGAAGCAGCATCAGGAGCTTACCTATGAGGAGGAGCAGAAGATAGCGGCATCGGACGAGGGTATGACGGATGAGGAGGTGCTTTATCAGAAGAGGCATCAGACCGAAACGGGTCCTGTATACATGGATACGACACCGGAAATAGGTGATGGCTACAGTACAACGGATATAGAGGATAGGGTACATGCCCAGCAGGAAATACGGCAGCAGATGGCATATCAGGGCTATCAGCAGACGCAGATGCAGCGGATGCACGGACAGGGATATCCGGCGCAGAATATAAATCAGTCTCTTGACATGACAGGACAGCCCCAAGGCTTGAATATAGAAGTGAAGAAAGTGGACGCATCGACGGAGCCGACTATACGTATGGCGGAGAAAAAGACAGGACCTTCTATAATGTCAAGGGAGACTACTATACTTCCGAGCATAAATAAGACCATCCCGGATAAAGAGCTTGCGCCTGTCGTAACGGAAGAGGTGCCTGAGAATGATATTCCGCAAGAAGACATATCAGCACCGCAGACCATGCAGAGCGATGTCATGCAGGATCAGGCTTTGCCAAACGAAGTATCGGAACCGCAGGCAAGTACGGAGATACCGGCCGGTCCCGCTATACCCGGCGTGATGGATGATATAACACAGACCGGAACCATAGCTCAGCAGGAAATATCCGTGAATCTCGATAAGTTCAGCACGATGAACCTTCAGGCTGAGCTTCGGGAGAATATGGAGAAGTTACAGGAAGCGACAGGAGAGCCGCTGCGGGAGAAAGAGGAGAAGCTTCCCGAAAGGACGGCAGAGCCGGACAAGGATCTGACGGAGCTAAAGCCTAAGAGCGATACCCGTCCTATAGTTACGGGGTCACAGCAAACACCTGGGCATAAGCAGGAGCCTGTTGCAGTTCCGGCGCAGACAGTACAGGGGGACAAGCCTCAGGAAACGGCATCAAAGCCGGAAGCCATAAGTCAGCCGGCAGAGCAGCCGTCTGCACTTATAGATCCTACACAGCCACCCGCTATGACAGCAGAGGAAATAGCTGCCAAGATAACCAGCGTACCTGTTCCGGAGCAGTTCAAGAATATGATCTCACAGGAGCTTGACGGGCAGATGCAGCTCAACGTGCCCGACGAGGAGCCTGTGCCTGATAAGCAGATTACCGGACAGATGGATATAGAGAGCATACTTGCAGAGTGGGATAAGCTGCAGGATGAAGCAAGGGAACGTCGAATAAAGGCAGCAAAGAAGAAGTCTTTAGAGCAGACGAATGAGCTTGCGAAGAAGCTTAAGGAAGTAATACCGGAGCTTGAGCTGCCCAAGGCAGAGGATGAGAAGGAGGAGCCTGAAGCGCCTGTATCGGAGATACAGCCTGCATCCTTCACTGCGCCGCTTGTCGTTCCCGAGAATGAGACAGGGGAAGTCAGCGTGGCTGATATAGAGGCAGCGCTTGAAGCAGAGGTTGAGCCTGAGACCGAAAATGAAGCTTCTCAGAATGAAGAGCCGGAATATAAGGAATCGGAGCCCGAAGGAGACGAAAAGGGTGCAGAGGACGATGATTACGGTCATCATAAATGGAGACGCAGAAAGCATGAAAAGCAAGCTCCCAAAGCACCTGCCGCAGGAGAGGAAGAGATAGCGGAGACGTCCAGGCCTGAAGCTCCTATGGAGGAATCAAAGGACAAGCAGACAGAGCCTTCTAAGAGGAATCCGAATTTTGTCACCTACGAGACAGTGGAGCTTCCCTCTGTATTCGACAGCTTCCGCAATATAAAGGGTCTGCCGCAGCAGCTTAAGGAAGCCGAAGGCAGGATGTCGATGGAAGCGCCGCATGGCAATGTCCTTATTATGGGAAGCGAGCATGCCGCAAGGATGGAGCTTGTGCAGGCCATAGTCAGGGATATGGGTGAGCGCGACCGGAAAAAGGGTGAAGTAAAAGCAGCCACGATAGATGCGGATACCTTTAATAATAAAGACGTAGCCAAATCCATACGGGCTCTTGCGGGTAATATCCTCGTGATCGAGGGAGCGGGAAGACTCTCTGATGATGCGATGAATTCTTTGATATCGGTGCTTTCAGGCGATGAGACAGATATGCTCGTTATACTTGAGGATTCAAGAGGCGGAGCGAAGAATCTGAATGAATACAGCGGATTTGAAGAAGTCTTTGATGTGGTGATAGACATACCAACGCTCAGCAATGACTATCTGGTCGATCATGCCAAGAGCTACGCCAAGGATAAGGAGTACACGCTTGACGATATGGCGGTGCTTGCCCTTTACCAAAGGATAGATGAAAGGCAGACAGCAGATCATGTCGTGACATCTGACGAAGTTGAGCATATAATAGATGCAGCGATAAAAAAAGCGAACAAGAAAAATCTCAAGCATTTAGGAGACGTATTGCTCGGAAAGCGGTATAATGATGATGATCTCATAGTGCTGAGGGAGAAAGACTTCGCTAAATAAATTTCCTGACAGGGGGACATCATGGCAGAGAAGAAAAGTGCGTTCGCAGCAAAGATTAAGAGCGGTGCAACTACGAATAAACCTAAAACAAAGGCTGCATCATTATTAAAATCGTCAAAGCCGGCAAAAGCAGAGAAGATTTTCTTCAGCAAGGACGATGCGTATTACTTCGGTCAGGGAGTACATTACGACATCTATAAGAAGCTCGGCTCGCATCCGTCTATCGAAAAGGGCAAGAAAGGGTATTTCTTTGCGGTATGGGCTCCCCATGCGAAGTATGTAGCCGTGACAGGAGAGTTCAACGGCTGGGATACGGGCGCGAATCCTATGACTTGCGATAATGAAGTAGGTGTCTGGTCAGTATTTATTCCCGGAATAGAAGAAGGCACGATGTATAAGTACTATGTAGTGTCTGCGGCGGGCGAGGGTCTCTATAAGGCAGACCCCTACGCAAGCTATGCTGAGGAGCGTCCGGGAACCGCTTCAAGGACTTTTGACATAAATAAGTTCACATGGAAGGACAGTAAGTGGATGTCCGCCAGGGCTAAGAAGGATATGAAGAAAGAGCCTATGGCGATATATGAGTGCCATATAGGTTCATGGATGAAGCATCCTACCGAGGAGAACGACGGTTTTTATTCTTATAAGGAATTTGCGGACAGGATATGCGAGTACTTAAAGGATATGCCGTATACGCATATAGAACTCATGGGCATAGCGGAGCATCCGTTCGACGGCTCATGGGGATATCAGGTCACGGGCTACTATGCTCCGACTTCGAGATATGGCAATCCCGATGATTTCAGATATCTCGTGAATAAGCTTCATGAGCAGGGAAAGGGCGTGATCCTTGACTGGGTTCCCGCTCACTTCCCAAGGGATGCGCATGGTCTTGCGAATTTTGACGGTGAGGCCTGCTATGAGTACGCCGATCCGAAGAAGGGCGAGCATCCCGACTGGGGCACGAAGATATTCGACTATGGCAGGAGCGAGGTCAAGAATTTCCTCATAGGCAATGCGATATACTGGATGGAGGAGTTCCACATAGACGGGCTCCGCGTTGATGCGGTGGCGTCCATGCTCTATCTTGACTATGGTAAGCGTGACGGTCAATGGGTAGCGAATAAATACGGCGGAAACAAGAACCTTGAGGCGATAGAGTTCTTTAAGCATCTTAATTCCTGCGTGCTAGGCAAATACCCCGGAGCCATGATGATAGCTGAGGAGTCCACTGCATGGCCTAAGGTGACAGGCGACGTGGAGGACGACGGGCTTGGTTTCTCCTTCAAGTGGAATATGGGTTGGATGCACGATTTTTGTGATTATATGAAGCTCGATCCGTATTTCAGGAAGAATAATCATTATAAGATGACTTTCGCCATGAGCTATAATGCGGCGGAGAATTATATCCTTGTCCTCTCGCATGATGAGGTAGTCCATCTGAAATGCTCGATGCTGGGTAAGATGCCGGGCTATACCGTTGATAAGTTTGCCAATCTCCGCACGGGATACGCCTTCATGATGGGGCACTCCGGCAAAAAGCTCCTTTTCATGGGTCAGGAGTTCGGACAGGAGAGAGAATGGAGCGAGGCGAGGGAGATAGACTGGTTCTCGCTTGAAGACCCGCTTCATAAGGGGATGCAGACATGGTTCGGCGACTTACTCCGCCTTTATAATAAATATCCTGCGATGTATGAGCTTGACGAGGGCTTTAAGGGCTTCCGCTGGATAAATGCGGACGATACGGAAAAGAGCATTTATTCTTTCTACAGGCAGGATCACACGGGCAAGAATAATATCTTATTCGTGATGAACTTCACGCCAATGGAAAGGGGAGACTACAGGGTAGGAGTTCCGAAGGAAGGGAAATATTCTCTTTTGCTTAATTCCGATGAAGAGAAGTACGGCGGAAACGGAGCGGAGATACCGGCTGCGATCAAGGCAGAGGCCATACCATGGGATGGGCAGCCGTATTCGATAGGATTTAAATTACCTCCTTTCGGATCTGTTATATTTAAGTTTTAACCATATATAGTTGTCTGGATTAGTTCAGATACTATAAGATGTGGGTTAAGGAAATATAACTTTTTGCCGATACTATTAAGAGAAGCGGTATTATCGTTTAATAATAGGATGCTGGGGTCAAAAGCCCCTTTGCGTTGTTTATGATGCTTACGCATGGCTACGCAGCAAGCTGCTCTCGCCATGCTCCGTCCATTCGGAATCCGCTAATTTGCTACGCAAATTGCTACTTCCTCATGTTCGGGCGGGTCACAAG
>JAFTAP010000101.1 GCA_017455525.1 Lachnospiraceae bacterium
TATTTGATTTTGCTCTAAAAATCTCGTTCGAGGTGCAAATTCGGCTGAGAGATTGAGCAACTAAAAATTCATGACTCATACGAATCACGCTACAAAGATACGGAATTTTGATGAAATAAACTGGGGAATCCCCTTTTTTTTTGCCTTTTTCACCCATATAATTAAAAATGTTGGAAAATCAGGCCATATTATTCCAATTCTCGTACATAATTTGTAAATTTGCATCCAAAATGTAGAATTGAATTATGAGCAGTTGGCAAGACAAAGCAATCAAGGCACTTGAAGATAGTCTTCACCCTGTACCTCAGGAACTGAATACCATAGACTGGAAATGCGCTCTTTCTGATAAATCGGAAAGACTGGCACAGCATATTTGCGCCTTTTCGAATACGGCTAATGGCGGATTCCTCGCCTTTGGTGTGAATAACGATACGACATTCGCATCCTTATCGAAAGAAGAAATTGAGGAGATTACGAACAAACTGGGTAATATCGCCAAGAACAATCTTGCCTGGTCTGTTCAGTTGGAACATGCCGTCGCTGAATATCAAGGCCATGCCATACTGTTTATCCGCATTCCAGAGCAGACCAACAAGCCCATATACCTTCGTGGGAAGGATATCTATGAGGCATATATCCGCTCAGCTGGGCATACCGTTAAGATGTCGAAGGAGCAGGTTCATGAGTTGATAGCTCAGTCTCATGGACTGTCTTTTGAGGATAGAGTGGCCAAAAGCGGTGTAAGCATAGAAGAAGTGAAAAACCTTCTGGACTGTCCTAAGATGTTTGAACTGCTGAATAAGAACATGCCGTCAGATAAACTCCAAATGATGAAGTTAATGGAGGAATACGGGCTGATTGCTGAAAGGGATGAACTATATGACATTTTGAATCTTGGTGCCATTCTTTTTGCTAAACAACTGAAGGATTTCCCGACACTCAAAGGAAAGGAAATCATAGTCAGGCGTTATCAAGGCACAAACAATCGCATCTTGTCACTGGAATATACATGTCAAACAGGCTATGCAATAGGATTCAAGGACTTGGTAGATTTTGTCAGCAAGAACACAAGCACAGAAAGTATAGAGATACAGCGGGAGGCAGTTCCTTCGTATCCTATCGTGGCTATAAGAGAACTCACAGCAAATATGATGGTCCATCAGGACACAGCCATCAAGGGTATGCCTCTGACTATCGAAATCTTTACGAATAGGCTTACATTCACGAATCCGGGTTCCTCTCTGAATGACGTGAACCGTCTGATAGACCTGCCGCCACATTCCCGTAACGAGTCAATGGCTCAGATGATGCTTCTGATGGATATGTGTGAACGGCGAGGCAGTGGAATAGACCGAGCTACCGACGCCATTAGCCAGATGAAACTTCCCGCATATAAAGCCCAGAGCGGTGATGACTACACACGAATAACACTATTCCCCAAGAAAAAGGTTAGCGAAATGACCAGGGAAGAGCGCATTGCCGTTTGCTATCAACATGCTTGTCTGTTGTATGAAGACGGAATTGCTATCAATAATCAAATTGTACGTGAACGCTTCAACTTGAATACAAAGCAATCTGTTATGGCATCACGCATCCTTGCAGATACTCTTGATAGCGGTCTCATCAAGATGAAAGACCCTGAAACGGAATCTAAAAGATACACTTCATATATTCCCTATTATGGTTGACTTTTATTTTCACGCGAATCTACCACAAGCAAAAATTTGCTGATTATCAATTACTTCCAATTTTCACGCGAATCTACCATAAGATAAATCCATTTAATGTTCAAAGACATCTGCCCCCATTAGAGCAGATGTCTTTTGGGCATAAACACAACTGGCTTTTAGGACTGAGCCGATTACATGGCGGATTATATGGCGGATTAAAATGGCGGATTATAAAGAGATAGACTGATACAGGCAGAACGGCTACCGGTCTTGGTACCCGATAGCCGTTCTGATTTCGTTTTTGCCGCCATCAGTCATTCTTTATGCCGATAGTTCTTACCAGCTTTTTCTTCTCCCACA
>JAFTAP010000102.1 GCA_017455525.1 Lachnospiraceae bacterium
AACAGCATCATTAAACTGAAGAGTCCGTGGAATGTGGTGGCAATTACAACAGTATGGCTGTTGACTTTCGCTATCGTGGCCTACGTCTATCCCAGAATTACAGAGTATGCAACAATATGGAACAATTATTTGGATTATTGACACATACTGCATAAAATTGTCATTTGTGTTTTGGCGGTCGATATAATATAATGAAATTGCCAAGGGAAACCTTCCCGCTCAGACGGGACACGGAGCATAAGGGGCTTGCTTCCGTTGTGCTGGCAACGTAAAAACTCTGCACATACTCCCGACAGGAGCATAAATAGTCGTGTTGCGTGGCAAGCACCATAAAAACCAGCAGTTGTGAATGAAAAAGGCTTCTTAGCTGAAAGCCTTTTTTTGTTGGAACGGATAAATGACGGGCAAGGAACTGATAGAAAAACTGCATCTGGGAGCCGTAGTATATTCGGCCTATGCCGACTCGTGCCTGCTCTTTATGGAGCCGTACATTTCTATAAGACATTGTTATAAAGACCGGGGAGCATACTTGCTCCCTTTTTTAGAGTGAAAGAATAAGAAGTGAACACCATGAGAATAGGGATACTGTCAGATACTCACGGGCTACTAAGAGATGAAGTGAAGACGGCACTTGAAGGCGTGGATCACATTATCCATGCCGGGGATATAGACAGTAAGGAAGTAATTGATGCCCTGGAATCTATAGCTCCGGTAACGGTGGTAAGGGGAAATGCGGATAAAGACTGGGCAGAGCATATACCTACGACAGCCTCTGTTGACCTGTCAGGGAAGCGGTTCTTCATAATCCATAACAAAGGAAAGATAGACTGTGACCTCTCCGGATATGATGTCATAGTATTCGGACATTCGCATAAATATAGCTGCATTGAAAAAGACGGACAGGTATGGGTCAACCCTGGATGCTGTGGAAAAAGAAAAGTGGGGCAGGAGATAAGTCTTGCCATATCGGAGATAGCAGGAGAGGATATCACTTATGAAAAAGTCGTAATAGACAACAACATATCTATTACAGATACATCTTCTCTCTCGAAGAACATAGACAGCGTAATACGAAAAGCTATGAAGCTTACCGACAAAGGCAAGGGAGCGGGGGATATAGCACGTTCATGCGATATAAGCCTTTCTCTTGCAGAAGATATCTGTAGGATGTACCTCACTCATCCGGGGATAGAGGCGGCAGGTATATTGCAGAGGATTGAAGGTAAGTGATCATGGATCAGGAAGAAAAGAGTTTAATCAGATCATGAGATTATTTATAGCCATTATATCCGTTCAGTTTATCCTGATCGATTTTGCCCTCTGCTATCTTTTCCCTAACCCAAAGCTGCAAGGCGTCAGCAGTCATGGATATCCGCTCCAGCTTATCCTGGATCAGGGCGAAGTCTTTATATTCGTCCTCTTGGATGATCCCATCAGAGGTAATCTCTATCAGCTTGTCCTTTTCCTTCTCAACAGAATTCAGCGACGCAAGCATCTCAAGGACTATCCGTGCGAGATCCTTAGTCTTTATTTCAGGCACGTATTCTCTTCCTATGGGGCAGTCATGTGAGCAGTATTGATTGCAGAGGGAGGGCTTCTTGTATGCGTCAGCCATTGCGAGGATCTCCTCCGGGTGTGGAGCGGACTTCTCGCTCTCTATCTTCTCAATCCTGTCAGAAGAAATGAATTCCATAAGCTCAGAGGCTTCTTCCCTTGTAAGACCGGCATCCTCCCGGCTTATCTGATATATGTTCTTATTTTCCTTAGTGGATCTTCGCCCCATAATCCCCTCCTATAGCGAAATAGAGGTGCTTATTCCGCTGTTTCTGCTATGTATCCGTCAATGCATTTATTATATGCTTTTATCATCAAGTACGAAAGGGGGCATAAGCCGATGGACATAAGGACACGGATGATAGCTGCGAGGCTTGCCGTAAGGATAGAAAAGGACAAGACCTACAGCGACAAAATAGGACTAAAGGATAATTCACATTACATAGTTAATTCGGAGAAGAAAGGGGAAAAAAACGATGTTTGAGCTTATTTACGGTATAGTATCGGTAATAGTTTTCTTCAAGCTTATGGGCTTCATGTTTAAGGCTACATGGGGGCTGGCAAAATTCATAGTAGGGATAATCTTCTGGCCGATAGTCATACTTGCGGCACTGCTTGGAATCATATGGATCGCTCTTCCAATATTGATAATCGTTGGGATCCTGACATCTGTGGTTTCACTGTAAGAATGCTGTAATAGATTTACCACGAAGGACGGATCGTGGAAATGTATGGAGTGTAGCCATATTAATGATGTAACAAAGACTAATATCATCTGATCATAAAGAAATTGCGGTTCTTTTTTTGATTGGGTGTCTGTGATAGAATTGTTCAAATCAGGGAAGGATCATGATCAGGAAGTTATGGCAGATAATACAAAGACCTTACAAATGATAAAAGAAAACCTCAGAACCGCCATGCGGTTCAAGCGGGAGCTTCCTGAAATGACGGATAAAGAACAGGCAGACATGATCCAGAATTACCTTTCACAAACTCTGAATGTGTACAGGAAGCAAAACACCATAAAGCATCCAAAACGTAGGAGCCACCGCAGAAAATGAACGTAATCACAGCAATCCTAATCTATATCATCGTAATCTCCGCCATAACTTTCCTCTGTTTCGGCATAGACAAATGGAAAGCAAAGAACCAAAGATGGCGAATAAAAGAAGCCACTCTCATCGGCTTATGCATAATCGGCGGCTCAATAGGCGGCCTCCTCGGAATGCACATCTTCCATCACAAGACAAAGAAGCCCCTGTTTTTCATCGGCATACCTTTAATACTGATAGTTCAGATAGTCGTAATTATCATATGCATCATTCATATGAACATTATTCCTTAACTGCTTAATCACCGCACACTTGCATGGGGATTATCAGTCAAGGATGCGAAGCACGAAGCCTGTCCTTGACTGATAATCCACATGCAAGTACAATCCCCAAGCGGTTAAGGAAGAAGACTATGAAACAGCGTTACGGATAATCAATTCAAAACCTTCACTGGGGCGCTGCGGGGCTCTCCGCATAAGACTAGCATTATAATCCTACCCGCCCCGCTAGAAGGGGTGGGCTGAGACAAGCTTGCCTGGCTCAGCCCAGGGGAAGGCATTCCCCGCCATATCCTTATGTTGATATGATGAATATGCTCCTTTTATTTTCAACATATTGTTTCATTCTTCATTCTATTTATTTGTCTTACGTTTATGGTTTAGAAAATGAAAGCTATAAGAAATTGTGGGAATCTGTGATATTTAATGAAAAGCTAAATAAAAAGAAAAACTATTCTCCGGCAAGATCTTTTACGATTTTAATTACTTCTGATGAAATAAAGAAGCCATCAGCAACTATTTTACCAATGAAGCTGCTTACTTCTGTGATGCTTCCGATTTCCTTTGCCTTCAAAAGAACCGCCATAGTGCCTACAGCGTTCAGACCGAGGTATTCAGCAGTCTTTTTAGCGGCGTTATCATCTATTATTACTACATCTGCATCCATCTCCTGTGCAAGTATCATGACCTCAACTTCGCCTGCATGAAGCTTAGCCTTGTACATTTTCTTGCTTTCAGAATCCTGTACTTCTTTAACACTGATCCAGTCGGCAGACTTTATGGCATCAGCAACCTTGCCGTTTTTTACCGTGACCTCATTAAAGACAGCAACAGGAATAGTTATTTGCCCGTATACAGACTTCAGAATGTCAAGCTCTCCGATACTTGCCAAGGCAATTAGCGGTGTCGAATTAACTATAACAAGCTTAGGCATTCCTTAACTCCTTAAGGAGTTCCTCCTTATCCTTATACTGAAATATGCTTATACCGTTCTCCCCAAGAAAACGAATAAAATCCTCTTCCGGGATGTCAGCAATCTGGGCACAGTAGCCGATGGAGACATTATTTTTAGTATAATAGCCTAAAGCGACCATCTTTTTAGCAAATGCGGACGCATCAGATGCATCCATATGTGTATCATATAATACTGCTTCAGGTATCTGCATGATTATCTGGCACATAACTTTTACCTCCATTGTCTTAAATAATATCACAAAATCACCTTTCCTGCTTATTATTTTTATCAGCGGAGATATGCTCGTTAAATAAAAAATGATACTTGGCGAGGTTTACCATGTGTTTAGAATATGGTATCATCGGAACATGAATATATTATTAGCAGACGATGAGCCGTACGCATTAAAGCATCTGAAAAGGGTTGTATCAGAGGCGGTTCCTGATTCGCATGTTAAGTCCGTCGGAACTGCGGAAGACGCTATAAATGCTGCAAGCGAGAACCATCCCGATGTCATATTCCTTGATATACAGATGCCGGATCGTGACGGGCTTTCGGTTGCAAAGGAAATCCGCTCCATTAGTCCCGATACGAATATAATAATGGTGACGGCATATAAAGAATACGCCCTTGATGCGCTTAATCTCTTCGTGAGCGGCTATATCCTGAAGCCTGCCGATACGGAAGACGTGAAGCGGGTAATGGAGAATCTGCGCTATCCTAAGCCTGCAAAGCATGACGGGCTCTATGTCAGATGTTTCGGCAACTTCGAGGTGTTCATGGACGGAGTCCCGGTGAAGTTTGAGCGGAATATGGCAAAGGAAGTATTCGCCTATCTTATCGACAGGCGCGGCGCAGCGGTAAGCGTAGGGCAGATATGCGCCTCCATATGGGAAGAGGCAAATGAAAAAAGCCCCAGCTACTGCCGTAAGCTGCTGAAAAGCCTCTATGATAAGCTTGACGAATTAGGCTACGCCGATGTGCTGAGTTTCGGAAGAGGCTCCTATGCAGTCCTAACCGACAAGCTTCCTTGCGATTATTATACCCTGCTTAGGATCGGTCAGGCGGAAAGCCATACCGGAGAATATATGAATCAATACAGCTGGGCGGAATACACCGCCGGCGGATTAGTGTAACAGCCTACTTCCGGTCAGATGGATTCGGGGGTGTTTTCGGAATGCGGACCGTAGCCTTCGTACCTTCCCCTGTAACGCTTTCTATATCAAGGCTTCCTCCGGACATAAGCTCAAGCCTGTTTCTCAGATTATAAATCCCTACATGCCTCTCTCCGCCGTCATCATGCTCTAATATGCCTGTATCAAAGCCCACTCCGTCATCTTTTACCTCAATGATATTGTCCTTGCTGTCCGCATATACATGAATAAGGACACTCCCCTGTCCGTCCTTATTTTTCCTTATCCCATGCGTGACGGCATTCTCAACCAAAGTCTGTATCGTAAATGCGGGGAGCATGAAGCCCTTATTCTCCACCGATATCTCCGAGCTTATATTACCACCGAAACGCTCCTTTATCAGATTGAGGTAATTCTCCGCCGTCTCAAGCTCCTTATCTATCGTTATGCACTGCGTTTCGTCAAGGAGATCCGCGCTGCCTCTCAAGTACTTAGACATCCCTCTGATAAGCTCCACCGCCTTCGGATTATCGCTGCATATCTCCCAAAGCACAGTCAGCATATTATAGATAAAATGCGGCTTGATCTGCCCCTGAAAAAGCCTGATACGGCTTTCCTTAAGCTTCACCTGCTCTTCAAGAAGTCTCTGCTTCTCAAGTGAAAGCTCCTGCTCGCACCTTACGCATACTTTTGTGTACTGCAGCTCGTAAGAGACGAAAACCATTATCAACGCTATCGTATCAGCGATGTCAATAAATGATACTCCATATTTAAATGTCTGTATGATTATCGCCACTGCAGGCAATGCAAAATAGCCCACCACCGCATATTTTTCCATGCATTCCATATATTTCAAGTTAGGGAACACAATGAGCCAGATGATTATCAGGATCATAAACCCCAAAGCAAAATGCAGAAAATAAAGACTTCCTCTATGATAAAAATTCTGCCCGTCAAAGTAATAATAATACCCGAATATGCGGGAACCGATCACAAGCAAGGCTCCGATCATGCTCAGAGCATACACTGCCCTGCATAATCTCTCATTGCTCTTACCCCGGCGTATCTCCACAAGGCAGGTCACATATCCTGCAAAGGCAGACAGCACGGCAAAGGAAAGAATAAAAACAAGGAAGTTTGCGATACGCACCGTATAATAGCCAAGCACTCCTTCGCTGCCCCTGAAGTACCACGCAAGGCTGTCAGACAGAAGCCTCAGGCTGTTCATTAAAAAAAGCACTACGAGGTAATCTGAAAGCTTCTTCTCAAAATACCTCGTAGCATACACGGTAACTATGCATATAAGCCCGAATACCGCTCCCCATAATTCAAATGATACATGCAGATACTGGATCGGTGTCATTATGTATCACATCAGCTCTGTGCGATAAGGTCTTTAAGCTGTGCATCCGTCAGTTTAGTGCCACCGGAAAGGTTATAGCAGTCATACATCCCCATCGCCACATTCTCATTTATATTGATGCTCTTTCCGCCGGACAGGGTCGCCTGATATGTCTTCTTTCCATTCACATATTTTATATTAACCCCTGCCTTTTCAAGCTGCGAATCACTAAACCTGGCTGCTCCCGCAGCCGCATATTCCAGCTCATCGTCCGTTAGCTTCCTCATGCCGGATAAGCTTCCGTGCACATCGTCCACTAACTCCTGAAGTCCCGGCTCTTTCTCAAATTTCTGATAATCAAAAAGCTTTTTCAGCTTCCTTTCAGTATTATCCATAGATTTCTTCTCCTGTAATCTAAAGCCTTTATGTTTTTACGATGTGAAAACCTTTTTTAGCAGGCTTATCCGATAAAAACTTCTTCATGCTCTTTAGCCCCGAATTATGGCGTAGCTTCACCTGACCGTATGAAAGTCCTGTCCTTTTTTCAATATCAGCAAGCGATAAGCCATCATAATAATGCAGGACTATAACGGCTCTCTCTTCGTCCGTAAGCTTCCTGAGAGCTGCCGCAAGCTCGCTAAGCGTCTCTCTGTCCATTATCTCACTGTCCGTGTCATACTCAGATGCAAGCTCACCTGCAAGCTCGTCCGAAAGCTCATCCGTATCATGCCGGGTTCTGTAGAAGTCTATGACGGTATTCCTCGCTATGGTGTATACCCATGTTGACATCGCCGCTTTATTGCTGTTATATTCCGGAAGCTTCTTTTGTAGCTTAAGGAAGATGTCCGAGCATATATCTTCAGCATCTTCCTTTAAGCCTACTTTTTCTCTGACGTATCGGAATATCTTATCGTGATATTCCAGATATATCTTTTCTACGTCCATTGCTCAGATGTCTGCATCACCTCTGTCCGCGAAGCTGCTGGACCTGATCCCAGTTCACTTCCATGTGGTTCTGCCCGAGCCTCCCTGCTGCAGCGACAGCATCATCCCGATTAGAGAAACGCCCCAGTGTATTGCCATTCTTGTCGTCAAGAACCTCCCACGGGTTGTTATTATCCGCTCCGATGATCCCTGATGCATTGAAGATAACTCCTCCGCTTACTCCTTCAAGCATGTCGTCATTGAGCTTTCCATTCATCTCTGCCATGATATCTACCTCCTTTTTCCTTAAAATAATACTGTGCTTCTTATGCTACTCTTTTTTGATTCCTAAGTCCATTCAATTATGTCCTTCTATATATTTATACGAACTCAAATAAAATCCGGCAGCATATTTTCAAAATATTTTAATATTGTATTTCCCTTCTGCGCTGCTCGGCACGGGCGCGTCTCCGTGCCCTTCTTGCCCTTGCCTGATTCAGTATCAGTATAAGCACGCAGGTCAGCCCGGTGACTAATGCTATAAGCGCCCCAAGAGTGAAGTACATGACCATCTGCCTCGTGGATGCGACCTCCTGCGCTATCGCATAGGTCGAGAAACGGTCAGTGCGGAAGGTTATGGTCTTCGGATCGTCATCCAGGTCAGGGAGCACCTTCAGCTCACCGTCATGCACCCTAAGTACGCAGTATTTCTTGCCGCTCTTATATATCTCGTCCGGTATCTCGATCACTACCTCCATGGAGTCGCTAAGCTCATGGATGTTCTCCGTGTAGCCGTTTACGGTCTTATGCATGGATAAGTCAAAATACTGTAAAGGCTTCTGCCCCACCGCATTCTTCATGATCTTCTCATCCGCAGGAGCCACGTCATTATTACTCATCTCCGTAAGGCTTACGGACACATTCTCCGTACCGCCCTCCACGAGCGTCATAAGATCATCTGTCGTCATTACGTTTTCTACCACGCTTGTAAGATTCGTATAGCTTGGATAAATGTCGTCATCCGAAACCTGCATGATCTCCTCCGTGGTCATATTGGTGTAATCCACGCCATTCATATCTATCGGCTCATACTGATTCTCTGCGTTGGCCTCAAGTGCGCCGGCGTAAAAAGCGGCTCTTGCCACTGCCGTCTTATTCCCTGCCGCAGCCATGCTCTCTGCCTCTGCCTGCGATACTCCGAGTATCATGGCAGTCTGAGAATATATACCGTCTTCTTCTGTAACGCCCAGCTCCTCATCCGTGGGTATCGCTATGCTCTCAAGGTCTTCCATCTCCTCCACATAGTCGTCCCCGCCTTCGCCTGAGAGGGCGTCATCTATGCTCACGGTAGCATCCTCTGTCGCCGTATTCGCCTCGGTCTTTTCTATCTTCTGCACCTTCGCAGCCTGTACCTGACCTCCTGCCGCAGAAGCCTTCGCCCTGCCTGCGTCGGTCTGAAGGAACGCCACCGCTATAGTATGATCGCCCTGCACATTAGAGAATGTATAGCTGCTCACCGGTCCAACCTGGATACCGTCTACTGCGACCGCAAGCACCGCGAAGCCCGCCTTGGGAGTGATCGTGTAGGTCACATTCTGCCCCTGAGTTACCACGCTCTTACCGATGGGGCTTATTGTTCCTCCTGTAGTAGCGACTCCCGCGGATATCGTAAATGTTGAGACTCCTGTTTTGATAAAGATAGCCGTGCATTTATAATCCTCTTCAAGCTTATCTATCTTGACCGTGGCGTTCCTGTTCACTATCTGGCCGTTCACTTCCCAGCCTACGAATGAGTAACCCGAATTAGGCGTAGCCTTGACCGTCGTTCCCTGATTTATCGCGAAAGTTCCGCCGCCTGCGACGCTGCCGCCCTCAGCGGGGCTTGCGGCAAGCGTTATCGTATGGGATGTCTTCTCAAACATTCCCTTGATCTTGCGGTCTTCCTTAAGATCCTTAAGCTTGTAGGAAGCGTCCTTGCTTATTATCTTACCGTCCTCCTTCCAGCCTGTGAATACATAGCCGTCATTCGCCCTTGCCGTTATTCTGGTGCTCTCTCCGTACCTTATCCTTCCTCCGCCCGACACCTTTCCGCCGTCGGAATTATTCCTCTCAAGGTCTACCTTCACGTACCTTCTGTCAAACCTTGCGGTAACGCCGAAGCTGCCCTGTACGTTTGAAATAGTATAATTCGTAGCCGTTGACACCACCTTGCCGTCCCTTACCCAGCCTACGAAAGCATAGTTGCTGTCAGGTATGGCAGTGAGAGTGACCGATCCGCCCTGTACCACGGCTCCGCCTCCCGTCACCGAGCCTCCATCCTTGGGATCTGCCGCCACGGTCACATTGAAGCCGCCTCTTTGCGGCGTCACATTTGAAGTGCCGTATACCGATGGAGACCCCTTTGAAAATGCGTAGATCACGAGCGCAGTGGAACTCTCATCACTTGCGATGCTAAGCACTCCGTCAGATGATATTTTGGTCGAGGATGATCTTGCTCCTCTTACTTCCCAGCTCACATCCTGGCGCACGCCTTTTTCATTGCCGTCACTGTCCTTTACTGCTGCGGTGAACTTGTATTTATCGCCAACCGTGAGCTTATAATTCTGAGGACTCACGACAACGCTTTTTATCTGCTTAGTTGCGCCGGAAACGCTTCCCTTCAGCGATACCCTCACGGGACTTGCGGACGCTCCCTCATTTGCTATCCTGAACACAAGCTCATCCTTATAGCTTCCTGCCTTGAGGTTATTCTTCATGGACACGTTAAACGTCGCCACGCCATTCTTCGTTAAATGGTAGGCGTTCCCGGTCGTCTGTCCGCTGCTCAGGTTGCAGGTGAACGCTCCTGTCTTATTCGTATATGAAAAAGTGAAATCCGCCTCATCGCTCCCGCCGTTGGTTATTTCCAAAGTATACACAGTCCTGTCCTTGCCTGCGGGCTCCTCGCCGAAGCTGAACGAACCGGGGTTAGCTATGAGCTTGTATGTGACCGTCTCTTCTTCCTGCCGGCTCTCCTCTGCCGCCTTTGAAGCTTCCTCTTCCTTCTTCGCAGCAAGCTCCTCCGCTGCCTTCGCAGCCTCGTCCTCCTGCTGCTTCTTCTGGGCCTCCTCGTTTTCCTTTGCGGCTTTCTCTAAGGCCTCCTGTCTCTGACGCTCCCGCTCTGCCTCCTGCTCCTGTCTTCTCTTCTCAGCCTCGCTTGCCTCTCTGGATGCCTGCTCTTTTGATGCGGCTTCCCTTGATGCTTGTTCCTCTGCCTCCCTTGACGCTGCTTCCTTCGATGCCTGCTCCTCTGCCTCCCTTGATGCTGCTTCCTTCGATGCCTGCTCTTCCGCCTCTCTTGATGCAGCCTCTCTTGACGCCTGCTCCTCTGCCTCCCTCGACGCTGCTTCCTTCGATGCCTGCTCTTCCGCCTCTTTCTGTGCGGCATCGTCATCCGTCTGAGCCGTGCCTGCCTGCGCATTATTGCCGCTGGCGGCTCCTGGCAGATCAGGATCTACAGTTAACCCTTCATCTGCAGGCACCTCCGCCGCCTTGACTACTCTTATCGCCTGGATATTCTGCACGAATAACGCCAGTGACAGAATAGCGACTAATATAAGCGATATCTTCCTTCTTTTTTTCATAATCCGTCTCCTCCTTTAATCTCGCCCCGGAATCCCCTGCCTCTACCGCAAAAAGACCTGCGTGACGGCTTCTTCTCCCGACGCTGCGTAACATATTAGCACACCAAATGGGACAAAAACGGGACAAAAAACGCCCTGTCCTGTCTCATTCTGATGATATATACGAAATAAATCATAAATATGGCAATTTTTTTATTTTTCTGTGGTATAATCATAAAAAATCAAAAGGAGCCACAAGGATGGAGCAGGTCAGAAAAGCAGATATACCCGGCAATATTTTCAGAAAAATATGCGCCCTTAGCGGGCAGAAAGAAAGCTCGCATACCGATGCGGCGCTGCTCATAATGGGACTTGTGAACTGGGTTTATGAGCGGGATATATCAGCCCCTTTCTGTGCCCGTTTCCACACAGAAGACAACACTAAAATATTCGCAAAGCTTTCCGCCGATGAGGATGACACTGCGAAAGCAGCTATAAATAAAATCACAAAAGAACATGAAGAACCGACAGACTTCGGTCTGGGTAATGAGGACGGGCTCTTCGGCCTTGATATCTTATTCACCGTAACGGAAGAAGAAGGGCTTGAGATAAATGCGGCGTTCGATGACGAGAAGTTTGCCGCATCAAAGGCAGACACCGTCATAAATATGTATAAGAATCTTGCGTCACAGATAGCAGAGGAGCCGGATAAGCCCCTGACGCAGTATGACAAGGTAAGCCATGAAGAAGCCTTAAGGATAATCGGGATATCAAAAGGCATGGAGCTTCCCGTTGACAGGAATAAGACCTGGCTCGATCTCTTCAAGGAAAACGTAAAGGCTTCCCCGGACGCTCTCGCTGTCAGCGCGGATAACGGAACCTATACCTATAAGGAGCTTGACGAAGCCTCTGATAAGCTCGCACTGTCGCTCATAGACAGGGGCGTAAAGCCCGGTGATTTTATCTTATTAAAGCTGGACAGGGTAAAGGAATTCGTAGCAGCCATAACCGGCATCCATAAGGCAGGCTGCGCTTACGTGCCCGTAGATCCCGCCTATCCTGAGGAGAGGATAAGCTTTATGACGGAAGATTCCGGTGCGGAAATAATTCTTACCGAGCAGGATATCAATTCTGCCGTGAACGCTCCCTCGGATGCTCCTGCCAAAGACTGTCTAAAGCAAATCCCCGGAACCGATGCGAACGGAAAGGCATATATGATCTATACCTCTGGCTCCACCGGAAAGCCGAAGGGAGTCATGATCTCCCACAAATCTCTTATGAATTTTACAGCTTCGATCAGGCATCTGTCGGGCTTGAATAAAAGCGACCGCATCCTGGCGCACAGGTCTTTTTCATTCGACGCCCACATAGAGGATTATTTCCCGGTTCTGTCATCAGGCGCCTCCGTATTCATCCTCGGAGAAGATAAGCGCAAGGACACCGATGAGATTGTAGCGTTCATGAGGGATAACGCCTTAACCGGCGGCGGCTTCACCACCTCTGTCGCAAGAGTCCTTATGACGGAGTACGAACTGCCTTTAAGATATATAGCCGCTGGGGGCGAGGCTTTATACGGCATCACGGGAAGACAATCAATACAGATAATAAATGAATACGGTCCTACGGAATGTACCGACGACAGCACATGGTTCCCTCTTGAGGCAGGGGTTGCGTACAATAATGTCCCCATAGGAAGGGCAATGCCAAACACCTATTGCTTCGTCCTCGATAAATACGGGAAGCTGCTCCCTATAGGCGTGGCAGGCGAGCTATGCGTAGCGGGCGTGCAGGTGGGTATCGGCTATCACAACAGGGACGAGCTTACCCGGAAGTCCTTCACGGACTGCCCCATTCTCCCCGGAGAGCGGATGTATCATACGGGAGATCTCGTAAAATATAATGAGGACGGCGTGATCGAATTCATAGGCAGGATGGATAATCAGGTAAAGCTCAGGGGATACAGGATAGAGCTTGGGGAAATCGAGGCTGTCGCGGGAAGCCATGACGGAATAAAGGAAACAGTAGCCTTAGTTTCCGAGCTGTACGGAAGCCCGCATCTCATCCTTTATTATACGGCAAGGGACGGAGCCGTAGTCGATGAATCGCGCCTCCGTAATTTCATGGACTCCTCCGCCCTGCCTGACTATATGAAGCCTGAGATATATATGAAGCTTGATAAGATGCCCCTGCTTCCCAATGCTAAAATCGACAGAAGGCATATGCCGGTTCCTGAATATGATGCTGACATCAAAGGCGAACCGCCACAGACTGCGCTGGAGACGCATCTGCTGAACGCCGCAAAGGAATTCCTGCCGGGCATCAGCTTCGGTGTGACAGATGATATGTTCAGCCTCGGCATGACCTCCCTTAGCGCCATGCGCTTTGCAGCTAAGGTAAATTCACTTGACCTTAGCGTAAAATACCGGGTGACTGACATCATGCGCTACAGGACGGTAAGGAAGCTGATCGCCGGAAACAGGCGGATATTCTATAACTACGGCGAATATGACAAGGAAAAGCCCATGCTTGTATTCGTATATGGGATAGCTCCGGTTGCGAGGACTCTGCAAATGCTTAAACTTTTTAATGAAGTCTTCAATATCTTCGTGATCGAAGCGACCGACAGCCACTATGACGTGCTATTTAAGGATGCGGATTATGACGATATCAATGATATGTATATGGCGATCCTTGAGAATAACCTCCCCGAAGGCTGCGACAGGATAGACGGCTTCATGGGCTTCTCATGGGGCGGCTACCTATCCTACACGCTTGCTGCCGGGTGGGCTAAATCGCACGGTCATAAGCCCTTTGTCATGATGGGCGATTCCGATTTTGCGAGCAAGCTTACCGATGAGCCAATAAAGGAAACCCGTCTCAATGATTTCCCGGAGAATCTTTTCGATCTGACAGGCGGAGCGATCACGCAGATAGAGGTAGTGCGGAAGATGAATATGGTAGCGAAGATAGACCGCACGGTAAAAGAGATACCAAAGTACGACGGCCATGTGATCCAGCTTAATGCCTTGAAGATCCCGGACGAGGAGAAGGAGAGCAAAATAAAAAATCTTGAAATAATGAAAACATACACCCCGGATCTTGATATCATCGATTTCCCAGAGCATGACCACAATGACCTTTTCTATGACGAGAGCCTTATTAAAAAATATATCGAAATAATGACCGAGGCTTTATAACGATGCCGTATCATAATGAATTTTTATCAACTCTTCTCTTCCAATACAGAAAGGAGTCTCTGCTTCAACACATAATACCTGCCAA
The DNA here is from genome assembly GCA_017455525.1 of Lachnospiraceae bacterium. GTDB lineage: Bacteria > Bacillota > Clostridia > Lachnospirales > Lachnospiraceae > NK4A144. Next base: position 14,123 of record JAFTAP010000102.1, read on the forward strand.
GCAGGGTTCTCATTTTATCAAGCTCCGCCTCTGACCTGCCACCCATATAAGCAGGGAAGAAAATGTCCCAGAATTTCACGCAGTTATCTCCCGAGATGCCGAAGGTGCTGCTGCAGTACATCGACCGCTCCTTTTCGATCTCAACCAATGACGCATACAGTCCCTGAAGGTCGAATATCGGATGTCCGTGGGCGGAGCCCGCCATGTCCATAAGCATCATCTCGCCGTCACTCATTATCACATTAGCCGGATTTATGTCTCCGTGTACATACCCGCTGCTGTCCGGAATCCCGTTAATCAGGGCATTGATATTGCGTCTGTCGTCATCTGACAGAAAAAGCCCTGCCCTCTCAAGCCACCCCCTGTATCTCTCCTTGATGTTCGGAAACTCATCTCCGACCTGAATCTCATGAAGCTCATGCAGGAAACCGGCGAACTTCACGGCATACTCGCCAAGCCTTTCAGGCTCCCTTGTTATAGCCTGCGCAAGAGAAAGCGAGCCGGCAGCCTCAAACACTATCCCATAGCAGTTTCCGACCGCTACTATATCGAAAGGAATAAGAGTCGGGATCCCTGCCACAAGTGCATTATGGGCGTTCTCCCTCTCTTTTTTGATCTCTCCAAGAGGCGTGCCTTCATGGAAAACCTTGACAATGTTATCATCCGGCTGACGATGGATCTCGCCGTTCACGCTCCTTATAAGGACATCTGTTCTCTCTAGATATATCCTTCGCATAGGGCGGGTTATATCAAAAAGATCCGTAAATCCGGTCGTAGTGAATATCTCCAAAACCTCATCGGAAACATTCGTGATCTCTATGCTCTTTCCCTTTAATTTACGGACTTTTAGGAGCACCCGAAGGCCTGCGCTTGATATATACTTAAGCCCATCCGCATCGAATGTGACGTCCAGCTCTTCATTCAACTGGATTATATCCATTATCTCTTTCTCGACGGACGACGCATTCGATGAATCAATCCTTCCATCAAGATATATCTTCAATAAGCTCTTGCCCGCCTTACTTCGCATAGCTTCCTACTTCCCGTCAAGAGGTCTCTTGCTGCGGTCATACATAGCCCCACAGTCAGGACAGACATATCCGTAAGTCGTCTTTTTAAGATAAGCAGTGCAGTGCGGACATCTCCCTGCGCTCTGCGGATCATCAGACACACCCATTCCGCCCGTAACTTCTTCTATCATTTCATCATCTAATTTCCCATTCATCATCTCATCCCTCATGCTCTTAAAATTACCACCCCTGTCCAAATATGACAAAAACAGCAATATTCTCTTTTCACCGTATGATCTTCTTTATCTGATAGCCAACTCCATACTTTGCAAACTCCTCCACGGCCTCTTCCTCGCTGGTATAAGAGCCTACCACTATCCCAGATTTATCTACTATCTGAATATCAACTACTTTACCTGTCATTCCTGCGCCGCCTGATACCTGTGACATTTCCGTCTCATTAAGCTTTCTTTCTTCGTTACCCATTTTCCGCCTCCCTGATTTTTTTTATATCTATTTATACGAAGCATCGCATTATTATGGCAGCGTTTTTTCACTACATTTCTTTCGCATGATGAAACGGCTTGCAATATGCCCTGCCTCCACTGTATATCTCAAACGTGGTTATCTTTCCGCACCGGGGACAGTAGGACTCCACAGTCTTTATGACTTTGGCATCCATTTTTACGGAAGCCTCTCCTCCTGCTCCTCCGCTGATATCCTTTAACACATTGTCATCTAATCTGTTCTCATCCATCACATCCGCTCCTCCTCTTTCTTTATTTAATGGGCGATACTGTTACAAAAAAGCAAATCACAACACCTCAAGCCGTTCCACCTTATTCAGCAATTCATCAATATGCTCTCTCGTATGTTCAATGCGTTTTGCCCCAAAAGTGTTGTTCTTTAAGTCTGTACTCTCCAAAAGGTATAGGAAACGAATAGCTGCCACAAGACGTATTTGCTCAAGAATCTTTTCCCTGTCGGTATCACTTACAGAATCAAAATAATGATCAAACGTCATTTGCCAAATCTCATCCGCTTTCTCCTGCGGTATCTGAAGAAACATCCTAGAGTTATCCGGCTCGTCCTCCGCAAACTCCCGGTAAGTCACGAAAAGTCCGGCAAATTCAAATACGGGATTTCCGAGTCCCAGCGTATCCATATCTATCAACATTGCCTCATCGCCGGAGAGCATCACGTTTTTCATCTGAATATCGCCATGAACTACCGTATTTTCATCCGGCATATTGAGAAGAAGATTTTTTAGTTTTTCAAACTGACTATCCAACAGATGCTCTCTGATCACATCAAGATAATTAAGGAATCTGTCTTTGTATGATGGAAAATCTCCTTTCTCCATTCGGGTATTGTGTACTAACCGAAGCATCCCGACATATTTACGGATCACTTTCTCAATCGGTTCGTCACCATCCTTTACGATATCATGAAAAGACTTCGCATCCAGAAGCTCAAAAACTGAGCCGTAATCCTCTCCCACCTTTACGATATCGTATGAGATTGCAGTAGGGATACCGGCAACAAAAGCTTTCTGCGCCATCCTTTTTTCATTTTCTATCATAGATATGGCTTCTTTGCCTTTGTACACCTTTACAATCGTTTCCTGATCCATCCGGTATACAGTTCCGAAGAAGCCTCTCCCGATGACGGGAAGCCCCTCCACGCTTATCTGCCTGTAAGTCCTCCTCACATCGAATAATTCGGTGAACCCTGTGGTTTCGAGAATATCGTACACATCCCTGGAAACGTTTAAGAGAGCGAGGGATTTTCCGAAAGACTTTCTCACTTTCATCAATACACGGAGCCCGGCACTTGAGATATAAGTAAGCTCTCCTGCATCAAACGCCACATCCTTTCCTTTATGAAAATCCAATATCCCGCTTATATCTTTCTCTACAGACGGTGCATTATTTGAATCAATCCTTCCCTCAAGAAAAACCAAGAGCTTTCCGTCATTTTCAGATACTTTCATATTGTTTCTTTCCCTCAGCTTTCTTATTTCTTTATATCTATTTATACGAAGCACAGCATTATTCCGGCAGCACTTTTTATATCCTATAATTCTTTCCCATGATGAAACGGCTTGCAGTATGCCCTGCCTCCACTGTCTCCGTTGCGTTATAGACCAATCCCCCCGTTATATTTCGTAGCGTATCGGTCCGTCTGCGGATAATACCTCATTTTCATCAATCAATTGACACAGCATCCCATCCGTAATCCTGGTATGCAGTGATATCAAGCTCATTAGCTTTCACATAATCGCGGATATATTCAAGCCTGAGTTTCTCCATCGCCTCGTTGTCAGCATGAGCCCTGGCAAAATCATCATACCTGTCGCCGAATATCTTTTTTGCGCTTGGAATAAAATCAGAGCCATCTGCCACTACTTCAAAATCCACAACGGAATAACCTCCGCCGGATATCTTCTCAAGATGCATAAGACCGGGATAATTTCCTCCGGACTCCGTTTTAAGCACTTCTCCGTCCAAATTGTAATTTAATATCCAAAAATCGCCCCAAATGCGAATGTCATCCGTGTCAACGTCTTCATCTACAATATACATATAGGGAATAGAAATATCAGCCTTTTCATAATCCAATGCCTTCACATTCACAAGATAATCACATATTGCTGCTACTTTCTCATCTCCGGTATAGGTATATGCCGGAAGAAGAACAGATTCAGGTTCTTTTTCAGTACTTTCCCCACTGGTTTCATTGCTATTTTCAGACAATCTCCCTGCCGGATCCCATTCACTATAAATTGCCGGACTAAGCTCCTCAAGTGTATCCAATATCACCACGCATTCCGGCTTTACCCTCTGAAGCACGGTAATCATCTTATCCTGTGGAATGGCTACACAGCCTCCTGTATAGGGCTTATCTTTCTTGAAACAATGCAGAAAAATAGCAGAGCCCAGACCTGCCTCTCCATCCTCGTTATAGCTTATATTCATACAATACTGATAAGGTTCGGTATAATCAATGATATGCTCACTGGCATCGACATCAAGATCTGGCAAATCCTTAATATTTACCATTTTGTTGTATGAATATCCCTCTCTCATATCTCCTGACCAATAATCATCGTCCGTCACCTGTTTGTACGTAAATCCGTTGCAGCCGGGGTCAGGAGCGATTCCAAACGCCTCCGTAAAATGGAAACTTCCTGTCGGTGTTTTTGCGTCGCCCTCTTTTTCCTTATCCATGCCGTACTTTCCGATAAAGCCCGGCGTACTGATAATCTCGGTCCACTCGCCATCCTCGTTCTTTTCATGCATGGAAACATAGGCCGTTGTATCTCCCACAGCGGCCACAATAAAGATTTGACTCGCCCCGTTCTCCTCTCCGATGGAAGCCGCCCACTCGGGAGATTCCACTGTGGTATCAGCTGTGCCTGTGGAAGTGTTCCTGCCGCACCCGCTTAAGGTCAACATCAATCCAAGTAAACAGATTAAACTTAAATAACATCTTTTCAATTTCATTTCCTCCTTTGCAGATTGTCACTGCTGTGCTTCCCATATACCTCCAAGATAAATCGTTAGAACTATATATTATTTATAAGTTATGACGGTTTATATTCAAATTTTATAAGATAAATCGTTATATATGAATTATATATCTGCACGCCTTCTGATTTTCAACCCTTAACCTTAAAGTGAAGCCTGCCTTATATTTTTATCAGTTGACACATTATATCAAACCAAGTGGGACAAAAACGGGACAAAAATAAGAATCATAGCCCTATGTAATGTCTTGAAAGGTAGACGGCAAGCAGGAAAAGCCCTATCGTCTCCGTAAGATGAAATATGACCGAGGACCAGACTATCCCTATCTCTCTTCCCGAAAAGCCTATTGTCTGCATCTGAAACACGCCGAACGCAAGCAGGAATGCGATTGATATCACCACCGCGGCTATCTTCAGATACCTGTCACTTAAGAATATGGCAGTCATGACGACTCCCAGCAGTATTGCCGTCATCATCTCTATGTATTTGAAGCCATGAGTCATGTTATAGAGCGAGACAAAGGAAGCATACGCAGCCCCATTTATAGCCACAAGAACAAGCTCCTTCGTGAAACGCCTGTATATCATGGAAGCAAAGAAATATATACACTCCGCCCCGATAAGTATCACTGCCCATATCTGTATGAGCTGCCCTATCTCATTAGCCGTAAGCGAAGAGAGATGCTCGCCCAGCACTTCCTTCTGCAGCATGCCAAGCTCCGCCCTGTCATCCTCGTCAATAAGCTCCCTATACCTTGACAGCTTTCTCCATGACATGAAAAAAATCACAGCAATAAGAGCCACCTGTACCACCGAGCTTATGATCTGCACTCTCCACATGAGAGTATCGAGCATATCAGGCAGAAGTGACGGCATCCTTGCAAACATCATCCTTATAATTCCTTCTATCGCAGCTCCCGCAAGCTTTATCACGGCCGCCGTCATGATAGCAAATGAAAGTAAATGCGTCTTCTTGCTAAAGTACATAAAATTACACTTTCCTCACAATCGTATCTCCACAAAGCAGCCCATATTATATGCCGAAAATACTTATATAAAATTTGTTCCTGCTTTTAGACTTTTCAACTCTGTGCGATAAGGTCTTTAAACTGTGCATCACTATACCGTGCCACTCCCGCAGCCGCATATTCATGATGCTGCCTCCTTCATGTTTTTATTATTTTTATATTTACGGAGCTTTAATATGCGTTCCTATTAATATATACGCAGCGGATTTATTATTTCTAATCTTCATCAATACACGAAGACCTCCCTATCTTAATATTTCTCCACCTGTCTTCTGGTAAGCCCGCTTAACTCCGTATCATCCTTAAGCATCAAACTGTCCGGATATTCCTTCGTCCATTTGTCAAACACATCCATAAAATATGGAACCTCATCAATTCTTTGCAGGTTCATAAAATAAGCCTCTGCCTTGCAACAAGCTCTGCGAATATGCCCTGCTTCGCTATGAGTTCCTCATAGCTCCCGTCCTCTGCGATACGCCCTTTGTCAAGCACTATGATCCGGTCGCAGGTCCTTATCGTAGATAGCCTGTGAGCTATGACGATCCTCGTGCATTTTAAGCCGTCCAGGGACTCCGTGACCTGTCTCTGCGTTATATTGTCGAGCGCACTCGTCGCCTCATCAAACATCAGTATCCTTGGCCTTGGGGCAATGGCCCTTGCTATCATAAGTCTCTGTCTCTGCCCTCCCGAGATGCCCCCCTGCCCTTCTGATACCAAAGTGAACATTCCCATCGGCATGGCGCTTATGTCCTCCGCCATACCCGCCATCCGTGCCGCTTCCCATGCGTCATCAAGCGTGAGCTGCGGAGCGGATATCACGATATTGGAGTAAATATCCCCCTGAAAAAGCTTCCCGTCCTGCATCACGACGCCTATCTTCTGTCGCAGGGATTTAAGGTCAAGCGATGACAGGTTCTTACCGTCATAGAAGACCGCTCCCTTCTGCGGCCTCTCAAAGCCCAGCATTATCCTCATGAGCGTCGATTTTCCGCAGCCTGTCGCGCCTACTATCGCGACATACTGTCCGGGGCGGATCTTAAGCGAAAGATTATCGATCACCGGCGGCATGCTCTCGCTGTAGCGGAAAGTGATATTATTTAATTCAATGCCGCCCGATATCCTTGTTACGACTTCCTTACTCTCCGAAGCCTCAGGCTCCGTCTCCATGATAGGACGCACCATATCAAGGCTCGGGCGTATGTCCGCAAGAGAAAGCGCTATGGACGACAGCCCTAAAAGCGCCCCAGAAACCATACCGTAAGCGGCGCTGAAAGCATAGTAGTCGGGAATAGAAACCTTAGATCGCAATGCGGCTGCATAAAGGATTATCCCTCCAAAGAGCGTGACCGCCGTATTTATCGCAGGAACCGCCTTTAAGAAGACCGGAGGATTATAGGTAAGCGCAGCCTCCTTAGCATATAGCTCTCCCCACCTTGCAAATGCTCTCTTCTCCGCTCCCGCAAGCTTTATCTTCTGTATGCCGGAAATAAGGGAATAACTCATGCCGTTCTCCTTGGACTGAAGCTCCATCCGCTCTCTCGATATCCTCGTCTGCCATACTGCCGAGACAACTGATATCAGCACGGTGATTATGGAAATGCTTAAGGCCGGCACTACAAGAGCCGGCGCATAGGCAAAAATCTGCAAAATATAAACAAGCGAAAACAGGCTCGTAAATCCCACCTCAAAAACCTGCATGACGATGGTGTCGCAGAGCAGGTTCATATATTCCGAACGGCTCGCAAGCTCTCCTGCGCCGTAATCCTTAAAAAAGCCCGCAGGGAGCGATAATATCCGCATCATGGTCGCCGCCTCAACAGATAGCGAAAGCTTAGTACGAAGCCGCGCCGTAACAAGGCTTCTTGCTGCGGATATGAGCAATGAGCTTGCCGTCACGCAGATCATGAAAACCGCCATAGCGATTAGCGCACTGATGCTTCCTGCTTCTATGATATCGGAAAAAAGAATCTTATTAAGCTGCGGGGTAAGCATGCCTATGAGCGTGACTATCCCCATAAGACCGAAGTACCATACAAGGTCTGATGCGCGGAACACGGAGAGCATATAGCTTATAAGCTCCTTAAGGCTCATTTTCTTCTGGGGAAACGGCTTATAGAAAGCATAGGCTTCTTCATAAAAAAGCTCCTCATTCCTGTCAGTAACCCTCTCTCTTACTCCGGTATCAGGATCGATGTATGTATACCCTGACAGGGCTCCGGGAGTAAGGCACACGGGCATTCCGTTATCCTTCCTTACGCCGAGCATCACGCCGAAGGCATCCTTATGCCAGCCCTTTTCAAGATGCACATTCCTTCTCATGATGCCGTAAGGACGCAGGGCATACTCCAGCTGTTCATCTCCGTCCTTGATGCTCTCAGGTATCTCCGCGCTCTTAAGTCCGTAGTATTTCAGGACTTCATCAATAGCGCCCCTCACATGGATTCGCTCATTCGCAAGCACAGTGCCTGCACGGTGTCCCATGACTGCGCCCGCTATCTTTAGATAGGACTCCTCAAGCTTTAGCTCGTCCCTCTCCTGTCTTAATTTTATCTGTTCTTCAAACCAGCCCATCGTCGTCGTATGCTTCGCTCTTGCTCACGCTTCGCAAGCTCACCGCTCGCCACCGCTCCGCTACTCCTCCTCTCCGCCGAAATCAGGCTTTCGGCGGGAATTCTATTATTCTGACATTACTAAATTACGGTAAAGCGTGCCGTTTTCCATTAGATAATCATGCGTCCCCCTCTCAACCGCCTTGCCCCTGTCCATGACGATTATCTCATCACAGTCCCTTATCGTTGAAAGCCTGTGCGCTATGACTATGCAGGTAATCCCCCTGTCCTTTATCGCCTTCACCACCTCATATTCGGTCTTCGCATCAAGGGCGCTTGTCGCTTCATCGAGAATTATGATAGTCGGGTCCTGCGCGAGCACCCTCGCTATCTCCATCCTCTGCCTTTGTCCTCCCGAGAGATCCTTCCCGCCCTCCATGATCTTATAATCATAGCCGCCGTCACGCATCATGATGTCCTCATGAAGCTTTGCGTCCCGGGCTGCGAGTATCATCTCGAAATCCTCGATCGAGTCGTCCCACATCTTTATGTTGTTCGCTATAGTGTCTTCGAAGAGAATGATGTCCTGATCCACTACGGCAAGCGAGCCCGTGAAGATACTGTGCGGTATCTCCGATATAGGTGTTCCATCAAATAATATCTCTCCCGACCACGGCTTATATAACCCCGACAGGAGCTTTGCGAGGGTTGACTTGCCGCAGCCTGACGCGCCCACGAACGCCACGCTCTGCCCCCGCTCAAGACTTAAGCTGAAATCCTCTATAAGCGCCGGCGCAAGGGGCGAATAGCCGAAGGTCACGTCCTTCATCTGAAGGCTTCCGCCAAGCTTATCATATACGGTTATCTCCCTGTCCTCAGTATCATCGGACGGATACTCCATCACGTCCTCTACTCTCTCCATCTGCGTGCGCAGCTCCTGTATCGCCTGCGTAGCCTGTATCAGGGTCTGCACGGGAGCATTGAAGGAAACAAGGAAGCCCTGGAACGCCATCACCATGCCAACCGTGAACTCTCCCCTTATTACCAGATACACTCCCAGTATCTGCACGATTATCCCCGACAGGCTGCTGACAAAGAGCGGGATCATGCCTAAGTACTCATTCATCTTCGCATATCGCACGGTCTGCGTATTTACTCCCGCCTGATATCCCGACCACTTCGTAAAGAAGCCGTTCTCCGCTCCCGACGCCTTGATCGTCTCTATCATTTCAATGCCCGACACGGTCGCAGACGCAAGGTTTCCCGTATCCCTCATCAAAACCCTCGTCAAGTTCACCCTCTTTGACGAGATATACCTGGATACCAGCATATTTATGATCATTGCCGCGACGCCCGCCGCCGTGAGCATGGGGCTGTATCGCAGCATGACTATGAGGTAGAATATGAGCATCAGGAAGTTAAACGCAAGCGGCGCGACTGTATTCACCACGACTCCCGCTATGCCCGCATTAGTCTCCTGTCTCTGGAGTATATCCCCTGCCATCCGCTGTGAAAAGAATTTCATCGGAAGATGCAGCACCTTCCACATATATGAGGCATTCCCCGAGGCCGCGAGCTTTCCGTTTATCCTCAGGGCATAGACTGCGTTCATCCATGCCGAGATGACCTCTATGACTGCAATTAAAGACAGGAATATAAGGAAAGGCGTGACCCATGCGGGATTCTTTCCCGTAAGAAGCACATCTAAGAATACTCTTGAAAATCCCTGCCAGACTATCTGCGTAAGCGATGCGATGAGCATCGTAAGGGCAACGAAAAATACCGCGCTGCCTGCCCCTTCAAGCCTCTTTCTTGCAAAAGCGGCGATGCTTTTCTTCCTGCCTCCCGTCACGAATTCCTCTCCGGGGGATAGCATCATGCAGATTCCGGTGAACGCCTTGTCGAAATCCTCCATCGGGACGGAGTAGCTTCCCTTAGCCGGATCGTTAAGGTACGCCCTGCCGTTCCTGAAACCGTCGCAGACTACGAAGTGATTGAAGTTCCAATGTATGATACATGGAAACTCGCCTTTATTCTTTAAGTCCTCAGGCTCAAGGCGATAACCGTCTGCATTCAAGCCGTAGCTTCTGGCGGCGCGAAGTATGTTCCTTGCATTGGAACCGTCCCTTGATACGCCGCAGTCCTCTCTCACCTGCTCCAAGGGAAGCCACAGCCCGTAATACGCAAGTATCATGTCAAGGCACGCCGCCCCGCACTCTAAGGCCTCCATCTGCATGACGACGGGAACCTTGGCGACTCCTTTCGTTACGGGGCTTTTGATTTTATTTGACTTATTACCGTGTTCCAAGCTCATGACCTAGTTTATTACAAAAGAAATAGGATTAACCTGCCGGACAGCCCCTGATGCGTCCGTGAAGCTTACCGTGCCAAATGCCGCCCATACGATCACTCCTGCAAGCAGGATTATGATCGCAAGGAGTATCATCCATACGCCGGGATGAGTCACCCGTATGTAGTCGTCAAGCTGCTCAGGCGATGACACCCTCTCTATGCTCTTCTCACGGAAAAGTCTGCTCGTTTTATTCTCCGGCATTATATCCGCCTCCTGTCATATTATTTTCAGCTTCATCCCAAAGCCTGTCATATATAAGATCTCATTTATTTATGATGACAGCCTTTTAGTGATAGTCAGTATATTCTGTCCGTCCTTATATTCATACCTCATATCGTCCATGCTCTTCTTTACCATGAATATCCCGAGGCCTCCTATATCTCTTTCCTCTGCGGATAGCGTCACGTCCGGATCAGGCTTTTCAAGTGGATTATAGGGCTTTCCCGTGTCCGTAAAGGTAATGGAAACCTGATCATTATCATGATCTGTCTCTACCTGTATGACCGCCGTACCCGTATCAGGAGCATAGGCATAATGCGCTATATTCACGAAAAGCTCCTCAACCGCCACATCTATCTGCATCTGAGCCTTCATGGATGCCCCCATTTCTTCAAGGTGTCCGTCCACAAAAGCCAGAACAGCCTGTAAATTCTCCGTAAGAGCTTCTATTCTTATCTCATTCCTGTCAGCCACGAGCCTCACTCTCCTTTCCCTGTGAATTTCCCATATATTGCATGCAAAGCATCGTAAGATCGTCAAACTGCGGCGCTTCTCCCACGAAAGCATCCACGGAAGCCTTGACATTTTCAAGCAGCTTCTTCGCATCAGCGTCAGGTTCTTTATTCAATGCCTCAAGCATGCGGTCAGTTCCGTATAGTTCATTAGACGCATTAGTAGCCTCGGGCACTCCGTCTGTATAGACAAAAAGCGTATCGCCCGGATTAAGCTCGAAATCATGCTGCTTGAAGGGTATGCCCTCCATAGTCGCTACCGCCGGAGAGTGCCTGTATACGATAAGCTCATAAGCCCCATCCTTACGCCTTATCACGGGATGCTCATGCCCTGCGTTCGCAGCAACTCCCTTGCCGGTCGATATCTCTATTATCGCCATCCATACCGTGACGAAAAGCTCCGCCTCGTTCCCCTCGCATAGCTGGTCGTTGGCATAGGCTAAGACCTCCGACGGCGAACCGCCCATCAGCGCCCTGTTCTTTATAAGGGTCTTCGCTATGACCATGAAGAGTGCCGCAGGTACTCCCTTGCCGGACACGTCAGCCATGACAAGCCCTATATGGTCGTCGTCTATCAGGAAGAAATCATAGAAATCCCCTCCGACCTCCTTAGCAGGAGTCATCGTCGCATAGATGTCAAACTCGCTCCTCTCAGGGAAGGGTGGGAAGATACGGGGCAGCATGTCCGCCTGTATCTGCGTCGCGACATTAAGCTCCGCCCCGATGCGCTCTTTCTCGGCAGTGATCTTTGTCACCTCCTCGATATACCGCTTCATCCTTTCAGTCATGCTCTGGAAGGATTCCGCAAGAGTCTGTATCTCATCCTCCGTCTTCTTTTCCCATTCAAAATCAAGGTTATCGCCCTGTATCTCAGATACCTTCTCAGTAAGTTCCCGGACAGGAGCCACTATCATGCGTGACATATAAAATGCCGTGCCTGCGGCTATGCAAAGCGCGATCAGTCCTATCACGAGCACATACATCATCATTGCCCTGAACGAATCCGTGGTCGCATTCTCCGTCTCATCGGTGATCAGGGAGATCTCCTCCATGATCCGTTCCGTGGAAGCCATTACAGTCTTCTCAGGAAGCATAAGGATGAACGCCCACCCTACTGTCTCCATATTGGCAAAGGCCACATAGTAGCTCTCATCGTTATACTTTATCAATCTGCACTCTTCCTTACCGTTTAAGGCATCGGACACAAGAGACGCAAGCTCCTTGTTATCAGACTCCCTTAAGTCAAAATCGGCTGTCTCCTTTGTGATCGTGAGCGTTCCCGACTTATCAGAGGAAAAAAGAAGCTGTCCCTGATTGTTCACGATGCAGGCGATCCCGTTTGCGCCTAATTCAGTAGAATTAACTATCTCATCTACATCATCAAGATACATGCCCGCACAGGCGACCCCCATGAATCTCCCGTCATTCATGATAGGTGAGCCGCACATCATTCCTATGCGCTTACCGCTCGCTTCGGGGGTTATATTGGTGAAATGTGTAGCACCGGCCTCCTTTGTCTCATAGTACCAAGGACGCTCCGATACCTCATAGAAAGCGACCGATCCATCCTCATTAAGCTTATCCGAGGAATTCCTGTCCGCCTCTATCATAAGTCCTGATTCCGTGGCAATATAGCATTTTGCCATGGCAGGATTACCGGCATGGGCTGATATAAGAGTGTTCTGCTCATTTCCTAAAAGCCCCGCCTCATCCAAGACCTTAGGCGATGACATATCGGTATTCCTGCTGTGCGTCATATGTACCACGAGCTTGCCGTCATTTTCAGCAGAAGGCTCGTCTATCTTTATCCTGCCGAACTCATCCGCATGCTCATAGAGATACATTGCATCAGTTGCCAGAAGTTCCACTGTCGCCTTGAAATGCCCGAAGCCGGAATCGACTATTGCCGCCTTTCCCTGCACAGTCTGCATAAGACGGTCAGTCACCTCGGCCTCCATTGAAGTCGATGATATCTCTCCCGCCCTGTCCCCGAGCTTGCCGTTATACTCCACGAGCGTACTCTGCATGGAGCGGATACTAAGCGCCATGAATACGGACACGACGATTAGCGTTACGACGACAAGAGCCGTCATCGCCGTCATTATAGTCCTGCCCAGTGATTTCCCTTTTGTTTTCCTCATTTTAACCTCCGCACGGACCCGCTTCTGATATCCGTTTCAGTCTTATGATCTCATCCATCAGGATACGGAACCTGTCTGTAAGCTTATACTCATCAAAGCAGAAGCGCACGCCGCCCGTATACTGCATAAATATCTGCTCCCTGTCGCTGCACAAGGGCCTTATCCCCGCATAGAAAAAACCTTCCCTGACAAGCTCCTCATAAGCTCTCAGTGCAGGACTCCTGTCTGTCGGAAGGATGAGCTGCATTGTCCAGTATCCGCCGTCATGACAGCTTCTGACCTCCCTTACCTTTTGAATAAGGTCGCTGCCGATCTCGGATACGGTAATGCTAACGCTCTGCTCTCTTTCATTTACTGACACATCAAGCTCCGTATGCTCCGGGACTGCCGTATCATCGTCCGAAGGAATGCCCGATACTATATTATAGCCTACTCCCAGCTCCTCATACAGCCGCCTGACTGACGAAGCAATGTCGGGATGTATGTATATCTCTCCTGCATCCTTCCTGCCAACCGGAAGTATCAGTATAGCCTGCGCGTACTTCTCGCTGCTTCCGAGGCTGAAGCTGTTATGCATCCTTGATGTGAGATGGCTTCCCAGGTTAAAGGCGACCGGGACCATGCCCGCTTCCTCGCACATCCTTTGCGTGATGTCATGAAATACAACGGTGGATGCATATATGCAGCTGGGATTTAGCGCTTTGGCGGCTTCATAGGTATATTTTACCAGCTCATAAGGCAGCCCGTAGCCCCTGTAGTCCTTTCTGAATATCTGGGACGCCGCCTCTAATCTAGTCTCTGACGGAGCGTGTGAGATAATTGACTGTATCCCGCACACATCGTCCCCGCAGTAAGCAAGGAACAGAAAAAGCCCACCGTTATTTGCCTTACGTGACAGAAGCTCCTTATCATAATACTCTCTTCTGTAATATGTGTCGCCGTATTCCTCGCTTACGCATTTCATTACCGCATCTTCATCCCCGGGACGGAAAGGCCTCAGGATGAAGCTCTTTTTTACTCCGGTCTTATGATGTACGAGGGCTATCTCCCTCTCCTGATTTTCAGGCGCTCTTTGCATTCGTTTTACCACCCATTGTCACTATAAGATTGTTCACTCCGAAGGTACTGTTGTATTTCACATCGCTCACTATCTTATCAACCACGTTCATCCCGAAGGCTTCATCCATCATAAAATCCTCGGGGGAGAGCTTCTCCTTCCTTTCCGCGTACCATTCGATGGGATTGAAGGTCGCCCCCTCGCAGCGCATCCTCATAAGGACATCCTCTCCCGCAATGGATATCCTCAGGTCTATTTGAGGGGAGTTTCTGTCAAAGCAATGTCTTGCAAGGACTACCAGAAGCTCCTCTACTACAAGAGGGAGCTTCATGCAAAGGGCAGGAGAAACGCCGTTTTCCTCACAGAAAGCCACGACCTCACCCGATGTCCCTACCGCACCGCCTTCAGTACCGTCAGCTACGGTCGAAAAGAATTTCTCGGCATATACTCTTTGCTCCAGAAGCAATCCATGAAGCTTTGGATCCTGTTTTCTCCTTATGGCACTTAAGAGAATCATCACGCCGAAGTCAAATATTTCTGCCGTGATGAACGACAGCCCGTACCAGACCGATCTGTCAAAGCTAAGGTGAATTGCCGTGAGTACGACCACGAGTACGAAAGCGTGCATAACGGTAAGTATCCTGGAATTCCTGTTCTCTCCGATCGCCGTAAAATAGTATATGAGGATATTCATGACCGAAGCCGGTATGAAGCTTATCGCCACGATTCGGATCAGCAATGCAGTCTCTCTTATATGGTCATCTCCGTTAATGCCGAATGCCTTAGCTAAAGGCACTGCGAACGCAATAAGCACCGCCGCAAGCATGGCATGGAAAATCACCGAATATATTACGCTGATATTCAAGGCCTGCCGCTGCCCTTTCCTGTCCCGTTCTCCATAAAGCACTCCTATTATCGGGGAGACAGCCTGACCAAAGCCCGTGACTGACGCTGATGCAAGATTAATGACTGAGCATCCCACGGCAAGGCTCTGTAAGCCCGCCTTCCCGAGATATTTAGCCACAAGCAGATTCATCAAGACTGTGCGTATCACTTTGCACAGGTTATTAAGCCCCGCTGCGCTTCCGAACGCGACGACAGAGATAAGCATGCCTGTAAGATGGTTCTTATTAGGGCGTTCTATCTTAAACAGATCGTTCTTCTTAAAAAGGAAGTATATACCGGAAGCGTCTGCGACAAGCATTGAGATGATATACCCCAGCGCTACGCCGGCAGCCCCCATATTAAGCCTAAGAAAGACATAGACTAAGGCGACATCTATTATGCCCATTGCTCCATAGGAATACATTCCGTACCGCCCCTTCCCAGCCATCCTAAGGAAATTGAACGGAAAATACATCAGGGTATTCAGGAAGCCAAAAGCGACAACCAGTTTCCCATAGGAAGATCCTATAAAATAAGCCTCCGTATCACCACCCAATAACGCAAACAAGCCTCTGAAATTTATCAGACACGGTATCGATATGATGAGAGGGACTATAAAGGACAGCGCAAGCGCCAGCCATTCATACTGTCCCGCCGTCCTGAAATCCTCCCTGCCTACGGCTATGGAGGCTCTGGATGCCGCTCCTATTGATATGAGGCAGCCGAGCATGGCATACAGGAAGGTAAAGCTGGACAGTATGTTCATGGCCGAGAGCACCTCTTTCCCAAGAAAATGCCCTGCTAATAATGTATTGCCAAAAGAAGAGAATGTCGTCCCAAGAAGGGCTAACAATGTAGGCGTAAAAAACCTTAAAAATGTCCGCTTGATAAATACGTCTTCATTATGCATATATCGTCAAACAGCAAATCTCTTGAATATAGTCATCTCTAGCCTGTCCTTCATTATGCCTACCTGCACGTCGTCAGCAATGTTAGCGACTATAGACTTCTCAAGCTCATCCCACGCTTCCTCGTAGGCCTCGTTCTCATCCTTTGAATCTAAGACGCTCTCACGGTACTGATTAAGCGACCATGTAAGCATAGCCTGGCTCATCATCTCGTTATCAATGCCCATCATGCCGTAGCTTATGGGATCTACTCCGTACTGCATCTGAAGCCTGCTCACGTCCTCGTAGTTCTCCATTCCGATCTCCACGAGCTCCCTGATCTTTCCCATGATACCCCTTGCGGAAGTATTCTTACCTGATGTGGATGCGGACATCAGCTCCCGCCTCTTATCGGGATCCATCTCCACGTCCGCCGTAAGCCTTAAGTGACATTGCTCGTTATTGCCCTCTATCCAGAAGAGAGCCTTGAACTCACCCGTAATAGCCCTCACCATTCCGAGCATCTCCTCCGCAAGCAGGCGGACATGCATGGAGTCCCGCTTTGTAAGATGCTGCTTCTTTATAAAGCTGTCAGTGACATGAAGCGCCTTATCCAGACCGCTCCCGTCATTTTTAACATATACATGATCTGTTGTCATAGCCTACCTCTTATTATCCGGCATAAGCCTGCCATGCCGGTTATTATATCCCGCTCTATTTCTCGATCGTAAGGATATCCACGAATCCTGTCACCTCGAATATCTCCATGATCTCCTCGCTTGCGCCCCGTATGACCATGCCTCCCTGCTTATTCATGACCTTCTGCGCAGAAAGAAGTACCCTCAAGCCCGCCGATGAGATGTACTCAAGGCTCTTGATGTCAAACACAAGCTCCTTCACGTCATCAAGCGCAGTCTTAAGCTCTGCTTCAAGCTGCGGGGAAGTCGTGGTATCAAGCCTTCCCTCAAGTGAGACCGTAAGCGTGCTGCCTTCTTTGCTTTTTGTGATGTTCATAGCATTACCTCCAAAAAATTAATTCTTACATCAACCCGAAAATTATACCATAAACACTAAGCTCGAAAACACCTCGCTAAGTGTTTAGGTATAACTCGCACATAAGCGGCCAAAATACGCCCGCTAAGTGCTCATAGTATACCATAAACACTAAGCTCGAAAACACCTCGCTAAGTGTTTAGGTATAACTCGCACATAAGCGGCCAAAATACGCCCGCTAAGTGCTCATAGTATACCATATCCCTAAACCCGAAACTACATTGCACACACATCATATCACATGAAGTGGGACAAAAGCGGGACAAAATATGCTGGATTATGTTTTGAATCAGACAATGGGGTGAGCTGCGTAAAGAGCCTATTACAGCATAGCAGAAATAAAAGCGCAGCTAGGCGATTCTTTCCTGATGCTATCAAGGGGCTTCATAGTGAACATGAACCACATACGACAGCTGAAAGCCCGCTCCTGCATACTAAAAGACGGTCGTGAAATCCTGCTAAGCCGTAATAACTTAAAAGAGATCCACGCCGCCTTCGATGCATACGCCTTCAAACTGCTGCTTGATGAGCCGTAATCTTTTATGCTCACGCCAAGACCCGTTATGCCTTCTGCATCTTCTGTCCGAACATTGTGTCCTGACCGCTTGCTCCCGGCTTACCGCTTCTTACGCTGCCGTCAAGCAGGCGGACCTTGCCATCCATCGTCTCGTCTTTTATCGCCGTATGAATACCCGCTCCCTCTGACTTGTCATAAACAGTCTTGCGGAGCATCCCGCTATTAAGCATCACTCCCCCGCTCACATCATCCAGCATGTCATCCGACAGCTTGCCGTTTGCATCAATCTTTTCATTCTTATTTTCTGACATTTAAGCCACCTCCTATAGAAACATATACTCCTCACATCTACTTGCACTGCTGAAACCGGTAACTGTGTTTTCATTTTATTATACGAGCAAGTATTAAGATGTGGCAATTATTTTTCTCGTCTAGTCACGATGCATGTAGCTCATTAATAATATGATGCTAGGGTCAAAAGCGTAAGTATCATAAACAACGCAAAGGGGCTTTTGACCCCAGCATCATGAAATAAAGATAGATATCTCAATATTAATAGCAATTCTCCTTACATAATGTTAAAATAAAATAATACAACAAGGCATGAGTAAATAAAAGCCTACATTTATTGGTGTAAATGCAGAGGATCTGGCACTCGTTAAAAAAAGGGGGTACACAATGACAAAAGATGAAGTAATCGCAAGACTGAAGGAAGGCAACAAGAGGTATCTTACGGCAACAGCAAACGATGGCGACGTATCTGACGCTATCCGCAAGGACACGATGGAGAATGGACAGCACCCATACGCCGTGGTCGTGGCATGCTCTGATTCCAGGGTAGTACCTGAGGATATCTTTATGACTGGCATCGGGGAGCTCTTCACGATAAGGGTTGCCGGAAATGTCATCACCGACACGCAGTTAGGCTCCATAGAGTACGCCTGCGGACATCTCGGCTGTCTTGTAGTCGTGATCTTAGGTCACACGAATTGCGGCGCAGTTGGAGCGGCACTAAGCGGGGACGGCGAGGATCATGTAAAGAGCCTTACCGACTACATCCATCTGGCGATAGGAAATGAGAAAGATTATGACAAAGCCTGCTGTCTCAATGCCGAAGCCGGAGCTAAGATAGTAAAGGACGCTCTCGGCAAAGGAGATGATGCGCCTCTTACTGTCGCAGCGATGTATGACATAAAGACCGGCGAGGTACGCTGGCTGTAAAGGTTTAATATGACGCAGACGGAAACGACGAATATCATAATAGCTCTTCGCAATGAAGGTTGGGCTGCAGACAAGATAAATGATTTCATTACATTCGTATCAACTCATAAGCCTTCTGAAGAGGAAGCCAGTTCAGGAAAATATGATTTTTCCAAGAAAAAATAATCATTAAGAAACCGCCGGGGAGCACATCGCTTCCGGCGGTTTTTCATAATCTTACTATCTATGCTTAAGACCTTAAGCTTCCTTCTGCGAAGCCTCTATATACTCATTTAAGTACCGCACTATGTCGTCTCCGTCAAGGCCATGCACCATGGCAGCATCAGCCACGGACTCCCCCTGCGAAGCAGGGCAGCCTATACAGCCCATCCCGCACTCCATCAGAGCATACATTGACTGTGGATAAGCCCTGAGTATATCACCTATAAGCATGTCTTTAGTTATTTTTATATTAGCCGTTCCTTCCATAACTTATGCCTTCTTAGCCTTAGCCTCAGCCTGTCTCTTGAATGCTCCTATAGCCTCGAATACAAGGATTATAGCAAGCACGACCATAGCTATAGCAAGGAAGAGCTGGAACCAGTCACCCCAGGCTGCCTCGCCTGCGCCTATCATGCCGAACTTCTTGAAGATCGTGATGATGAGTGAAGTAACCGTAGCCACAAGCATGAAGCACATCGGGAAGTAGAACATCTTGTTGTTCTTTCCGACCTCGCCGAGCCAGCAGCATACCGCAAGAAGCGCTATGCCTGCAAGAAGCTGGTTAGCAGCGCCGAAGAGTCCCCATATCTGTGAAAGCGAAAGTCCGCCAAGGATACAGCCGATGATGACCATAAGGAGCGTACCCGTCAGAGGATGAGCAAGTATCTTGCGATAGCCGTCAGCATCCTTATATGAAGCCTCGCCGTCCTTTAAGAAAAGCTCTGAGAACATGAACCTTGAAAGCCTCGTAGCAGAGTCAAGGGATGTCAGTGCGAATACTGAGACCGCAAGCGTAAGGAGCGCCGCGATTACATTGTACTGTGTTGAGCCCTCAGGTCCGAACATCGTTGCGATACCTGCTCCGAATGCTGCTGAAGGTGAGCCGAAGTCACCGTTGGTATACTTAGAGAATACCATTCCGACTGCTATCATCGAGATAACTCCAAGCGCCGACTCTATAAGCATCGAGCCATAGCCGATGGGCTTTGCATGTGCCTCGCTTGCTATCTGCTTAGATGAAGTCCCCGTCGCTATCAGTGAATGGAAGCCGGAGCATGCACCGCAGGCAACGGTTATGAAAAGCGTAGGGAATATGAATCCCAGGCTCGTCGTTGCTCCGCCGAATACGGGAAGCTGGAAAGTAGCAGTGCCTGTAAACGCTGAGTATATGATACCGAATACGGCTATAGCCATCATTGCATAAAGCAGGAATGATGACAGATAGTCACGGGGCTGCAGCATTATCCATACAGGGATCAGTGAAGCGATCGCAATATACGCGCCGATGAAGATGATCCATGCGGTCCTGCCCATAGCAAAGCCTACGTTAAGACCGAAAACCGTGATAAGCACTATGCCGATGATACCAATGCAGGTAGCAGGTCCCGTCTTCATTCCGCCCCTGTTTGTAAGCAGGCCATAGATTATAGCCAGCACGATGAAGAGCACGGAGATGATAGCCGTGGTCTGGTTGTTGGTTGGCCCGGTAACGAATCCGAACTGTCCTGCATCCACCGCCGTGAAGAACGTGCCCGCAACGACGTTCACGAAGGATGCGACGACGAGCACCAACACTAGCAGTGCGAAAATGGTGAAGAGCTTCTTAGCCCTGTCTCCCATGGAATCCTTGATTATCTCTCCAACAGACTTACCGTCATGCCTGATGGAAGCAAAGAGTGAACCGAAATCCTGAAGTCCGCCGAAGAATATGCCTCCGACTACGCACCACAGGAATACGGGCAGCCATCCGAAGACTGCGGCCTGTATAGGTCCATTGATAGGTCCCGCGCCTGCTATAGATGAAAAATGATGTCCCATCAGCACTGCGGGATGAGCGGGAACATAGTCCACTCCGTCTCCTCTCGTATTAGCGGGAGTAGGACGCTTGGGATCGATCCCCCATTGCTTTGCGAGCCAGCTACCATAAGTGATGTAGCCTATGACAAGCAGAACAATAGCAGCAAGAATAATGAGTAACGCTGTCATAATAACTCTCCTTTTCCTTTATTAAATACTTATATTCCTACCGTAAGAATCAACAAGGCAAATCCTGGTAATCCCTACGACCTTGCAAAGAGCTTCTTTAAGATATCGCCTTGACGGTTACAGACGACCTTTCCTAAATAATGCTCATAAGCAATCACTCTCAGCTCGCTCCATCCCCAGAGAGTGAAGCGGTAGCTCTTGTAACGGCGGGTCTTCCTTATCTTCTTCTTAGTCACGTCGTCTATCGTATTCGCCGTGATTATAAGGATGCCGTCAGAATTCCTGTGATTCGGTTTCACATCCGCGCGTCTCAGGGTCTCGTCCCAGACCTTATCAACCAGCGCATCATACTCCGACTCATCCAGAGTTTCCACGTCAGCGAAGAAGGCTGTCTCCGATGAATCCATCTCGGTTATCTTCGCCGACTTGATAAGGAAATACTCCTCGCCGTGAGACTTAAATGTCGCTTCCGCTACAAAGGGCTCCACCGGAGTCTCCCGGTTGATGTCATAATAGTGCTCATACGAACCTATGACCTTATCAAGCATCTCCCGTCTGGTCACAAACTTATCCCCTTTAAAGTCAGCCTATGGAAGAATAAAAACACTTTCTCCCTCCCGAATGTCACCTCATCCTCTATCTCAAGGATGTAATTAGGAAAGAGCACGCGCCCGATTTCGGTAGTCATGTAATGGTAGCCTTGCTTATCTATAAGGTAATCCGCCATATCATCAGTAACTATCCGCTGATAAAGCTCCGTAACCTCAAGGTCTGAGTGATTCGACCCTGCGACCTCGACCACCATGTTCATCCTGCCCTTGCTCCTCATATACTCAAGAAGCTCCGGCTCGTACACAACTCTGAAATCCTTCATCCGGTCACGACCGAAAAGGTATTATACACCTTGTACATAAAAAAGTACAAATGTTACAAAAATGTTTCATATCACTTCACGGTGAGAAGGTCGGCAACCTCTTTCCTCTTAGGCGCCTGAGGCTCCTCCGCCGGCACTCCTATGGGAATAAGAGCTGAGACCTTCTGTCCCTCGGGAATTCCCGCTATCTCAATAACCTTAGCCTCATCGTATACACCGAGGATAACCGTGCCCAGTCCCTTTTCATATGCCGCAAGGCAGAAGGTCTCCGCAGCGATCCCTGCGTCAAAGGACTGCCAGTGCTCCCCCTTAGAGGTTGACTCAGAACCGTCACGCTCATAGCCCGCCCTCTTATCAACCGTAAGTATAAGCATAAGAGCCGGAGCGCCCTTCATTATGGTAGTATTCCACTCAAATCCCATCACGCACTCCTCAGCAATCTTATCCTTAAGCGCCTTGTCCGTTATGAGCATATACCTCACGGACTGCGAGTTCTTCCACGACGGAGCAAACCTTGCTATATCAACAACCTCTTCAATCTGCTCCTTAGTCACTGTCTCATCCGTGAACTTTCTGATGCTTCTCCTGCTCTTTAATCCCTCGATAAGTTCCATGATAAATCCCCTTTCTTCACTTTCTTCACTTTCTTCATATTCATAAGCCTAAATCAGCCATCTGATTTCCTAATTCTATCGTAACTGATTATTTTTTACAAATTAGATCTGCCAGGCTTTCAGCAAATGTATTATCTTTTTTTAGCAAGTCTCAATGATTTCACATTATATCTTATAAAAACTGCTTACGACTTCCATATTACCTGTTCTCGGAAAAAGATCTATCACTGAAATCCTCCTTGGAAAATAACCTGCTTCTGCCAATATATGAAGGTCACGTGCCAGGGAGGTTATCTTGCAGGCGATGTATATTATATTTGATACGCCATAGTCTACTATCTTCCGAAGAGCCTTAGGGTTTACGCCGTCCCTTGGTGGGTCTAGGATTATCAGGTCAGGCTTTTCTTCTAATTCATCTAAGGTTTTTAAGACGTCGCCGCATATGAAGCTTACATTGTCTATGCCGTTGAGAGCGGCGTTTACCTTTGCCGCTTCTACTGCTTCCGGGACTATCTCCACTCCGTAGGAGTGTGATGCGGTGTCTGAGATTATCTGCGCTATCGTGCCTGTACCTGAATAAAGGTCATACACCACTCCCGCATTGTCTCCTACGGCTGACTGCACGTATTCCTTCACTCTGCTATACAGTGCCTCGGCTCCGTGCGTATTGGTCTGAAAGAAGGAAAAGGCTGATATCTTGAATCTAAGCCCAAGGATTTCATCATATATATAATCCCTGCCATATATTACCGTAGTTCCTTCGTTCTTCACGGCATCCGCCACTGCGTCATTTATCGTATGAAGCACTCCTGTAAGTGTTCCATGTAAGGGAAGAGCGGTAAGACCTTTTGCAAAGCCTTCCTCATCAAGCTTCCCGTCTGATGTCGTGACTATGTCTACAAGCAGCTCCCCTGTATTTATCCCTTTCCTTATCAGCAGATTCCTCAAAAAACCGGTATTAGAATATCTATGGTAAAAAGGAAGCCCGTGGTTTATCGCATATGATGACACATAGGAACGTATCAGCCTGAAATCCGCATCGACTATATTGCAGTCCGGCGTGTCTACCACATCCATGAAATGCCCCGGCACATGCATGCCGAGCGTCAGCGGTCCGTCCTTTACGGCATTCCCGAATGAAAACTCCATCTTATTGCGATAACCGCATATATCGGGCGAGCCTGTGATGCCCTCGTATATCTCATCGAGCAAATCAATGCTCTCGCTCTCTTCACGATCTTCTTTGCGAAACCCTTCTGATTGCCTCTTCGTATACTCTTCAAATAACTCCCCATGCTGCTTTAAGGCCCTGATTAGTATCTCCCTCGCCATCTTGTCCTTAATCGCAAGCTCCTCCTCGTAGGGGATAGTCTGATATACGCAACCTCCGCATGTCCGGCATACGCTGCAGCCGCTCCCTGTCTCTATAGGCGAGGGATTCAGAATCTCTAAAAGCCGGCCTTCTTTAAGCCCCGGCTTATTTTTATCTAAAATAAAAGAAATCTCCTGACCGGGAAGCGTGTTCTTGACGATAACGTCTGCGCCATCCACCGAGGCGATTCCTTTATTGGGGAAGACAAGGTCCCTTACCCTCCCCTCGTATGTCTCACCTTTTTTCATTACGAGTCAGGCTTCAAGCCTCCTTAGCCTCTTCCTCCTTGGAATCCTCATCCTTCTTTGACTCGTCCTCGTCCTCGAAAAGATCATCGTCATCATCGAAGTCGTCAAAGTCATCGCCGTCATCAAAATCATCGAGATAATCCGGCGTGAAATACTTGTAGACAGCGTATGCGATACATGCGACCGCAGCTACGGCTCCGATTACCGCAAGTATCGTGAGTATGGGGCTCTTTTTCTTCATTTCTTCCTCCTCCTCGTCCCTCTTTAAGATTTCATTCAGCTTTGATGCCGCAAGGATCTCCTTAAAATCGGCGTTATCCCTGTAGCTTTTGATCTGACTTGCGAGCTCATCCTTTTTCCCGCTGATGGAATTGATGATATTCGCCCCGCTCGTCTTTGCACTTGTAAATAAACCATCCAGATTCATAGTCTTTGTACCTCCGAAAACTACATTCAATCGTATCACAAACCATTATGTTTCGCAATTCCCAAATCAAGAGCCAGCACTATCGCACCGAAGCGTCAGACAATAACCATAAACCTCTATATCTTCTTCAGCTTTGCGAATCCTGCGAACATCTTCTTTACGCCGTGGTCGTCAAAATCAACAGTGACTTCATAGTCCTTCCCGCCGTCCTTTATATCAAGCACCTCTCCCTCGCCAAACTTGAAATGCCTCACTCTGTCGCCTGTCACGTAGTCGGGCTTCACGGGTTTCATATCCTTGCCAAGCTGTATCTTGCCCTGAGCACGTCGTTTCGGAGATGATCTTGGCACGGCGCGGGTCACTCCGCTTGAACTACTATATCCCGCTCCGCCATATCCTGATTTCCCATACGCTCCCGAAGAAGAGCTGCCAGCTACTCCGCTACTACTGCCATATCCTTTATATGACTGCCCGCCTCTATTAGGATACTCAAAAGTCCCGTCATTAAACCTCACAGGTCTCTCCGTCTTCTCCGGCTTCACGTTCATATCGAGCAAGCCGAAGGGCATCTCCTTCACGAACCTCGAAGCCGTGGCGTACCTCGTCTCGCCGTTCACCATCCTCGCCCTGGCGCAGGTCAGCGTAAGAGACTCCATAGCCCTCGTTATGCCCACATAACAGAGCCGTCTCTCCTCCTCTATGCTTGCCTCGTCTCCGCTTGATATCGCCATGTATCCGGGGAATAAACCCTCCTCCATGCCTACCATATAGACATTCGGAAATTCCAGTCCCTTGGAATTATGCATCGTCATGATAAGCACTTTGTCCTTATTCGCCGGATCGCTGTCCACATCTATAGTCGTGCCCTCGACGCCGTTCATCCTCATGAATTCAATAAGTGACGCCTCCTCCCCCTGTTCACTCATCTCCCTTTCATAGTCTATGAAGGAATCCCTGAGTTTATTGATATATTCCTCCTGCTCAAGATATTTCTCGGTAGTCTCCGCCTCATCAGAAAGATAAGTCATGTAGTCCGTTTCCCTGATTACAGTGTCCAGCATATCGGACAACGACATATTCTCTGTCTTATCCCTAAGCTCCATTATCATTTCGTGGAACTCCTTCATTCCCTTCGCTGCCTTCCCCGCTATGCCTGCGTTCTCAGGCCTGCTGCAGACTTCAAACAAGGTCAGCCCGTTTGCTCCCGCAAAGAATGTAAGCTTCTCAAGGCTCGCTGCTCCGATTCCCCTCTTAGGTATATTTATCACTCTCGCCGTCCTCATGTCATTAGTTCCGACAGCCACGGTTAGAAGAAATGCCGTCACGTCCTTTATTACCTTGGTGTCCCAGAAGCGGAGCCCCTTCACGAGATCGTAATCTATGCCCCTCACTCTGAAAGCATCCTCGAACTCCTTCGACTGCACGTTAGTCCTCATAAGTATGGCGAAGTCCTTGTAATGCGCCCTCCCGGCCTCGACCGTATCCCGTATGTCATCGGCTATAAAGGAAGCCTCACCTGTTGCCGAATCAAGCTGCCTGAATCTTATCTTCTTCCCTTCGGGTGCCTCCGTCCAAAGCTCCTTAGCCTTGCGTCCTCTGTTATTCGCTATGACCTGATTGGCAACGCCTAAGATATTCGCAGTGGAGCGGTAATTCTGCTCTAAGCGTATCACATGAGCGTCCTTATATATCTTCTCGAAATCAAGGATATTTCTGATATCCGCCCCACGGAAGGCATAGATTGACTGATCGTCGTCGCCCACCACGCAGAGATTCCGGAACTTCTTCGCAAGCATGGAAATAAGCACGAACTGCGCCCTGTTGGTATCCTGATACTCGTCCACCATGATGTAGCGGAATTTATTCTGATAATAGTCAAGCACCTCCGGATAGTCCTTGAAGATGTCTATGACGTTCATTATCAGGTCGTCGAAGTCCATCTGGTCATTTGCCTTAAGAGTCTTCTGATACTCCTTATACGCCATCACATAAGGCTTCATATAGAAGTCTCCGTCATATTCCGCCTCGAAGTCCTCAGGCTTCTGAAGCTCATCCTTAGCTCCTGAAATGACATTAAGTATTGACTTCTCCTTATACTGCTTCGTATCTATCTGAAGCCTCTTGCATACATCCTTTATTATCGCTCTCTGATCCGTCTGATCCGCTACCTCGAAGTTCTTGCCGTAGCCCAGCCTCTCCGCCTCCGTGAAGAGTATGCGAAGGCACAGCGAATGAAAGGTAGACATCGTGATGTCCCTCGCTGCCTTAGGGCACATCATTATGAGCCTCTCCCGCATCTCCCTCGCTGCCTTATTAGTAAAAGTAAGAGCCAGGATGCTCCACGGCTTTATTCCCAGCTCTTCTATGAGGTAAGCGGTTCTGTAAGTCAATGCCCTCGTCTTACCGGAGCCCGCGCCTGCAAGTATCAGCACAGGTCCCTCCGTGGCTCTTACAGCTTCTAATTGTTTGTCGTTTAATTCTTCTTCAAAATCAATCAATACTGTCTCCTCAATCTGATATCTGATCTTCTGTCACATTTTGAATAATAAATCCACGACAGGATTAATGCTGCTCATTCACCGGGAGCCATGCGAAACAGCGATGGCTTTTTCACGTTTATTTGAAATGCGACACCACGAGATTTATCTCATTATTTATAAGCGGATAGCTCGCATTGTATTCATCATCTAAATCTATGAGCATGATGCCCCTCTGATACCCGCCGTAGTGCAGCGCCATAGCGAAGAATGTATGGCTCATCCCACCCTCTAAGTACCTGTGATCCATTACATCCGCAGTCTCCGTCTCCTGATGCGCCTCATCCACTATATGAACCCCCGTGCGGTCACGATAAGCCTTAAGGTAAAGCTTTTCAGGCATCACGAACTTCTTTCCCTTCTCCTGACGTATCGGGTTCTCATAAAGGAAGATGCTCGCATTTATCACGCCTATAAGCGGAAACGCTTCCATTAGCTGTCCGAATCTGTCATCTGATTCAGGGTCAATCTCCAGCAGTCTCTTGGTGAACCGCCCTATCGATCCATGCCTGGAATCTATGACCTTCTTCATATTGCCCGACCTTCGCTCAAGGCTTTCCGCCACGGAGCTCTTGACCCTTGCGATAAGGTTTGAAAGCTCCATCCTCGAAGTCTCGGACATCTCCTTAGCGCAATAAACCCTGTATATGCTGTCAAGCACCCTGAAGAGCCTGTCACAGTCAATATTATCCATGCTGCTCAAGTCAAATATGCCGCTCACGGAATAATCTCTTGCATTCATCGATCTACGACGGATCACATCGCCCAGATGCGTCTCTAAAAGCCTCATGAAGAAGTCCTCTATAAGCTTCCTCTGGCAGCTTGCCTGATAATCATGCACGTCACCCGTAAAAATAAAATCGACCATTGATGATGTAAGCGTAGGTATATCAAAGACAGTACCCGCCTTTATATTCCTTCTGTGCTCGAAATTAAAGAGCTGGAAATAAGGGTCGTACCCCGCCGACTCGCGGTTTATGAAATGGCACTTGAGTATCTTATCCTCGGCATTCTCGCCGTCTCCCATCCTCGCCGCAAGCGTGCACGCCTCGTATCCCAACGCTATATGCGATGCCGATACCGAGGCAAGCGGCGGATCCATATATGCGCTCTCGCTAAGGTCGTCAAAGCCCGTTACATAGATGTCCTTGCCTATCTTTATATCCTTCTCCCTGAGCGCCCGATACATTGTCTGAGCCTGCCTGTCATTGCTACATATTATGGCGTCCGCTCCGGGATTCATATCTATGAGCCGTCTCGCCTCATCAAGACAGTCCTCGGTATGATTCCCCCGGACTATCATGCGGTCTTCTATATGAAGCTTATGCTCCTCTGCGCACTTTTTGAATTCCGCAAGCCTCTCCTCGCCGTCACCGGAATACTCGGGACCAGCGAACATAAGTATCCTCGAACAGCCCTTGACAGTCACCAGATAGTCCATAGCCTCCCTGATACCGGTAGTATTATCATAATAAATACAGGGAATGCCTTCATGCTTATCAGACATCGTAAGCTGCGGCTTCCCGGCAGTCTCCTGCATGAAAGCTTCATAGTCCTTAGAATCAGATAAGATGGTGCTGGTAGGCATCACGACAGCGTCAATGCTCCTCTGATCCGCAAGGTGGTAAAGCACGTTCTCCTCATAGTCCGTGCCGTATACTCCGCCAACTATCACCAGCAGATTTATTTTCTTCTCCGACGCCGCCATCTTCGCTCCCCGGACTACTCCGTCGAAATACTCGTTGTAGAGTTCCGGAAGCAGCAGCGCCACCGTGCGCCTGATACTCATTTCATTAAATAAAACCTGTCAAACCGCCTCATCCTAAGCCAGCAGGAACGCCCTGTACGCCTTCGTTGCCTCGTATATATCCGCCTTGCTCGTCACCTCATACGGCGCATGCATAGAAAGCACCGCTACACCACAGTCTATCACATCCATACCGTATAACGCCATAATATATGCGATCGTCCCGCCGCCACCCGCATCGACCTTTCCTAGCTCGCAGGTCTGATATCTGACGTTCCTCGCATCAAGTATCCCCCTTATCTCCGCCATGAACTCCGCATTGGCATCATTAGATCCGCTCTTACCTCGAGATCCTGTGTATTTATTAAATACGACACCATGACCGAAGTATGCTGAATTCTGCTTGTCGAAAACGCTCGCATAGAGCGGGTCGTAGGAAGCAGACACATCAGACGAGAGCATCTTGGAATTCTGCAACGCTCTTCTCATGGCAAGCTCGGAATAAGCTCCCGCCGCATTCATCACCTCGGCAAGCGCATTCTCAAAAAATCTTGACCTCATGCCCGTAGCTCCTACAGAGCCTATCTCCTCCTTATCCACAAGCAGGCAAACTCCCGTACGCTCCACGTCCTCTGTTGCAAGGAAAGCGACAAGAGAGGTATATGCACAGACTCTGTCGTCCTGACCGTAGGACAGTACCATGGACTCATCCAGGCCGAGACTCCTTGCTTTTCCTGCAGGCACGACCTCTATTTCTGCCGACATGAAGTCATTTTCCTCTATAGTATATTTTTCTTTCAGAAGCTTAAGGATATTCTGCTTCACCGGGTCTTTTTCTTTTGACTTTATCGGGATAGAACCTACCAGCACATCAAGGCTCTCGCCCTCTACAGCTTTATTCGCTTTCTTCTCCATCTGCTCGGAAGCAAGATGTATGAGGATGTCGGTTATAGTAAATACCGGCTCGTCTTCTTCCTCGCCTATGGATACTTCTACCAGCGTACCGTCGGTCTTAGCTATCACTCCATGAAGCGCCAGAGGTATTGCGACATACTGATATTTCTTTATTCCTCCGTAGTAATGAGTGTTAAGATAAGCCATGCCTCCGTCTTCGTACAGCGGGTTCTGCTTGAGATCAAGACGCGGACTGTCGATATGCGCGCCTAATATATTCATTCCGTTTTCAAATGGCTCGTTGCCGAGGTTGAATAATGCAACTGTCTTTCCCATGCCTACGGCATAGACCTTATCGCCGTGCTTTAAGTGCTTTCCGGATGTCACTACGTCCACAAGGTCTTTATAGCCCGCTTTTCTCGCCATTGCAACGATTTCCTTCGTACATTCTCTTTCCGTCTTGCATTTCGAGAGGAAGTCGATGTACGAATCCGTGAGCTCCGTGAGCTCCTTTCTGTCATTCTTTGAATAACCAAGCCATGCGTTGTCAGTGTTGTCGAGTCTCATGTTATCTCCTTAATGTTAATATTTATGCCGTCCCAAACATAAAATATGTCTTGCACCTAGGCGTCACCCCGCAATATTCAATACCGTATACGGATCGATGTAGTCGCCCTCGTACTGGATGCGGTAGATGAGCTTGTCGGCTTCATCCCCTATCACATAAAGCGTCGTGCCGCGGTTTACCTCATTGCCCTCCTTAACGGCAGGCTGGTTCTGACAGTAATAGTTCGACACGTATCCGTTGCCGTGATCCACGCTTACAAGATAGCCTCCCGCCTCTATGCTCTCTCCGGAATACTCTACCTTACCGGCTCCCGTAGCAACGATATGCACACCCGGCGCGGCATCAAGCGTGATCCATTTATTATCCTTATCATATTCGCTCGGCAATGCCTGTGAATCAAGCGGAAGTGCGGACGGCATATACAGCAATGCCTGCTCCTCATTCTGTGCCTGTGCCAGATTCTCCTTCTTCGAGAGCTTATCGTTAGCATCCTGAAGCTCCTGAGCCAATGCCTCTATATCGGCCTGCAAGAGTATCTTATCCTCGGAGAGCGTCGATATCTCTTCATCAAGCGACTCTATCTTCTCCTCGTACTCCTCCTTCACTGTGCTCTGATGCACTATATATGCTACTATCGCAGCTATGAGTCCGGCAAATAAGATTGTGAGCAACAATATCTTATCTGCCGTCGTGCGGATGGTCTTAACCCGCTTGGTGCTCTCCGATACGAATAAAATATTGTACTTATTGCCATGTCTTGCCCTGGACTTTTCCTTAGTCTCCGGCTCTGCCCTAATGATTTCAACCTCTTTTACTGGCTTCTTCCTGGGTTTGGTCTTACGTCCGGACGGAAGCTCATCAACAGGGTTCTCTTCCTCTATCTCAGACACTTCTTCCGGCTCAGCTTCAGTTATTGCCAGTAAATCCCCCCTTGGCTCAGATTCATCTTTTTTCTCCGGCTTCTCATCCGATTTAGCCTCTGATGCCTCCACCAGTGCCACTTCCGGTTCTTCTTCAGCTATTTCCTTAGAGGCCGCTTCCGATTCGGTTTCCGCAACCGCTTCCTCCGATGTCCCTTCCGGTTCGGTTTCTGCAGTTGCTTCCTCTGATTTCTCCTCCGGTTCTGTTTCCGAAGTAACCCCCTCAGCTATCTCTTCCGGCTCTATCTCAGCATCCTCAGGCTCTTCATGTGCCGCATCCTGTACAACCTCATCTTCCGGCTCCACCTCAAATGCCTCATCAGGCTCCGACTCCGAAGGCTCCGTATGCTTTGGCTTCGACTCTATGTAGCGAAAACCCTCAAGCATTTTCGAGTCGTCTTCTCCGTTGTTCTCCCCGAACAACTGCACGACAGGCTTCGTCTGCTTATTCTTATTATTGCGCTTCCTGTTTCTGTTACTCATAAAAACTTAGTATATCATATAATTGACTTCGTGTGAAACTTTGAAATAATAATATATTTTGCGGTCTCTTTGCACCTTTACCAAAAATCAAAAAAGTGTAAAGTCACGCAAATTTTGTACACAATCCTTTACAATTACGTTTTCTTGTGATACTATACAAAAGGTCGTGCGATTCGGCCATACAATTTGTGGAGGTCAAAATCGATGAAAGGTACGGTAAAGTGGTTCAACAATCAAAAGGGCTACGGCTTTATCAATGATGAGACAGGAAAGGACGTCTTTGTGCATTATTCAGGTCTTAACATGGAGGGCTTCAAGTCTTTAGACGAAGGTCAGGCTGTTGAATTCGATGTGGTCGAGGGTCCTAAGGGTCCGCAGGCTACAAACGTAACGAAGCTTTAATTCTTAGCAATGCCACTTTTCTTATATACAACAGAATACGCATATTGATAAGGAAACCTTCAGGACTTTGCATCGTATGGTGCAGAGTCTTCTTCATTTAAGGGAGTCTTACAGTCAGGGGCTTACGTAGCTCCGCCACCTGCGCTTACATAGAGCTCCTTAAACTCACCCTGCACTGTGTTGAACGCCGCTATCACATTCGGGTCGAACTGTATGCCGGCAGCCTGGTTCAAAATCGCACACGCCTGCTCATGCGTTACCGTCTGCTTATAAGAACGCTTCGAAACAAGCGCATCATAGACGTCACATACCGCCACTATGCGCGCAAGCTGCGGTATCTCAGCTCCTCTGAGCCCATCCGGATACCCTCTGCCGCACCATTGCTCATGATGCGACCTCGTCATCTGATACATATATGTGATGAACGGTGAATTAGGCAATAAATAAGAGAACTTCTGTATAGAGTCCGCCGCATACAGCGTATGCTGCTTCATAGCGTCAAATTCATCCGGCGTATACTTCCCTTCCTTCTGTATGATGCTGTCAGGAAGTCCGATCTTCCCCATATCTATGAGCTGGCTGGACATAAGTATCAGGTTAAGGTCTGTCACGGGATACCTTGCACTTCCGTCTCTCATCATTTTCTTAAGAAGGATCTCCATATACCTTGACACCTTTTTGCAATGGCTACCCGTGAAACCGTCCTTCTTGGTAATAAGGTCTGCTATCATGCCTACTATGAAATATTCAAGATTTCCAACCTTGCTCAAAGCCTCGGAAGCCTTGCCTTGAAGCTCATTATTATACTCCTGAAGCTGGAGATTATAGTCCTGCAGGGTCTGATTCTGCTCGGCGATCTTAACCTTATCCTCGGCTATGCCTATATGAAGGTCTACCTTCTTCTTAAGAATTTCGGATACGAAGGGCTTCTCGACATAGTCAACCGCCCCAAGCTGATATGCCTCCAGCTCGGTAGCCACGTCGCTGCTCCCGGATACGAATATGACCGGAATCTCCTTAAGCTTGGTATCAGCCTTCATCTTACTGAAAAGCTCAAAACCGTTTATAGCTTTCATGTCGATATCGAGCAATACCAACGAAGGAAGCCTTGACACCTTCTTCATATAATCAAGGGCATGCCTGCCGTTCTGCTCGGTCATGACCCTGTATGAACCTTCAAGTGCCCTCTCTGCGACCAGTAGATCCGTAGGGCTGTCGTCTATCACCATCACGATATGCATCTGATTATTTCCCCTATTTCCAAGCTACCGCCAAAAATACTTAAGGCCGATCCTACAGTAACATCTATCTTATCTTTGCCTGCAAGCTTAAGCTTCTTTACATCTTCAAGACTTGAAACCCCGCCTGCGTAAGTTACGGGTATAGGCGACTCTGCAAGCATGGGAAGCACATCATCTTCTATCCCCTGCTGCTTCCCCTCTGTATCCACCGCATGAACGAGAAACTCCGAAGCGTACTCCGACAGGAAATCTAGCAATCCGCCTTCCAGCTTCTCATCCGTGAAGCTCTGCCATCTGTCAGTTACAATATAATAGTCTTTCCCACGTCGCCTACAGGACAGATCAAGGCACAGCCTTTCTCTTCCCACTATACCTTTAATCCTCTTAAGAGCCACCATATCTATGCACCCGCCGCTGAATACATAAGAGGTCACGATTACATGGCTTGCTCCGGCATCAAGGTATTCTTCGGCATTATCAGAGTTTATTCCCCCGCCTGCCATCATACCCTGCGGATACGCCCTAAGCGCTGATAACGCCTGCGCTTTCGTCGCTTCATAATACTCAGAACCTTTATGATTGAGCATTATCACATGCCCGCCACCAAGCCCCATCTCCTTATAAAGCCTTGCATAATATGTGGCGTCCTTGTCCGAAACATAATTATCGTGAGCCTCATCGTCCTTATCCCTAAGGCTTGAGCCCACTATCTGCTTGACCTTCCCATTATGGATATCTATACAGGGACGAAATCTCATGGTGCTTCCTCTTATACATGCCCACTTATCATGTAATTGCATCTGAAATAAATAAGCACCAAGCCCGCTATACCGTACCTACGACATCGCTCATGGAGTACATCCCCGGAGACTTGCCTTTCATATAGACCGCTGCCTGCACGGCTCCCTTTGCGAATACCGCCTTGCTATAAGCTCTGTGAGAGAAGGTGATAACCTCGTCCTCCCCTGCGAATATCACGTCATGATCGCCCGGTATAGTGCCACCCCGCACAGCAGATATTCCTATCTCGTCATGCGGTCTCGCTTCCGACCTCTGCGACCTGTCATAGACATATTTATACTTATTATCCGCTCCCGCATTCACGGAATCCGCAAGATAAAGCGCCGTCCCTGATGGAGCGTCCTTCTTTAAGTTATGATGCTTCTCGACTATCTCGACATCAAAGCCCGCAGGAGCAAGCTGCTTCACAGCTTCTGTCAGAAGCTTCGCCAGAACATTCACTCCAAGCGACATATTAGCCGAGCGAAGAATAGGAACCTCATTAGACGAATCTTCTATCGCCTTCTTCTGCTCATCGGTGTACCCCGTAGTACAGAGAATAAGTGGAGTCTTAGTCTTCCTTCCATAATCAAGCAACCCATCAAGCACAGCCGGTGCGGAAAAATCTATCACCGCATCTGCTTCTTCCGTGCACTCCGATATATCACCATAGACAGGATAATCATTCTCTATACCCTTATACTTATCTATGCCGGCAACTATCTCCGCACCCTCGGTTTCTTTAACTATGCGGGTGATAGTCTGTCCCATGTGCCCATTGCACCCGCTCATGATGATTCTAACCATGTAAAAATCCCTTTCCCAATCGTAGGTATATATCACATCCCACAGACCGGCTGGTCTAAAAAAATCTATTGTATCAATCCGAAATCTTTCATTGAACGTTTCAGCCTCTCGAGATTCTCCGGCTCCATAGGCGACAGCGGCCTTCTCATAGGTCCCGCATTCATTCCCATAATGTTCATGGCATGCTTCACCGGGATAGGATTCACCTCACAGAAGAGCGCATCGACGAGGTCCAGAACCTTAAGCTGCATACGCCTTGCCTCCGCCATATCGCCGTTAAGGTAATTCAGGCACAGGTTATGCATATAGCTCGGCGCGATATTCGCAACAACCGATATGACTCCTATGCCTCCAAGCGACATAACAGGCACGACCTCGTTGTCATTTCCTGAATATAGCTCTATATTGCCATCAGTAAGAGCCATTATTTTCGCAACCTGACCTATGTCACCCGATGCTTCCTTCACACCGACTATATTAGGCACGTTCTTTACAAGCTGCGCCACAGTCTCAGGATTTATATTAAGTCCCGTCCTGCTCTTTACGCTATATAAGATGATGGGCAGATGCACGGAATTGGCTATTATCGTATAATGATCAATGAGTCCGTGCTGAGTCGCCTTGTTGTAATAAGGAGTAACTATAAGCAATCCGTCAGCACCTATCTTCTCCGCCTCCTGGGAAAGATATACCGCCGTATCGGTGCAGTTGCTTCCCGTACCTGCAACCACAGGCACTCTGTGATTAACGTGCTTCACGCAGAAATCTATTACGCGAAGATGCTCCTCCTCCGACAGGCAAGCAGATTCTCCGGTCGTGCCGCACACTATGATGGAATCAGTGCCGTTATTTATCTGGAAATCTATCTGCCTCCCGAACTCCTCGTAGTTAACCTCTCCGTCTGCCTTGAACGGCGTGACTATCGCCACTCCCGAACCCTTGAATATAGCCATATCGCCCTCCTCTAACTATAAAAAATAAAAACTAAAAAGAATTTTATCACAAACATGGTTGTCGTATCAATTACAACGTTTTTATTACTCCCTCATTAAGCCTGCGGAAGAATAATACCGTAAGGCAAAGGGATACGAACTCCGCTATGAGGAAAGCCCACCATACATACTCGACCTTACCCGTAAGGCTTAATGCGTAAGCCACAGGGATAAGTACGAATATCTGACGTCCTAAAGATATGATAAGCGAATAAAAGCTCCTGCCGAAGGCCTGAAATACCGAGCCTAAGGCTATGCAAAGACCTGCCACAGGGAAGTGCCACGCAATATTACGCAATGCTACCTTTCCTATAACAATCATATCATCAGACGCTGAGAAAAGTTTAAGCAGAGTCTCAGGCATCAGCTCGAAGACAAGAGTTCCAATACACATGATACAGAAAGCCAGCGTAATGGAAAACCTGAGCGCCTCATGTATGCGATCCTTATTCCTCGCTCCGAAGTTATAAGCAAGCACCGGTATCACGCCGTTATTAAGACCGAAGACCGGCATGAAGAAGAAACTCTGCAGCTTGAAATACACGCCGAATACCGCCACGGCAGTACTGGAGAAGGTTCCGAGTATCAGGTTGAAGAGATAGGTCATGACAGAGCCTATAGCTATCATAAGGATTGACGGCACACCGACGAAATAAATCCGCTTCATCGTATCTGCCTTAAGCTTTAATATCTTCCATGAGAAGCGTATGTCTTTATTCTTCGTGATATTAAAGAAAAGCCCAAGTGCGGCGGCTATTGACTGTCCGATTATCGTAGCATACGCCGCTCCTGCAACTCCGAGTTTTGGGAAGCCGAAAAGCCCGAAGATCATTATCGGGTCCATGATTATATTTATGATGGCTCCTAAAGCCTGGGTTATCATCGTATAGAAGGTGCGGCCGGTTGATTGAAGCAGTCTCTCCATCGTGACCTGCGCCGACATGCCAATGGACAGCACCATCACGATAGACAGGTAGGTCGTACCTTCTCTTGCTATCACGGGATCTGCTGTCTGCGTCCCGATGAAGGCTCCCGCCGCTCCCATGAAGGAGGCGCACATGAAGATAAGGGCTGCTGCGATATTAAGCACGATACCGTTTCCGCCAGCGCTGTCCGCCTCATCGAATTTCTTCTCGCCTAATGCCTTAGAGAGCATGGCGTTTATTCCTACGCCGGTGCCTCCTGCTACTGCGAACATGAGATTCTGCATAGGGAAGGCGAGGGTTACGCCAGTAAGTGCTTCCTCGGAGAGCTGTGCCACGAAGACTGAGTCCACTATATTGTACAGTGCCTGTACAAGCATTGATATCATCATCGGAAGCGACATCGTAATTATGAGTTTTTTCACGGGCATCACGCCCATCTTATTTTCCTGCATCTTTATGACTTCTTTGCAAAGTTTGCCCTTTTACGCAGGGTCGGATCCAGTATTTTCTTGCGTATACGGAGGGACTCGGGAGTGACTTCTAAGAGTTCATCGTTATCGATAAAATCAAGGCACTGCTCCAAAGACATCGTTATGGGCGGAACAAGCCTTAGGGCTTCGTCAGAGCTTGAGGTCCTCGTGTTCGTGAGGTGCTTCGTCTTGCATACGTTCACTTCTATGTCGTCCGACTTCGGGTTTGAGCCTATGACCATGCCCGAATATACGGGCGTACCGGGACCTATGAATAAAGCTCCTCTCTCCTGTGCGTTGAATAAGCCGTAAGGCACTGCCTCGCCTGCTTCGAATGCTATGAGCGAGCCTGTCTTCCTGTAGGCTATGTCTCCCTTATACGGAGCGTAACCCTCAAAAATCGTATTTATTATCCCGTTACCCTTGGTGTCGGTCAAGAATGGTCCGCGGAAACCTATAAGCCCCCTTGACGGTATCTTGAATTCGAGCCTTGTATATCCTCCCGCTATCGAGTTCATATTCAGCAGCTCCCCCTTCCTCTCGGAAAGCGAGGAAATAACCGTGCCTGTGAACTCGTCAGGTACATCCACATAGGCAAGCTCCATAGGCTCTAAAGTCTTGCCTGCCTCGTCCTTCCTGTATATGACCTCCGCCTTGGAAACGGCAAATTCGTAGCCTTCCCGACGCATCGTCTCTATGAGCACGGAGAGATGTAGCTCTCCTCTGCCGGAGACCTTGAATGTATCCGTAGACTCCGTTTCCTCGACACGCAGAGAAACGTCGGTATTAAGCTCCTTCAAAAGCCTGTCCTTTATATGCCTTGATGTGAC
Source organism: Lachnospiraceae bacterium (assembly GCA_017455525.1). Classification (GTDB taxonomy): domain Bacteria; phylum Bacillota; class Clostridia; order Lachnospirales; family Lachnospiraceae; genus NK4A144. Next base: position 52,403 of record JAFTAP010000102.1, read on the forward strand.
GTACTTACCCTCTTTACCCGCAAGAGGGCTGTCATTTACCATGAAGTTCATGGATATGGTCGGGTCTGATATCTTCTGGAAGGGTATAGCCACAGGCGCATCCGGTGAACAGAGTGTGTCTCCTATCTTGATGTCCGCAATGCCCGATATCGCCACTATCTGCCCGATGGAAGCCTCGTTCACATCGACCTTTTTCAAGCCCTCGAACTCATAAAGCTTACTTATCTTGACTTTCTCATGGCGGACTTCATCATGGTGGTTCACTATGACGGCTTCCTGATTAAGCCTTACGGTGCCGCTGTCAACCTTGCCTATGCCTATGCGTCCCACGTATTCATTATAATCTATCGTAGAGATAAGGATCTGCACGGGAGCTTCGGGATCACCCTCCGGTGCGGGAATATAGGACACTATGGTATCGAATAAAGCCGTCATGTCCTCACCCTGCTCCGAAGCGTCCATTGAGGATGTGCCGTTCTTTGCCGATGTGAATACAAAAGGACAGTCAAGCTGATCATCGTTAGCCCCGAGGTCCATAAGAAGTTCAAGCACCTCATCAACTACCTCATCAGGTCTTGCCCCGTCACGGTCGATCTTATTCACGCAGGATATCACAGGAAGATCAAGCGACAGAGCCTTCATCAGCACGAACTTCGTCTGTGGCATGACGCCCTCGAAAGCATCCACTAAAAGCACGACTCCGTCAACCATCTTAAGTATGCGCTCGACCTCTCCGCCGAAGTCTGCATGACCGGGGGTGTCGATTATATTTATCCTCGTATCCTTATACTGCACCGAAGTATTCTTTGACAGGATCGTGATACCGCGCTCGCGCTCAAGGTCATTCGAATCCATGACCCTCTCAACGACCTCCTGATTCTCCCTGAATACCCCACTCTGCTTAAGAAGCGCATCGACCAGAGTCGTCTTGCCGTGATCTACATGTGCGATTATTGCTACATTTCTTATATCGTCTCTCTTCTGTGTCATTCTCCCAGTATTTATTCTCCGTAATTTATTTCGTATCCCCCGATGAGCCCGTGCGTTCTATCGCATCTATCGCCTCATACGCAAGATCAAACATCTGAGCCATCTCCTTGGCTTCCGAGGTAGCCATCTTATTGTACTTCGCCGCTTGATCTGCGAAGTAGTTCTTAGCCCTGAATATGGACATCTTGGAAAACATCTTGCCATGACTGTAATAAGTACCGGTTCCGGAGTCCCACTTGCTCTCGCTGAACTTTTTCAGATCCTGCTCGTTAGCACCATGCGAAACTGCAAGTGCCTGTATTATGTCTTCCCTTGAGTTAAAATTCTTCCTTATTGCCATAACATATACCTCTCTTATATATGCAGTACCGCCGTGGCAAAACTAAAGTATACCAGAAGTGCCACCGCATCCACAATAGTAGTTATAAAAGGCGACGCCATAACCGCCGGATCAAGCCCTATCTTCTTCGATACCATAGGCAGCATAGCCCCGATGAGCTTCGCTACAAATACCGTCGTGATAAGCGTCATGCACACGACAAAAGCAACTGTCATCGATACATGATCCACTATCTGGAGCTTCACGAAATTAGCTGCCGCAAGCGTTATTCCCGCAAGAAGAGCTACCCGCATCTCCTTCCATACGACCTTAAAGAAATCAGAAAACTCAATATCATCCAGCGACAGCGCTCTTATAACCGTGACGCTCGTCTGGCTTCCCGCATTACCCGAGGTATCCATTATCATCGGGATAAAAGAGGTCAGCACGATATATGCTCCTAAAGCATCCTCATAATGCGTGATTATCTTACCCGTGAAGGTCGCCGATACCATGAGGAAGAGAAGCCAAATTATGCGCCTTTTCCATATCTCGAGTACTGACTGCCTGAGATACGGCTTCTGCTGGTCAGTCGGCATTATAGCCGCCATCTTCTCTATATCCTCTGTAGCCTCTTCCTGGATGATATCAACGATATCGTCTACGGTGATAATACCTACCAGCCTGTCCTCCTGATCAACGACCGGCATTGAGTTGAAATCGTACTTCTGGAACTGCTTCGCAACCTCCTCCTGATCGTCAAGCGTATGGACAGCTATCACGTTCTCATTCATTATCGAACCGATCGTAGCCTCCGGATCGGCTATGAGCAAGTACCTTAGCGCCGCCGTGCCTATGAGCTTCCTCTTATCGTCTATGACATAGCAGGTATATATCGTCTCGGAGTCAAGCCCTATATTCCTGATGCGGTCCATACACTTGGCTATAGTCCAGTTAGCCTTTAAGTCCACGTACTCGACCGTCATTATAGAACCTGCGGAATCATCGGGAAATTTCAGCAGATGATTGATATCCCGTCTCGTCTCTGCGGTCGCATTCGCCAAAAGCCTCTTCACTACATTGGCGGGCATTTCTTCCATGAGGTCTGCCGCGTCATCAGCCATGAGGTTATTGATGACATTCGCCGCTTCGACATCGGTCAGCGCCGTGATCAGCTCCTGCCCTATATCAGTAGGGAGGAATGAAAACACGTCTGCCGCCATGTCTTTTTTGAGCAACCTAAAAATACGGAGGCGCTCCTCCTTCGGAGCATCCTCCATGATAGCCGCTATATCCGCCTCATTCAGATCTATAAGTATCCGCCGCAGCTCGTTATAGCGTTTCTCTTCTATGAGCTCTTCGATATTTTCCGGCATAAGGAGCCCTCCAACGATTTCAGAGTGGACCATAGGGGGATCGAACCCCTGACCTCCAGATTGCGAACCTGGCGCTCTCCCAGCTGAGCTAATAGCCCTTGAATCGAACTCTAATTATCTCATTAAATGCCCGACAATGTCAAATATGCGATTTAATATGTATTTACCACATCTATAACTGACTGTATCTCATCCTCATCCATATGGTCCATCATAGGCAAGGACACTATGGTATCGCATATCTCCTCGGTCTTCGGATAATCTCCCCTCTTGAATCCGAACTTTTCAGTCATAACGGGCTGCAGATACGGAGGTGTTTTCCATGCAATATCTGTTGCCACGTCTTTATTTTTTAGAAATTCTCTGAACCCCTCCTGATCATCCACCCGGACCACGAACTGATACCACGTATGGATGCAGCCCTCAGGAGTCTCAGGAAGCATCACTTTGGGATTCTTAATCTCCTTTAAGTATCTCTGGGCGATATGGTCTCTATTTGCAAGCAGATCTTTAATATGCTTAAGCTTTACCCGAAGCATCGCTGCTTGCAGCTCGTCAAGACGGTCATTATAACCCATTGCTATGTTGTGATATCTGTAATCGCTTCCATAGTTACGCAAAACCTTCACCCTGTCTATTATGGCCTTATCCTTTGACACCACTCCGCCCCCGTCTCCGAAGCCTCCGAAGTTCTTGGTAGGGTAGAAGCTGAAGAAAGAAGCCGTCCCGAAAAGTCCCGTATACGTTCCTTTATATGGTGCAAAGTGAGACTGTGCGCAATCCTCAAAGAGCATAAGCCCATGCTTTTCGCATACTTCGATCACAGGCTCCATCCTCGTGGCTAGCCCATAGAGATGAGTGACAAGCACCGCCTTAGTTTTAGAGGTGATCTTCTCCTCTATATTCGCCGGGTCAAGCTGATAGTACTCGTCCGGCTCCACGAAGACCGGCACAGCACCGCACTGCATCACGCCCAGCATCGTCGCTATATATCCATTGGCCTGAACTATGACCTCGTCTCCCGGCTCTATCCCCGAAGCCTTAAGCCCCAGCAATATGGCATCCAACCCATTATCCACTCCGGCACAATAGCAGTCATCTGAAAGTGCCGCCGCATATTCCATCTCAAAATCAGAAAGCTCTTTCCCTAATATATACCAGCCACTTCTTAAAACCCTCAGCGCCGCCTCCTCATATTCATCCTGATACAGCCTGTATCCTCTTGATAAGTCATTTATAGGTATCATGTATCCCCCTCCATATTTGCTTCATAATACAACATTTCCGCCTCATGCACGACAGGTTCTTTGCTCCATCTCACAGGAAAGCCATCCCCGATGTAGTATGCAAGATAAACAACCAGCAGCATATCAAACGCAAGCATGATCATGCTTTTTTTTCGCTCCTTCATTTCCGCAAGTTTATAATCCGTCTCGGCAAAAAACGGCATAAGGAATATGACAAGCGGCATAATCTGAATAGTGTACATCCTGTAATAACCCAATATCAGAAATTGCCGCATTACGAACAATACTATCACGCCAATAATGATGTGCATAATTGCTATTCTCCTACCCTTCTTCCCTGCATACCTTATCAAAAAATAAGAGAGAAATCCATAAAGGTATATAAACGCAACATTAGATACGTTCTCCTTCTCAAACTTAATAAAATTATATATCTCATGTAATGAAGGAATGAGCGTGGCCCCTGCCATATATATCAGCCTCTCATTCGTATCCACCAGTGCAGGGTCAAGTGCACCGAGCCGGTGTATCGCATCTCTTGCCAGGTCAAGCTCATCCGTCCTGTACTTGAAATACGGCACTCCATAAGACAGACACTTCTCATAACCAAGCCTGTACGCGATAGAAGCTGTAAGCGTCGGATCTTTGAAATAATAAAGCCTGTCCAGATAATACGCCCCTGCGGCGATAACTGCTGTGCCTAAAAGCACGGCAGCGGCCATTCCCACGGATTTAAGCATCAACTTCTTATCTCCATAGGGCTTAATTATAATAAGACCTGTCACTGCAAGTATCGTACATAAACCGGCTATTCCGATAAATAAAAAGAAAGACACAAGAGACGACAGCACCCCCAGCAAAGCTGCCGAAGCATACCAGATCAATCTTTGTCTGCCGGTCTTCTCCGGCTTCCCAGTCTTATCTTCCCTATTATAATCCCCGTCAATACAAGTCATAACATACAAAAGCACATACACACATGCAATAGCCAGCACTGCTGCCGTCTTCACATATCCCGGCAGGGCATAACACTCATACCCGATATATGCCATGACCGCAATAGTCAGAAGCCTGTTCTCCCAGGAAATACTTCTTTTCAACGTAAGATAGGTGATGCACGACATCCCCAAAAAACATAATATATAATGGATAACAAAATACCAAGGTATGATTGGCAGCGCTGCATGAAGCCCCGCAATAGCTGCGCCCATTAAATAATGGCTGAAAAGCACGGCACTGGAAGAAATGCCTGTCAGAGTCTCCCCATATGCGATCTCCTGCATGATGATATCTGCCTCATTCTCAAGATACGGCTCCATCACTATGAGAAAAACAATAAGTATGACCAGATTCCCAAGCACAGCCTGAACAAATATGTTGTTTTTAAGACATTCCTTAATTCTCTCCATGCGGATTATAATACACTCGTTTTATTAGTGTGGCAAGCAATACCGTCAATATGAGCGCTCATTCCTATTCTTTAGAATATACAATAAAATTGCTATATTCTCCCAGTTCCTGATAATTATATTTTATCTTATCCGGCATATCATCTATGGTTCCCCAGTCCTTATTTACAACAAGCAGATAATCGTCTCCTATGGAGTCCGGTTCAGTAAGCGATCTGAAGTAATCCGTCACTACGTAGCCTTCACCAAAGTCCGTCGCTCCCTCTGAGGCATATGTAAGAAAAATCCTGTCATTCTCGATATTCCTTGCCCTTAGTATCTCCGTAGTCCCCATGTCATTAAGGAATACAACATCTTTATCCGGCTCCTCATCCAGTAGGTTCTGTAGTTTATCATACTTTGCACTGTCCGATCTGTAATACGGATAAGGATTTCCAAAAGCCATGTTGTGATCCGATAATAAAAGCATCACAAAGAATACCCCCAGCATACAGACCTGAACATGCCTTTCCTGAGCTGAATATATTTTTTCATAAAGCTCTGCCGCAAATATGAACATCATCGGACATAATGAGATCAGCATGTATCTGGTGTTATCCGTAAGCCCTGTCATTATCACTATGAAAAGGTTGCAGAAAAGCAGCACGACAGCATAAATCGACATGAAATCCCTGACTTTACCTGCCTTAAAATAAAAAGCCCTTCCGCCTCGGATTGAATATGCAATCATAAATAGAACGAAAATAATGGTAAACAGCGCCCTTAGCATGCATGACACCCCTTGAAGCGAGGAAACCGCTATAGGATCATCCGGCATGCAGCCCATCATCTCAAAAAAGCATGTGATAAGAGAAACGCAGACATCATGCAGGCTGTTTGAGATCGTAAGCTCCGCATTATATGCCGCATAGTCCACCGGAGCAAGCACAGAGAATGCAAGCCCTGCCACCGTGTCCGCGAGTGACGCAGTAAGAAATAAAGTTTTCTCCCTGCTTCTGGAACAGCCCATGAAGATATAAACTCCCATAAGCGGCACAAGCCCTGTAATAAACACATAGGTTCCCGTGGAAGCAGATGTGACGAACAGAAAAACAAAATACAGGATCAGAAGTCCCTTATGCTTCTTAAAATAATCCTTATCCTCCGCAACCAAAAAAACAAAAGCCATAAGCGGCACTATCACCTTTATGCAATAATAGCTCGCACTGAAAAAGAGCATATGGCTATACATCAGCTGCCCGAATGAGTACGGAACCATGAACACAAGCATGGCGAACCTTCTGGCGTCATGATCAAAGCCCGGCAGCTTCAAAAACTCATTGATGACATACAGATATATGATCAGGAATATTATGCTCGCTATTCCGAAGGAAACATATATATTCCTCGTCACCGCATAAATGAATATCGCAAAAAAAGATGAAAAGCCCAGCTCCAGATCCTCATACAGCCAGTCCCTGATGAATATATCCCCCTGCTTCACCATCTCCGCCACATGCACGAAAAGCTTCGCCATATCGTTATCAAGTACGTCCCTTATGGTAAAAAGATTCTGAAATGATATGAACAAAACCTGCAGCAACACAGCTATGTCAAGGAAGGTACACCTCTCTTTGATGCTATCCGCAAAAGACTTAACCCTATTACTCAAATCTGCCTCCCGGACTTTTTCGTAAACCCTCTAACCATACCAATGATCAGGAAAACTGCGGAAACTAATGATATTATCTCAAATATCCTCCACGTAAACGGCTCCTTATAATATACCCTTACCATTCCGCTATATCCGGCAGGGATATTGATCATGATCCTTGCATTGTCGCCGAAGCCTATAGCCATTTCCTCATGCGTCTTAATATCCTCAGCATGATACCCAGGATAAGAGAATAGAGGGATAAGAACATCGTCGGCTTCGCCTTTATTTGCTATCTTTAATGTCCGCTCGCCGTCTGAAGCATCATATGCAAGCACATCAATGTCATCAGAGGCTATGACCTCATAAGTAAGATCTGCCAGCCTTCCTGAATCCTCAGGCAGATACTCCTCCCGTCCTATACTCGCATCCATATAGTACTCGTCGGAAGCCCTTGTCCATTCAGCTTCATTTATGAAAGGATCATAGAAGGCTCCAAGAGAAATCACAGTGCCAAGAAGCAGCAGGAACGTCCAGCACTTGAAACTAATAAGCTTCCTATCCATCCTGCGCAATATGCAGACTGTGCACACACTAAGCAATATAGTCGTTATCTCCATGAACCGCCACGGATACTGTACCATGCGGGCAAGCCTCGACACTTCGGAAAGCCTGTTCTCAGTGATACTCGCTATACTGTCCCACGGAAAGAAATACATCGAAAACAAGATAGAAATTACCACCATCAAAAAAGCATTCCTCTGCCTGCATCTGTCTCCGAAATCCCTTCTCATGATCACATATAAGAGCATCGCTAAGGAAATCACCATGCCACCCCCAAGGCTTAAGGGCATCTCCATAGGCGTCGCAGTAGTGGAGTAGCCTTTTCCTCTCATGAACATATTAAAAACCTGAACCGGATACGCTCCCTCAGCCTGTATATATGTCTGATGCTCATACATGCTTAAACCAATTTCATGCATAGAAAGCAGCATGGGGAATATGAACCAGCAGGAAAGCAGCACAGTGATCAAAGCCGCCTTTAATATCGACGATATGACAGCTTTAGTAAAGGTCCTTTTATATTCAAGCAGGCAGAATATGATAAGAAAAAGCGATATCATCTCAAGGCTTAACAGATGGCACAAGGCTATAGACGTCATTCCAAGTCCCAGATAGATCCAGCCCCGCCTGCTCTCTTCGCTCTCATCATCGTAATAAATGCTCCATATCCCCAAAGCCACGAACGGAATAAACGCCATCGCAGTGAACTCACCCATTGCGCTTCTGAGATATATGTCTACTATCCTATATGCGCTTAAGGCATATAGCGCTGTCCCTATCAGTCCTATATCCCTGCTGTCCGATATCTTCCTAAAGCAAAAGTAAGAAACTGCTGCGGTAAAAGTATTCACGGCAATTACATACATCTGCCAGCACACCCTTAAGGGAACCCCCAGCATATATATCAAAGCAAATGGATACATAAACAGGTCACAGTAAAAAGTAGATGTCGGATAGCTATACCCCCGCAGCATATCAGTCAGCATCCTCACAGGAAACTGCCCATAATAAATCTCATGAGATACCGCTATGATACGCGCCAGATGAAAGTGCAGATCGTGTCCTTCATACAGGAAGTCCGCAAAAGAGGGCAACGAAGATAAAGCTATGATGATCAACAAAACCGGCAGCTCATAATGCTCTCTGATATATTCTCTTGCCCTATGTCCTGATTTAGCAAATAAAAACCATAGTACCACATCTAACAGAATAAATAAAAGAAGGTACCCTGTTATCGGAACCCATCGGTATGATGTATTCTCCACAATGTCAATCCCGTATACTACAAGGCTTTCAGGACCTGTGTAATGAATATTCAACTGTAGGTCATGCAGGGACCTTCCGAAAGGAATATATATCTTGGAAGATACATTCGTCTTGTCCGGAACAAGCATTATCTTAGCCGAAACCGGCTCAGTAATGCCGCTTTCAGAGTACAGCTCTGCATATCCATTCAAGGCCTCAGCTTCATAGCTAACCGATACATCATAAGCCCCCGAGCCGATTGCAAACTTCCCCGTCAGCAGATCATCCCCTATGATCCTGCCCTCGTCATCATATATAACAAGGCTTTCGTCATAGTTAAAATGCGCTCCTGCATCATCGACATAGATATTATCACGTCCCCTCACATTATCCGCAAAATCAGAAGAGACAAAAGTCATGCTCGCAGGCACTCCAAAAGAGCCCGCCGTCATACCTATGATGACCACAAGCTCAATAAGTATCAGTATGAATAATTTACTATGTCGTCTAAGCATTAAGTTCAAAAGCTTTCATCAGCCTGCGGTTCTGATCGGATATGCGATCATACATATCAATCCGGATTCTTTCATCTTTTATGCCTGAATCAAAAGCCCTGATCATACCAAGAAACTGGTCATCTGCACCGGCTTCTATCATCCTTGTTTCCATGCCCTGCATAACCCTTATCTTAGGCTCATATTCCGGCGGCGCAGTAAATATCCTGTCGGTATATATGATTCCCTTCTCGCCCCAGATCTCAAGTTCGCATTTATACTGATTATCCATTCCAAAAGAAAGCTGTGCCGCAAGACCATGGTCGTTGACAGCACTGACATAGCCATGACCATCTACATCATGCCCTTCAAGCGGGAATAAGATAGCATCCGTAAGTCTCATAGACTCACCCAGAAGCTCCCCTGCAAGTCTTATGGTATAGCCGCCACAGTCAAGCAGCGCTCCGCCTCCGAGCTTCTTCACATACCTGAAATCATCCTCACTCCTTCTGGGAAAACCGAAAGCAGCGCGCAAAAGTCTTAATTCTCCTATCTCCCTGCTGCTGATAAGTTCATTTATCACCCGCATCTGGTTATGATATATGAATCCATAATTTTCAGCTACCACAAGCCTCTTCTTGCCGGCAAGCTTTATGATATACTCACATTCCTCTATGCTCGTGGCAAGCGGCTTCTCTACTAATATGTGCTTCCCAGCCTTAAGTGCCTCCATGCACCAGTGATAATGCAGAGCAGGCGGAAGAGAAATATATATGGCGTCTATTTCAGGAGCTCCTATTATAGACATGAAGCTTTCATAAAGCTTCACTCCATATTGTGCGCAAAGCTCCTCTGCCCTGTGCTTCTTATCAGCCGAAACTTTGCTGTCCGAATGAACGATAAGATTCCGCTCTTCATCAGTAGCGAATCCGATACCCGCGAATTCAAATTCATCATATTTCAATAATGCCGGGATAAAGCGCCTCTTAGCTATGTCTGATGCCGTAAGTATCCCGATACAAGTCTTCTTCATTTCCCTCAAAGCTCCAATAATGATAATAAGTTTCTTAACTGAATGTTGAGGCAGTTATTTATCTGTGTGAGTATATTAAGCGTACCATAGTCGCTCCACACATATCCTTTGGGAAGGTCAGGTATCTCATCCTTATCCACGCGCATTATGACATTACGGTTCTCCTCCTGATAGAATCTTCCGCCCTCTTCTGACAATATGCGGTCCACGATAATGCCCTTGCCCGTATCAAGCCTGTCAGAGAAGAGTTTCTCCACCTCGTCCAAAGTTCTATTACCTGAGGCCTTATGCTCTTTCTGTATCGTAGGGCCTATCTCAGCCACATCAAAGCAGCCGGGCTCAGGTCTTACCTTAACAAGGAATTTAAGCACTCCGTTATCATCACAGCTGATCAGGCCGAAGACCGCTCTGCCGTTAGAAGCGAATAAAGGCTGCCTCCAATGCGTGACTTCCCGCCCTTCTATATGGATATCGCAGAAGATGACCCGGAAAGGATATTCCTCCCTGCATGCAATTTCCTTATCCCTCATTTCCCATGAATCAAGATTTGCAAGGCTTATGATCTTAGATCTGTAATCTTCAAGCATCTTCATATCATTGATCTCATGATACAGCTCCGCTATCGTAGTCATGTCCATGGTCCACGCCGTCTTATAAAAATACTTCTTATTGTCGAAGGGAACATCCGCCTCCTCGCCCATAAGCACATAAGGCATACAGGATAATACCGTACGGGTATCCATGTTTACAAGATTGTCATGGCGCATGAGCTCCTTTATCTGCCTTAAGGTCATCCATTTATGCGAGTCCGTCTCAGGAAGCATCTCTTCTATCCTGATTATCACATTCCTGTTTCTCTTCCTTAAGAATCGGGACGACTGCTCGGACTGAATCTGATCCACGATTATGTCAGAAGGCTTTGCATGAAGAAATACCTCAAGATACTCCGGTATCCTCCCCCCATGCTTTCCTGTAAAATTACTTCTGGTCGCCTGCAATGTCGGAGAGATCTGAACCACGTTCACATTCCCCGGCTCTATCTTAGCCTGCATTAAGTAATGCCATGTACCGCCTATATTGCAGGAGATTATCCCCAGAAAGCCTATCTCATCCTGAACGATAACAGGCTGCTCAGCAATGAGCTCATCTCCCCGGTACTGGCGCAAACCATATATCTGGAAGAAGTCTCGCTTTTGATTCCTTATACATCCCTCGGTCTCATCATAGTACCAGGGCGCACAATCATTAATAGATATGCTGTCAACTTTTACTTCAAGCTTCCTATAGCGATCCTTCACCCAGTCAAGCAGCTCTGATAAATCATGCAGCGGTTTATCACTCATCCTATTTCCTCTAACGCCTTAAGATACTCTTCAAAATCTTCATATGTCTCGTCTCCGGGAGCATATTTGTGGTCACACACAGCCTCCACTACGCAGTCCGGAGTAAAATTCTGCATGGTCCTCCAAAGCATCTCATCTATATAGAGTCCCTTAGTAGGATCCTCCAAGTGATACATCGTCTCAGTCTTGCCGTCATTCACGACGACATCGCAGCTGCCGGTAACGGCGATCAGTACCAGCTTCGTCCGCTTGGTCGCATGATTGCCCCTTTTCGCGCCCGCTTTCACATCCCTGACCCAGAATATCCTTTTAATCTCAAAAGGGATGCTCTGAGACTCCCCCTCGACCACAAGAAGCCTACCGTCATCCTCCCGGTTAAACCTTATATCTACCATATAGCTTTTTCTATCACTCATAAGTATTACCTCGCTCGCTTTATTATATAGACTAATTCAAATGTTGTAAATCCGGCGTTCCTTTATTCCTCATCAACAGCTATGCTTTTATATCCGAAGTACTTTGCAATATAAGGATTGATCCAATATTCCGGATCATCAGCTATATAGAAGGCGAAGAAGTTATCTATATCCTCCGGAAACTCCGTCGAGCGTATTACCACGTCCGTATCTTTCTCATACGTATCAAGCTTCTCCATCAGGTCACAGAACCCCTCATAGTATGCAGAGTATTCCCCTGACCTTAGCTCCGAATATATTGCCAGGCATTTTACATCCCGATATGTAAAGCCATCCAGTATAAAGCTCATAAGCCCTGCTATGCACACCGCGGCAAACACTATCTTCCATCTTTTTTCAAGCCCGGTCCTTATTATAATTCCTGCATTTACAGCAAAGAAGACGGATGATATCACTATGGCAAAGTCTACCATAAACTCACACCTGTTAGTAATATCAAGTCCGGCGTATCCCACCGCTACAGGGAAGGCTGTACAGAAGGGAATGATGAGTCCTGCTGCTCCTAATATGAGCCGATACCTGTGCCCTCTTATTTCCTGGGATGCCATGAAGCCTCCAAAGATCATCCCGCATGCAACCAACAGACAGATGATAAATACATAGTCTGTCTTAGTCAGCAGAAAAGTCCATCTGTCCGATACTATGGACAGAGTGTCCCTTATGGCATCGCTTATCCCGTATCCGCCATCAATATAGATAGCCTGCCTCTTATAATTACCCGGAGCTATGCCATTCATAAAAGCAAATAGAAACCATGATATAAGTATGACTGCATCCCGCCTGCTTATTTTTTTATTGTCCAGATATCTGTATAGGTATACGAGCATTGCCGCAGGACATCCCATCCCCGCTACCATAAGCGTCCCTCCCATCGCTATAAAAGCACACACGATTGAAAGCACGGCACACATCATTCCTTTTTTACCATCCGAAAGCAGGAAAAAGATCATGCCAAGGAGCATAAATGACAATGGGAAGCTAAATGAGGCAGCCCCTGAGAACCAGAAGAATATCTCGGTATACGCCTCATATCCCACGATCATGAAGCACACAAGTGTCATTATAAAAAGCTTAACATGAATGAGTTCATTGCTCACCTTGCGCATAGCTGTAAACACCAGCAGCAGTACAGAAGAGAAAAGCAAGACTGAATTTAAGATCATATTGAATCTAAGCATCGGAAGACCAAACGTATTCAGAGGACTAAGTATCGCCTGTATGAACATAGCGGAATACGTACCCTGCCATCCAAGGTATTCTCCTATGGCATAAGTCAGGCAGACCTTTATATAATGCAGGAGCGAATCGTTATACACGTTAAGCTTGACTGCATGCATGAAATCCTCTGCGACCAGCACAGAGAATGAGCTTGCATATACAACCGTTATTACCATGAATAAGATCGCCGTCACGCAAAGTACTGATATAAGCCATCTTAAAATCCTTCTTGCATTATCCGTCATAAGAGATACCTCTCTAGTCAAATTCTTCTTTAATATAGGTCTTCATGTATTCCGGCCGTCTGATAAAAAAAGCATCATTGTTCACGAACTGCTTACAAAAATCAGGATTTTCTTTCAATGCCGCAAATAATTCATTTTCCTCAAAAGGCCTCATATCTCCATCCGGCGGCACGGCCGTGAATGTATTTACCTCAGCCGCACTTGATACGCCATACTCTTCAGGAACTATCCAATCCAGGGCGTCCATATCATATAAGGCATACCGCCATTTTGTATCGGCATAGTCCCGAATATACCAAGTATTAGCAACGATGTGCCTATTCTTCGCATAACCTTTCAACCCTAAAACTTAAAATATACAAAACTCTTATATGTATTCGTAAATAAAAAAGCAAACGATACAATAAGCATTACGACATACGCCGCAAGGGATAATACCTGCATAATCCTCTCTCTGCCCGATACTTTTATTGCTTTTACTAAATATGGCACCACCGGGAAAGAAAATATGATTCCCGCGATCATGGGCAGCACATCCTGCCTGAGATAGAATAATGCCTCCGTCTGACATATCGCATTGCCTGCTCCCCCGAACATACTCAGAATATATCCCCCATACTGGCTTATGCTGTCGCAGTTAAAAAGCACCTGTCCCAAAATAACTGCGAATATAACATAAATATGCCACATTGCAATTGAAGCAGCAGATTGCGGTTTCTTTTTCAGTCCAAGCTTTTTTCGCCTCGCTTTCTTGTAATCTGCGAGCATCCTCTCACCTGCGATAAGGATAAAGTAATACATACCATGCAATATATAGACTGCCATATTATCTTTCCCAAGCCCATGCCATAAGCCTATGAAAAGCCATACTGCAAAAGACGACAGCATATAGCCTGCAAGCCTTGCAATCTTCTTATCCTGGCATGCTCTGAATATGGGCGTGTAAATATAATCCCTCGTCCAAGCTCCCAGAGTAATATGCCATCTGCTCCAATACTCCGTTATAGAAGAAGACGCATAGGGATAATTGAAATTCTCTGGCAGGCTGAATCCGAAAACCTGCCCCAAGCCTATGGCTATGTCACTATATCCGGCGAAGTCATAGTATAGCTGAATAACATAGTCTATGGCTCCCATCCAGGCAAATAATACGCTCCTCTCCGATGCTTCCATGCCAAAGCATGTGCTCAACGCCGGCAGCAAAGCATCCGCTATCACGAGCTTCCTAAAAAGGCCTCTTATTATCCTCTTTATTCCCGCAAAGAAACTGTCCGGAGCAAAGCCTCTCTCATTTATATCTTTGTAAAAGTCCTTGTATCTGCTGATAGGACCCATGGATATCTGCGGAAAAAATGACACATAAAGCGCTACATCCGTCACGCTCTTATTTGCAGGCAGCATACCCCAATATACGTCAAGGCAGTAAGATACTGTCCTGAATGTAAAATAAGAAAGACCCAGCGGCATAGTTATATTAGAGGCGCCATATAGGATCATCAGATACTTATAGCCAAAAAGACATACAACATTAAAGCCAATCGCCAGTATAAGGACGACCAGCTTCACCTTTTTGCTCATACCTTCTCTGCCTATTAAAAGCCCGAAGACATAGTTTGCTATTATACTTATGATAAGTATATGCATCCTTCCTATATCTCCTGCGGCATAAAAAACAAGTGATGCTGCAAGCAGGAATACGTTCCTGTATTTCCCGGGACAAAGATAATATCCCGCTACGCACAGTGGAAGGAATATGAAAATAAATTCCAGTGAAACAAATGACATATCAAAAGCCCTTTATGGCCTCCAGCCTAAGCTTCAGCTCTCTCTCTCCAAATTCCGAAATCACTATATCCGGCTGCACAAAATCTATAAAATCCTGATCTATTCTATAACTCCATATAAACGTAATATCAGAAAAACACTCCGCCAGCTCCGGCAGGATACATAAGCCTACCATAGAATCCCCGCATATAAGCACCCTTTTTTCCGGAACCGAATCATTATGAAACATGGCACAGAGATCGGGGTTGTACACATTCTTCCTGAGCAGCATCTCATGAAATCTGTCATATTCCTCGCCCTGATCTATCACTCTTGCTTTAGGAGCCGCAACTTCCCAGTCCAGGAAATCCTCCTCCTCAAGCCATTTCCCTGTCCATGTGACAGGTCCCATCATATTCGAGAGATCCCCTATATAAGGATCCTCAGACTCATAAAATCTTACATCAGCAGGCTTAGCATCTGTAAATCCCCAGCTATTCATCGTATCTATCATATCCCTGTACGCTATGTTCCTTCCATACGTAGTCCAATGAGTATCGGTTTTAAGATACAATGCCTCCCCCGCTTCATTATCCTTAGCCGCTAAAAGTATGTCCTTAGGCCAGTATACATGCACATCCGTATTATCAGTCAGATAATCATACATAGCGTCTCCTATAGTATCCGTTACGATATGGTCACTGCCGGATATATTCTCCGGGTATATAGCGGGCTTTCCCGGAGCTATCATGAATACATAGTCTATTCCCTGCAACTTCAGCTTATTCGATATTTCCTGCTGGACTTTGGCGTATTCCGGAAGTTTTTCCATGAATTCCGCGGATTTAGAAGTCTCCAATTCAAGATTCCCTTCATCTGCGAGGTATAGGAAGCAATCCCGTCCAATCTCAACCTTAGAGGTCTTCGCCCTGTGCAAAAGATTATATTTTAAGATCCCGCTAAGCGTCAGATACTGATCCCTGAGCCCCAGATTATCCTCGAACCATGCAGAAAGTTCCTTTCGGTATTCAGATACAGACATCGGGTTCAAATCTTCAATCTTCGGGAACTGCGATAACATCCTGTTCTCTGCCACAGACTCCTTGTCATGCTCCCTGTTGAACAAAACCAAAGAGCTTAATATCAGAGCAAAGAAGACTAATGCAATTATGAAACCGGAGTAATCATTACTTTTTTTCATAGGGAGAATTATACCATAAACACTGGCGGGTGCATAATTTTGTTCCTATACACGGCTGGGCAATCAAAAACAGCCAAAGGGCTGTTTTTGTTATATCATAAACACTGACAGGTGCATAATCGCTACCTTAGGAAAAGCCCTTCCCTGACAGTCGGAGAATCCTCGTCATAAACTGCGTATAATGACATGTCTTCGTTTATGATCATGTCATCACTCACAATTTGTCCTGTCTCGTCCTCAAACCCGTTTATCTCTCCCCACATGTCGTCTGAGTTATTCAAGTGCTCGTCATCAGGCAAAAAACCTATCGGCTCCCCTTCTTTTACTGCAACGGTCATGCTGCCCCAGGCAAAGTTGAATCTGACATTCTTATATGATCCTGCATCCTTATAATACTCGTCAAGAAACAGCACTCTGTCCTCAAGCCATTCTCCAAGCGCCGTTAAATTATTGTCTGCCCCCAGTCCTGTCGCTCCAAATTCTCTGGCAAAAGCAAATATATCCATGGACCTTTCTATACACATAGCATCCTCTCTGAATTTAGTGTCAATATACTCATGAACAATCCCTGACATCTTATCCTGATAGTATTTCACACAACACTCCCTAAAGGTTTCCGACTTCTGCAAATCCTTAAAGAATATCTTCCCGAAATCATTAAAATATCTCGCCTGTATAGTTATACTCCCATGATAGGGTCCCGATGATATATGTCCGCAGGCGCAATCAAAATCCCACACCGGTCCGGCATATATCTTATCGTCATCGCCTATGTAGAAATACAGTGAATCCCCATCTACATCAGTCTGCACGAAAAAATCCTGAAGCATATACATTTTCACAAAAGAATCAATATCTATATACCGCTCTAAATCATCTCCTGATTTAACAGCATCCGCAGCCCTGCAAAAGAGCTCAGCTATTTCATCCGCCTCCTCGTCCGTAATACGCTTTGGCAGATGTATAGCTATCCCCTCGCCGTCATATTCAAAAAAGTGCTCCCTCACCTCATACCTGACATCTCTCTCAACCAAAGCTCTCTTGTTTGCATAGTTCATCATCTCCTCCGTCTGAACCCTCTGGCATAACTGATAGAATCCATAATATTCGTCATTAACATATACATTCACAAACCTGCTTTCGGGGACTGAGAGACCCTCCAGACGCCTCGCCACTTCAAATGCAGCCTCATTTTTCATTACTACGGTCGGGTATTCTGAATCTGATTTAAGAACCCACCTGTTGCCGGGAGTCATCCCTAACAAGCCGTAATTCTCCGACAAATCAATGTTATATGGCCTGGGCTCATAGAAGTCGAATGATGTATTTCCATGACGATGAAGCAACACGTCTGCTGACGAATCCATTGAGCCATCCGGGTTAATAATCCTAAGAGCCGCCGGTATATGTATCGGATCGGTATCTTCATAATCCGTTCTATTAACCATTTCCAAAGCATCCGGATCTGTCATGATATATACAGTCGGAATATTGTCAGCGAACATAAACTGAACATACCCGTCATATAATACATCCCCCTGTCTGGAGATTATTCTCATAGTGACAGGACTGTCTTCATTGTCGCATGCGAAATCATATATATCGTCGCCGGAATAGAAAGAGCATCCGTCCAGCTCCAGTATGCCAAAATGTGAAAACGAAATATTAAGATCCCCGGATACGCGTGCTTCAGCCGGAAGGCATGCAAGATAAAAAACCGGATCAGGGGATAGCTTAAGCCTGATACCAGCCGTATCACCGAAAGAAAATGACACGTCATCCGCTATCTTATGATCTATTAAATAATACTTTAGAGAAAGCGCGGGCAAAAATAATCTTGTGCAGTATACGCATAACGCCGACATAATGGGCAAAATGATCGCGACGAGCAGATAAAACTGCTTCTTTCTCCCTGGCATAAACATCAGCTTACCTTTGTTCAATCCTCCTCTAATCGCTCAATCATCGCCTGCATCGCTGACATTGAATTGAAATTCTTAGGAGTAATGCTTGTCGCCGGAATCTCAATATCAAACCTGTCGTTGATAACAGAAATTATCTGAAGTATATCAAAGGAGGTGAGAACCCCATCGTCTATAAGCGTCTCGCATGTCTCAAAATCAACATCATCCCTTACATCCTGTAGTATTTCCAGTAATTCATCCATCTTTTCAGCCCCCTCATTATTCGAACTCATTTTTTATCACCTCGGATAAATACCTCGTAGCCTGATCCTTATATGCATCATCAACATGCTCCCAGTCATAAAAATAATCATCCGGGAGAATCTGATGAAGCTTGTCATCATCCTCTGTATTATAATACATAAAACCTCTTTTAGCTATGAAATCGTCAACATATGCGTTCAGCGTATTGAAATAGCTGCGGAAAGAATCATATCTTTCATAATAGTCCGTTCTATGAGGGGTTACTAATACATACAAGTTAATATCATTATCCCGGCAGAATACGCATATTTCGGAAAGCAAAGACAGCTTTTCCGCTTCTATCATATCCGAAGGAACTGAAAGCGATGCCGCATTGTTAATGTCTTCATTTAAGAGCCTTATATCCTCATAAGTCATTTCTCCGGGTGCATTTTCATAAAATCTTTCATTAAGATCAAATGCTATATGAGAGCCCAGACGTTCACCGCTGATAAACCTCATAAAACGGTTTTCCAGATTTTCTATGATGCTGCATAGATCCTGCTCCGTTTCATTTTCCCACGGTATCCATATATTTATTGATTTTTCAGTCCCTATGACATCCGGATCAAAAGATTTAGCTGCATTCCGCCTAATCGCATTGACTATACGAACGTTAAGAGGGCTTGAAGAATCCACAACCCTGTCATACAGATGATCTATCCAGTCCCCCTCACTTTGTCCGACTGAATCAATGGTCATAAGCAATACGATGGTCTTTATTTTATGATGGGAAGCAGCCATTTTCATATTCTTAAGGGAGATCGCAAGTTCTTGTGACGGAGTGCACATATTGAAAGCACTTACATTCATAAGCTCAGAATATTCCGCCGCATCAAGCATCTCTCCCGCTGAGTTCCCGACAAAAACAGTATCTATGTCATCCTTGTTTGAGTAGGCGACCAGCATATTCTCAGTGGCTCCCTCATTTAACTCAAACGCATTATCAAGTATGATCGTAAAGAACACCACTATAGCAACGAAAAGAATGGCTTTTATGATTCGGTGAATGTATTTAGAACGCTGCATACATAAACCCTCTGCTTCCAAAGGACACCGTGAATGAGTATAGTAAGAGTCCCATTAACGCAAAACACACCACCCATCTGAACATATATCTGCGAGTACATACATAGTTAACAGGTGAATGACCTGTTTCCTTAAAAATGCTGTTTACAACCAATAAGACAATAGCTATCCCCGCCGTAACTATCGCCTCAGCGGACGTAATATCTTCTGACATAAGCTGTCCTATAAGCTTTGCCCCATGAATATGATCAAAATTAAAAAATGTATTAAAAAAGCATGTAAAGCCCGTCCGTACAGACCCTATCACATCAAAATATCCGGCAAATACAATGATCATGAAAGTCCGAAGGACACGAAAACAATATAGCCCCTTACTGTTTTTGCCAATATGCAGCATACGATTAACAGATGCGAATAAAGGCGCGGCCGCATCGCTTAAAGCAATAATAAGGCCATTGTACAGACCCCATGCAATAAAATGCAGCTCCGGCCCGTGCCACAGTCCTACAAGCGCAAATACCAGCAGATTACTGATCCCGCCGATCACAGCCCTTCCCGCATGATTTCCGAATCGTCTGTTTATAGCGCCGTTAAGTCTTGACATCGGCTTGGTCGTGACAAACGGATAGAAAATATAATCCCTCATCCATGACCCCAGAGAAATATGCCATCTTCTCCAGAATTCAGAGAGGGAGGTTGAAAAATAAGGCTGCCTGAAATTCTCAGCCATCCTCACTCCAAAGAGCAGTGATGCGCCCATGGCCATATCTATTCCCCCGGAGAAGTCCGCATATTGCTCTATGGCATATAAAAATGCGCCAAACAGAAGATAACTGCCCGGATAGACCGACGCGTTATCATTAAGAGAAGCATTTACCATAGGTGCCAGCAAATCAGCTATAGCATATTTTTTAACAGCGCCAAATAGAAAGACATAGAATGCCAGCCTGAAATCAGGAGCACTCAGCCTGTACGTCTTATAAAGATCCTTCCCGATATGATCATACCGGTTGATCGGACCCTG
Source organism: Lachnospiraceae bacterium (assembly GCA_017455525.1). GTDB lineage: Bacteria > Bacillota > Clostridia > Lachnospirales > Lachnospiraceae > NK4A144. The sequence continues at coordinate 73,220 of JAFTAP010000102.1, forward strand.
GATCATCTGCGGAAACCAGCACAGGAACAGCAGAACCTTACCCGGATTATGCTGAGGTTCGTACTTTTCACCATATATATCAATAATATATGAGACAGCCTGCAAGGTATAGAACGATATCCCCAGAGGAAGCGCTACAGGATGCGCAGTTACGGGGAGAATATACTTAGCCATTAGCAGGAAAGCCAGATTAAGCACTACCACAAAAGCGACATACATTTTCTTCTTATTCCGGCTTCTTATCTTGGAAGCTTTTTTCTCTTCCCTGGAAAGTCCCGCTTGTTTACGGTATTCTTTATTTAACCTCGCTTCATTAGAGATGACTATCGCTCCGCCCCAGATACTGATCGCTGACAATAACAAAAACACTATCTTCAGCCCTGAGACATAGACGAAAAAAGATATCCCCGCCAGCAAACGGACAGTCCATTGAAGATCAGGAAAAAAGTGACCTGTAAGCTCGTGCAGGATTACAAAAAATAAAACAAAACTAAAGAAAGCTATCGAATAAAACGCCATTTTATTTATCGTCCTGAATATTCATCTTCCACGATTCCCTGTAATCACGGACAAGACGTGTCTCATCATCTTTATACGCTATTATACGCGGCAACGTCCTGCTTAGAAAAAGCCCCATAGCTTCTGTCACAGAATACGCGCCGGTATTCTTGAACACCAGTACATCTCCCACCTTGGGTTTTTTTATCGGCATCTTCCTGACAAGCACATCGTTTACGGTACATAAGGAACCACAGACGGTATATATCTCTCCCCCGCCGTCATTGATTACTTTACCATCCCTATAATGCATGATAACCGGAGCCTTCAGTCCCATCATCTGTCCCAGATAATTGACATGGTTTATGCCGCCATCAACTATGCACCAGTTTGTCTCATCGGAATTCTTAATGTCACAGATGGACGTAAGATAATATCCGCAGCTGCTGGCAATGAACCGTCCCATCTCTATAGACAGGGAGCATTTCTTCGCAGCTTCTTTCAAGCCGGGCATAAGCTCCTTCAAGGGCAGAAAAGTATCACTAAAGTCATCGCCTGTAAAATACGGAAAATTCAGTCCCGGACCGTATTCGAGCATCGGCAGCTCCATATTATATTTATCCCTAAGAGAACTTAATGTATCCGTAAGCATAAGCAGCTCATCCCGCCGCTTCTCAATCTGCTTATGTCCCGTACCTGCAAAGAAATGAATGCCCTTTATATTTACAAAAGGCACAGGCTTACTCAATATCTTTTCTATATCCTCTAAGGACATACCAAATTGGTTTTTAGCTGAAAGCCGCAATATAACATCGGTCTCTGTCCCGAGTTCCCGTGTCGCCTCACATATAAGTTCATACTGTCTTACAGATTCAGCCGTAAGGATTGCCGCTTTGTATTCAATCGCTGCTTTTATATCCTCTGATCCCTTATTAACCCCGGAATAGATGATCTTCTCCGCCGGAACACTTAACTCCTTGCAGATAGCAAGTTCTCCCGGACTGCATACCTCAAAATAGTCAACCACCGGCATCAACGCAGGAATCAAAAAGGGATTAGCCTTGATTGAATAGCAAAAAGATATCCCATCAAGCATCTGACGTATCGCACCGGCACGCTCAACCAGTTCGTCTTCGTCAAATACGTAAGATGGCGTATAGAATGTATCTATGATTATCTTAAAGCCGTCATTCGTTATCATATATTATTAATCTTTTCTCCCTCAATTTTCGGATCATCCTGAATAAGATAAATACTGCAAACAATAGAGATATAATCCATAGTATCGTGAAAATCATCTCTACTCTATACTGTACATAAATCGTATGCTTCTCACCATCACCACATAAGTAAGTACACACTCTCCCCTGATCTCCCATGAACAGTTCTATGTTTCTGCCATTTTCGTCAGAACCAACGTATCCCGCATACATAAGCAATGGAAACTCTGCATACACATTATCCTGATCTGTCGAATAAGTATATACGATATGGGTTCCCTTCTTTTTATAATAATAGCTTTCCACTCCATCCCAATCTGAAAGCGAAGCTACCCCATTAAATTGAATCCCCCGGCTCACTCCCTTTGGAAGGTAATCATGCTGATCCTTTGAATTCATGTCTCCCAAAACCTCATCAAACAACAATGGCTGCGCAGACAGATACTCTGAATATTCAGTAACGATACCCGGCATAATGATCAAACAGGCTGATATACAGCACACTCTTATAATGCCATTGCTCAATTCGATATCCCGGCATAGAATTAAAATAGACATAATTAAAGAGCCTGCCGCAATAGTATAAAATCTATTTGGATCCTGTAGGTATGAAAAAAACATGCGTACAAAATGAAAATGCCTGAACAAGAACTCCCATGGAACCACTTTGGAAGAGAGCAAAAGAAGTATTCCTGAATATGCAATAAGTGCTCCCGCTAGTCTATGATCTTGAACTGTATTCTTTTTTCGATTCAAATACAATAGTGCTGATGCCACAATAAGCATTATAATAAGAAACCGGCTCTGGCAGTTTATAATAAGTTCAAAAGGAGACATAACATAGTCTTCATATGACCATAACAAATCGCTTGTGTTCACGCCTTTATACCAATAATACATAAATATCACGATAAATCCCATATTCATAGCAATGCTTATGGCAATCGTTTTAAGGATCGCATTTCTCATGTCTTTACGGATCGCATCTTTTATAAAAACCACTAATATAAAGAGAAAGAGCAGCATAATAAGAATTAGCGAAAGGATATGCGACTGCATTATCCCAAATATCCCAACAGCAGTGTATAATCCGCCAAAATCATTTCCTTTCAGAATCTGATAGATTCCTGCTATACATAACGGCACAAATATATACGGCAGAGCCATTCCGGCTATTGCACCCTGATCAAGCACCGACATAAGCCTGTGTGGTTCAAATAGATACAGACATGTAATAAATACATTCAAAAAATCATTGTCAGAAATTTGTCTGCACGAATAGAACATAGCAAGGCAAGTAAATATATTCACGCCTACCCCCATTAACCTATATGAAAACGATATAGACGCACCAAAAAAGCGTAAAATCGCAGAGGGGTATAAAAATAAATCAGGATATAAAAATGAAAGCTCGCCATTTTCCTTTAAATAGTTAGGCGATATAATAACAGGCAGCTGTCCATCTTTTAAGCCAAAGAGCACGCCTTCAAGTCTTAATAAATGTGCCCTGGTATCAATACCAAATCTGGTCGCAGGATTCATTATATTTATCGCATTCCTACTTTGAATATAGTCTATACCTATGTCGAGGTAAAAAGGAATATTCACACCTATGATCAAACAAATGATAGCAACTAATACGAATTTCTCAGTAGCATTATACGCTTTGTACTTGTATGTATAATATATAAACAGCAGATATAGAAACACCAGGATGCCCAGCTTAAAGAAATCATCGGTAAAAATAGCTCGTTCAGAGATAATCCGCGCAGCCTTTACCCGTACTGTTCCGCCTCCCTCAAAAGTCATATATGCTCTGTCAGTCGGAAAATCTAAAACAAAACCAAATGAAGCACTTTCTCCATCAGCAGGCAGATAAATAGTGCCGCTTTTATCGTTATCAAGAGACAAAAATATTGTATAATCACTATCAGACTCATATTCTATTTGTAGTTCATATTGTCCCTCTCTAAGACTGAATCTCCTTGACGAATCTCCATTTTTTATAATCAACTCGTTGTCATGCGAAGCCTTGTTTTCTATTAAATGATCAAGCGGAAAATCATATCTTCGGGAATTGATTGCATCTTTTATTAACTGTATCCCTACGATTATGAACATAATCGTGCCTATACATAAAATAATATTTCTACGCATCACATGATTCCTGTGCTTTAATTGCAATATATCCAAACGCCTATATCAAACTCAACTTCGATTATTAATTCAAATCTTTGCTATTATATTTTTATTTTCTGCTAAAAAATCTTGATGATTGTACAATAAAACACTTCCTCCGTCAATCACTCCTTGCTTCCAGGCTTCTTCATCCTTCCCATGACATATTTAATATCAGTATACATTATCGGCATACGAAGACTTTTCACCTCTGAGCCATACGGAATCAAATAAATCCTTCCTTCTTATAAGCCAATCTTCCACAAGATCTCCCCTATATGATTCATACCCCTGATCCATCCTCCATCTGATTTCGTCCATTTTCTCAGACGAAGCAATAATCTTTCTCCATTCCGGAAGTTCGTTATCTATGATATTTTGAAGTATCGGTGACAATTCCGAGCAATAATTCCTTACAACCTGATCATGGAAATCATCAAAATGTCCCATCTGTTCATACCAGAGATATATATCATTTTTTTCGTACCAAGGAAACGGCTCTTCAGAATAATAGTCATCCGTCATGCACTTATCATAATCCCATATAGGACCACTGTACAAAAAATCATCATTCCTTTTTTTATAAAAGAACAAACTACCTGCGGAATAATCCTGATATGCAAAAAAATCCATGAACAAATAAGTCATTCCCCATGAGTAAATATCTATACAGTCTCTAAAGTTCACCCCCGACTCAGGGTCAATTCCGTTTTTAGAATATATTGCATTCTCTGCATTTCTTACGTAGTTTTTTATATACATGAGCTCTGATTCAGTCGCTATTTTGGGTTGTTTGATCAGCACCTGATATCCGCACGATCCAATGTCCGTCGCTTTTTCAGTCATAAACCATGACTCATCTGAGCTTTCGTCTAATGTCTCGTCATATCTGTCGAATTCTAAGAGATAACTCCCACTTATATTTACAGGGTTGGAGTTCATATCATAATACCGGATCTCGTCATTTGTCCCCTTGTTTTTCAGAACAGGCGTATAATCCTCAGATGTGGACATTTTTATATTATCCTTCTCCAGATCATCTGTAAATGTAATACAGCCCCCAGCCACCGGTTTCTCAGTAAGGAGATAGAGCCCATAGTACATTCCGTTAACATAGAGGTTTATATATGAACAGCCGACACTATATTCGTACCCGCTTTCTCTTGCCGCCTCATACACGATCATGTTTTTAAGATTAGACGGATCCATGGCATTAGCGATTATATTCCATCCCTTACTCCGTCCCATATCTAAAAGCGATACTTCATTAAAGAGCTTAATTTCATAAGATTTCTTTTTGCATTTTAGCCAGGTTGCATTTCCGTGTCCGCCCATCCTGCAAAGCCCATTAAACCCAACCGTACCGTCCTGATTGACCAGAGTTAGATCTGCCTCAAATTTTGTACTTGGTAATTCTTCACTATTTATAGATATCCAGTCATTCTCATCAAGACTTATAGAAACTACCGGAATATCATCCGCATAAATACATTCCATATACCACTCTGCGGTTACTCCATCTTGTATAAAGATAAATGAGTGTTTATCGTTTTCATCATAATGCCTCATGTCGTCTCCTGTATTATACGATGTTCCATCTATAGAAAGACTGGCTCCCTGAGGAACATACCAGGCCCAGCTTTTGTCTGTGAACGGTATGAGAAGACAAAATTCCCTGTCATCTGTAAAAAAAGGCTTGATCTTAAGTTCAGGAACTTCCTTACTGTAAATATAGACGTCTTTATCAGCTGATTCATGATTATCGAAAACCTCAAGCCTACCATTCAGTCTATCATAAAATACCGATGAGCCCAACAGTAGGCTCGCAGATATCACAATAAACATAAATGATATAATTCTATTTTGAAAACCTAATGCTGAAAAGTTCCTTATTCCCATCAATAATCCTCTGCTATCTCATCATCTCTTTATTAGGTGTTAATCTGTTTAGGATTATATATATAAACAGAATCATCCAGGATCCTAAGCTACATAGTTCCGCCAGTCTCCAATATACAGGCTCCCGAAATCTTACCGATATCCTCCCTTTATATCCTGAGGGTATCTCCAATCGTATACGATTATTCTTCCCTGCTGTAATATCCAGCTTTCCCTCCTCCGACATTGCCTCAAATCCTTTATATGCGAAGACCGGAAGCTCCAGCCCCGTCGTCTTGGCGTTATTGTTCTTAACATACAGATCATAGTTCATATTAATCCGCGCCGCAGTCGCTACCTCTACCCCCTCATCAGCTTCAATAGTGTAATGCCTGCGTGTATAGCCGCCATCCGTTCCTGCAAGTATGTATTCACTTGCGTCCGCATATTCATTCAGCTCGCATGCGTCATTTGCAATCCTGTATCCCTGCTGTCCATTGGAATAATTACTGATAAAGGAAAGCGCCTGCCATATACTTATGCTGCAAATAATCATGATCACAAGCCTGACCGTCTCAGGCCTTAAATTCCGCATCTCCATCTGGAATAAAATAAAAATCATAGTGGCAAGCAGGGATGCCATCAGAAGATATCGGAAAGGAAACTGCACCGAAGCTATTATCCTATATATTCCCGGTATATTATCCGAAATCCAGTCATATGGAAAAAATGTAAGCGACATGAAAATCGCCAGTACCGTAAGTATCTCTAATTTGATTAATGTCTTTTTATATTTTCCTGCGCCTCCAATGATAAGAACGCATATCCCTAAAAGAAATGCCATAATCAAAGCCAATCCGACAGTCATGGGCATCTCAGCAGACCTGCCTATATCCTCGGTAAATATATACTCGCTTGAGGTTGTATTTAAGACCGAGGAAAGCAGCTCAGTGATATACACGCCCCTAGCCTGTATCAGGCCTACACTTCCTTCTTTTATCTGCAAAGGCAGGGTCATATAGTAGTCAGCAAGCGGCACCAGCACTCCGATGCTAAGCATACACGTAAGCAGTGCTCCGATGAGGACATCCTTTATTCGTTTCTCCTTAAAAAGCTTTCCTATGAAGAGCAGACAAAGCAGGATAGAGAATACTCCAACTATGATCACGCTGAGCACATGTATCTGTATCATTCCCGCATACCCAAAAGCCAGGCATAATATCCCCCGCCTTCGCTGTATCTTATCCTGCCCGCTTAATATTAGCCAGAACCCTGACGCCACAAACGGCAAAAAAGCAAAAGCCGCAGCCTCTCCGACAGCCCCCCTCGTATACAGATCGGTAAGCCGCCATATCGACAGCGAATAAACTAAGGTTCCTGACAGTGCCGCTCTCTTATCATGAGAAATCTCCTTAAAGCATAAATAAGCCCCCAGAACCGTAAATGCCTGCATAAGGAATATGAAGACCTTATATGCCTGCCTGAGCGGATACCCCACAAGATACATGATTGCCGGAAGATACAGCAGGCTGTCTCCATAGCACACGCCTACCGCATAGCCATAGCCATTATACCAGTATGACTGTATCCTTACAGGAAACTGTGTTCCCTGTGATAATCCCTCCGCTATTCCGCTTATCCTTAATAAGTGAAAGGAAAGGTCATGCCCCTTTGGAAGATAATCGGCATACATAGGTATATTGATAAACAAAATAATGCCAAGGATCATCAGCCCCATTAGCTTACTCTCACGACTGATCCCTGCAAAGCATTTCCCAAGGATCATTAGAATAATAACATCAAGGACAAGAAAGAAAAAAAACACCAGGCTTGTGTAATATACTGCTGTCTTCCTATTAAGATATCTCACTTGAATGTTATGGATCGAAAGCTCTCCCTCCCCGATCCCATCATCATGCACAGAGATATGGGCATCAGTATAAGCTGCCCTGCAGTATATCCTGGCACTTATGCTGCTTTTATAATAGCGCAGAGGGATCTCCTCGCTATCCAGCGCATAGCTCTCCCTCTCAGGAATGACCATAGCATATATATCCTCATTGCTGTCTCCCGCATTATAGCTTATTGTCAGCTCATATATCCCTCTCCTGTCAAATGTGAACATGGGTGACAGTATTTCCATGGTCCCGTCGTCGTTTTTCTCGAAGTGTAAATCATCCATAGTGCAGCCCACAGTCATCTCATAGGACCATGCATGAACACACACATATATTGAAATCAGAATCTCTATCGCTAAGATTATGACTATTGTCTTCTTATTCATCTCAAATCTCATCTGTAGCATATCGTATACCCTGGGAACGTAGTGTCAGCTTGGAATCCTAGTTCTATAAGACCCGCAGCTACATGCCGGTTCTCCTCTCCTATGACATAGATGGCATCCTCGTTAATATCGAATTCATCAGGAAAATGCAGATAGATATGTCCCATGTAACCTTCCTCCCAAGTTGCATGCTCCTCCGGAGGCATCTGAGTCCATAAGGCTATCACATCGTCCTGGAAAACTGTCTGCTCATACAGCACTGTAAAATATATATTCTTATTACGATCAGGATTATAGATATTCTCTGTATATACAATGATATCTCCCGGTTCGGTGCTCAAGAAAGTATTGTGAAAACCATATACTTCGTTTTGCTTAACAAAATAGAAATGTGTGTATACCATGAAGGTTATTGATAAGACGATTGCGATCACGGTAAGAAGCGCATACCTGATCTTTTCTTCTTTTACATTATCAATTACAAAGCGTATCCCCGCTATCTCGATCAGTGCAAGCTCAATATATAACCCATTGGCATTATGAGTGTCATAGCCTTCTCTTATCAGCAGTACCATATACACCGCTATGCCATAAAGATTCACTACCACGAGGTTGTCAACCGTCTTTTGCCTAAAAGACCTTATCGTCGCGAGGATGCTTGAATAAAAACCCAGAACGATCAAGGGAATGCAGCACCAATACACCTGTCCGAATTCCCGAAAGCAGTCAAATGTGATAGAGTCGCCCCCGAATGTATAGGTTATTATATTGCCGAGATTCATGCCTATATTGCCAAATGATAATTGGCCTAATCTATAATCCGGGAGCTTCATGAAGTCAGAGCAGAGGAAATGGAACTCAGGTATTACCTCCATATTCACAAGCTGCTCCATAAGCAGAGGCAGACCAATAACCCCCATAGGTACGAGCAAGGCCAGGAAATTCGAAAATCGAAAGCGCCTCATAAACATTAAATAAATGAATAAGAGGATCACAAATAGCGGAAGCATGAGATAAGAAAGCACATACGTCCAAAGGGTGATCCCCAGGAAAACTCCCCCAAGTGCATAATACAAGGGCTTATCCTTATCCAATGCAAGTATGACAAAATACAATGCCACAGTAACCCAACTCAACATCAGATTGCAGTCAAGCCCCCACCTTTGCGCCTGCATGAAGTATGGCATAAAAGTTACAAAAATTGGTCCCAGCAGAGCAAAGGTTCGCTTCCTGAAAAGCCTGTTAACTATTCCGAATGAAGCAAAAAAACACGGTATAGAGCAAAGCACGGCGGGAATCCTTATATTTCTTACAGAAAATGGCAGAAAGTGCAGAAGGAACCAGATCATATACGTATACATCGCACTGTTGCCATCACCGAAATTCGTCGGATACACCGGAAAAGCCCTGCCATTCTTATCTGTTCCCCATTTTAGAAGGCATACAGCATCATAGGAGACTCCTACCTCATCTACCATGATACCCGCAGGGATAAGCCCCAGCATATACAGGCGGGTAAACAGAAACACCATGAATAATATTCCCAGGAAGATAAGGTAATGCTTTTCTATGAATGCTCCTCCGGCCCTGATAACCTCTCGTATGGATGAATTCTCCGGAAAATTCATCCCCAGCGGCTTTCTCTTAAGCGTCAGAGCCACGGCAGCTACGCATACGGCAGAAACGATGAATATTGTTATATAATTGTAGTATATATAAAACATATCATGCTCCCTGAAAAAGTATTTCCTGTCATTTCTGACACCCTAGGAACTGTTGCATAATAACTTTCGCCTATCAATAATATATTTACGGAAGTCACATCAAGAATACTAGCTTATTTTTACTGATATAGCAAAACCCGGACATCTGTTCCTGTCCACTATAAAACCAACGCTTTCCAGGTAGTCCGTGATATGGTGCAGATCCTCATCTATAAAATAAACTGTCCTACCACTTAAGTCCAACTCATTTGGAACACCCATTTCACAACCCCTGAACTTTCCCTTATTATAATCATACGGCGAGGTTTCAGTGTAAAGAGCAAACATCAGCGGATTATCATACCCCTCATTTGCTATTACCCATATGGTATAATCTTCACCTACCTGATTCTCAAGTTCTGCAAGTGTTTTTCCCATCTGTGTAGGGGCACGCCAAATGGATGCCGCAGTATCTGCTTCAAATCCGGATTCTGAATAATAATATCCGGCAAAGAAAAGAAAACTTATTGCATATAAAAATAGAATCGATATCTTTATCGGTAGTTGATTTTTCAACTTCTCTATCGTCCATTTTATCCCCAAGACTGTGAACAAAAGCAACGGAAAATAAATATGATTCATACGATTTATATTAGGGTCATCAATACAAAGTGTTATAAATCTCCCAACTAAATAAAACATAACTATAAAATACCAGCAGTTCATTTGTCTCGCTCTTATTGCCTTATAAGTATTAAATACTGCATGCACCCCTCCAATTAACATAAACGGTATAGAAACATAATATATTGTCCCAAATTGGGGTACCGCGTTATATATCAATCCATCCTGGACTAAAAGCGCATACGAACTATGCATAATATTGTAGGGTATATTAGACAAGCTCATCTCACTGACTCTGAAAAAGTCCGTAGGAAAAAAATCCATAAACGGCAAGCTAAAAGGAGCTATAATCTCCGTCATCACCAAAAGTTGTATAAACAGCGGAATTCCAAAAAGAATAGTCGGAATCCCCAATGAAATGACCTGTGACAAATAAACATTGTGAACATATATAAGATATACTAACGCCATAAAAAGAAATATGGGTATCACAGGCCATGATATAGCATACGTATATAGGCTAATCCCCCAGAAGACTCCGGAAAGCACAAAACATCGTAGCTTGCTTTCTTGCACCGCTCTTACCAGAAAATCCATTGAAATAATCACAAGGCTTAAAAAAAGATAGCATTCCAATCCCCAGTGCTCACTCATGAGATATACCGGAAAAATCGTCATCAATAAAATGCTTATAACGGCATATGACCATCTTTGAAACAATCGGTATGACAGATCATATAAAGAGAAAAAAGCCGGGATTGCACATAGAACCGCCACAAGTCTGAAACTGAACGTAGACATCGGCAAAAATTTAAGAACAATAACGGCAAGGTATGTATATAGAGCGTTTTGTCCTCCTCCATAGCCTCTAAAATAAGGAGGAAATTTCACTAAAAACTGATCAACTCCCCAGTCCCTTATGCATACCGCATCATATGCCGCCTCAGCTTCATCAATGTGCAGACCATCCGGTCCAAAAGGGACAGTATCTAACTTATATAATCTGGTTGCAACAAACAGAACCGCTATAATTCCAAGTACTATGAACCTGACTCTTCTATCGTTGAATTTTTCTTCCATTATTGTCAAATGCCTCTTAACAATCTAATCATGGTGATTCATTATATACATTATTAAGGCAAAATACAAGGATGCCCTTTCATTTTCCACCCATACTGTTGTATGTGGATATTAACTTTGCATATTATTATCCTTATGTATTATAATGGCAATCGGAAAACATAGATGATTATTGAATACGCAACTGCCAAGGAAAGCCGACAAAGTAGGAACTTAGCCGGGCAGATAAAATGACGAATATACTTTAAGTAAAAATTTTTATAGTACAGGGGGACAACTGTTGAGTTTCTCACGCAAGAAAACTATTCTTCTAGCCCTATACTCTGCTGTGTTTTTAGCGATATTATTCCATATCAAGTATATTGAGAATAAAACCGTTGCATCTGTAGGTTACCTGGAATCAACTTCAGAAGAGGGCGAAGAAAACTATTTATACCTTGAAAACTATGATTTACGGCTTGCAGGTTTAGATAAAGGAGGTTGCACCTATTTTTTCTTGCCGGCATTTGTTACACTTTCAGATTTAGATCAGTCTTATTATTGTAAAACAATATATCTTCCCGGCGGACCGCTTTTGACTAAGCCTATTATCGGTGAATCACAAGACATTCTGGTGGAAAGAGATGATGGCAGTATCATCCCCTGGAAAATTTGTTTTCTACAATCCAGGAATCTTAATACAATGCTTCTCAAGAGTATTAAAGGCGATATATACGATATCGAACATGATAAGTATATGGATATAGCTGTTAATATAGTTTCACCAAACGGTACTTCTCAATTCGAGGATACCGTATTGATCAAAGGACGTGGTAATACAACTTGGAACGAGGATAAGAATCCATATCAGATACTGCTCAATAATGAAGCATCATTATGTGGCATGAAGTCTTCAAGAAAATGGGCTCTTTTGGCAAATTATTTTGATGAGTCTAAACTTCTTAATAAAATGGCATTCGATATGTCAGAAGCGATAGGATTACAATATTCAAGTGAGTCTGATTGGGTCGATCTATATGCAGACGGAAGATACCTGGGTAATTATCTGCTGTGTAAAGAGCCCGATATAAATCATAATAACCTTGATATCGGAGATTTGGAGAAAGCAAATTCCCTCGCTATGAGGGATCAATTTATAACATTTGAAAACAACCAATTCAAGGGCTATTCATATGACAACCCACCCTCACCCGTAAGTGGCGGATATTTGGTTGAAAAGAATACAGAAAAATACTATAAGAATAAAGAATGCGGATTTAAGGTTGCACAGTATCCCTTTACGATTAAATCCCCTGATAATGCATCAAGGGAACAAATTGAATATATTGCCGAGATATTTAAACGTATAGATGATGTTTTAACCAATGATATAAGAAATCGAAAAGAGATTATAGACGAATATTCTTTTGCTCGGAGGTTCTTAATAGAAGAGTTGTTTTTTAACTGTGATGCTTTTAAGTCAAGCTACTTTTTCTACAAAAAACCTACTCTGAATAAGATATATGCCGGACCCTGCTGGGATTATGATTTGGCAATGGGCGGAAAGGATGGCGAATTCCTGAATTATAACGGAACGGTATTAGATAATATATCAAGATTTGGAGATGATAAAGAAAATATATACGTTGGACGATATCCTCTTGAATGGGATAATCTTCTGTACGAAGATGAGAATTATAGATCATACCTTATTCAAGTTTTTAAGGATAATCAAGCAGTTATCAATAACTTTTTGGATTATAGAATAGATGAGTATTACGAACGGATTAATGCTTCAATAATAATGGATAATACGCTCTGGGGGGATACACATACAGGTCATTATGATTCTCCTTATAACAATATACGCTATATAAAGTTTTTTCTGTCCAAGCGAATAGAATATCTATGTAAGAAATGGGGAATAGATAATTCTGATACCTATATCTACACTGATGGAACCGAACATCAACTTATTTTTCAATGGCCTGATAACAACACGACAAAAATGATAGTCAAAGATGGAGAACAGATAGAAAAAGAAAATCTGCCATTATACAGTACTAAAATATATAAAGGGTGGTATTATAAAAAAACAGGAGAAGAGTTTTCATACTACCTGCCAATATTTGAAGATGTTACTCTGCAGCTTTTTCCGGCGGAATCATAGCACTTGCGCCTGCGTCCGATGGTGCTCCGCAGAACTCCCGGTTTTGCGACCGTTCGTAAATGGAAGTATAGCCCTTTCGGCACCCTGTTTTCTGTGAATAGTATCCCTTGCATTTTACAAAACATTACAGATTACATTATAATAAATACTGTTAAATAATAATACTGGACAGGAGAAATTTTTCTATTATGTATGTTTTATACTATTTAATTATATATCCTATAGAACTCTTTTTAGAATTGTTTTTTTCGATAATATACCAAAGCTGCCATGATTGTGGATTAGCCATAATCGGAGTCAGCCTGGTCATTAATATTCTACTGCTTCCTATATATAAGCAGGCAGATAAGATATCAGAGCAGGAGAAGAACCGCCTGCAAATAATGAAACCGTATGTTGATCATATCAAAAAGTCATTCAAGGGTGATGAAAGGTTTATGATATTACAGACTTATTATCGTAAACAGGAGTATCATCCGATTTATTCGTTAAAAAGTTCTATTCCTTTACTGCTCCAGATTCCCTTTTTTGTGGCAGCGTATCATTTCCTTTCAAACCTGAGTCGTCTCAGCGGACGATATTTCCTTTGCTTTAAGGATCTTGGTCAACCGGATGGGATTTTGGTCATTCCGGCAATAGGTCTGGATATTTATCCGTCAATGATTCTTTTTCAGGGCGCTACGATTAACTTATTACCAATATTAATGACCCTTATCAATATTATTTCTGTGCTAGTATATACCAAAGGGTCATCCATTAAAGAGAAAATCCAGTTATATGTGATGGCCCTGTTTTTTTTATTCTTCCTCTATAAAAGTCCAAGTGGTCTCGTTATATATTGGACCATGAACAACCTGTTCTCCCTTGCCAAAAATATAGTACTCAAACTCATACACTCAGATCCGGTCCTATCTGAGCCTAAAGGGCTTTCGTCAGATAATAACCTTTCTTTTCTTCCCGGGAGCATTTTGCTGACAATTCTCATAGGAATAGTCATACCTTCTTCGGTGATCGTGTCATCACCTTCGGAATTTGTTTTTGCAACCATGTATAAAAACCCCCTGCAATATGTACTTAGTTCTTTCCTTATTGCATCGGGTGTTTTCTTAATATGGTTTCCGGTATTCCTGGTTCTTTTGTCACGTGGAACAAGGCATTTTGCAAGCCTGCTTCTTTGGTTGTTTTGCGGTTTATCTCTCGTGAACTACCTGGGTTTTGGAAAGATTGACTCTTTTGTATCTGACACATTTAAATATGATATTGAGTTAGTTTTTTCTAATGCCAGGATCATAATGAACATAGCTGTAATGGTCGTTACTATATCCATACTTCTGTTTATATATAAGCATAAAACTAATTGGATAAAACCCATCTACTATACAGTTATAGCGTGTTTGACGACTCTTTCAGTAATAAATATTACTCAGACACAAAGAAAAATGTCGGAGGATATGCAATCTATCGTGGGAAGTGCAGAGGCTTATCAGGGTTTCACTTTATCAAAAACCGGAAAAAACGTAATAGTGATCATGCTTGACAGGGCTATAGGACCCTATGTGCCGTATATACTGAATGAACGCCCTGAACTTATCGGGCAATTCGCCGGCTTTGTATATTATCCTAATACTGTTTCATTTGGCGGTGACACTATTCAGGCTTCCCCGGCTCTATTTGGCGGATATGAATACACGCCCGACGCTTTGAATAAACGCCCTGACGAAAAACTAATGGATAAACATGATGAAGCGCTCTTAACAATGCCGGTTCTTTTTTCGGAGAACGGGTTTAAGACCACAGTATATGACCCGCCCCATGCAGGTTATAAGGAAATCAGTGACCTGAGTATTTTTTCAGATTACCCTGATATAAACGCATACAGTCTCTCAAACAAATTTATCGATCCGGAAGCTGTTGAATTCATTGAAAAATATACAAAAAGAGCCTGTTTTATGTATAGCATCCACAAAATTGCCCCCGTTTTTCTTCAAAGCTATATCTATGACAGTGGGATATATCACTATGCAGACGAACTAAAATATCCGGAGGAGGATACTTTAGATAGTTTATCTATCCTTAATAACATGAAAAATCTGACAAATATACAGGAGGCAGATCAAAACACTTTTACCATAATGGTAAACAATCTGACTCACGCTCCGTGTGAATTGCAGCTTCCTGATTATACTATTTCCGGCAACGTTAATAATCGGAATCTGGATCCGGGATATCGCATGGATGCAGCTGGTAATACACTCGTGATAGATTATAATAATCATTATCACGTTAATATGGCAGCATTTATTCAACTGGGTAAATGGTTTGATTATCTAAAAGAAAACAATGTGTATGATAACACAAGGATCATCCTGGTTGCAGATCATGGAAACGATCTTGGACAATTTGAAAACTTAATACTCGATGACGGCTTAGATCTGGAGCATTATCTCCCTCTCCTTATGTACAAGGATTTTGATTCTCAGGAATTCTCAGTATGTTTTGATTTTATGACAAACGCAGATACACCATCATTAGCAACCAAGGGTATCATCCAGGATCCCCGGAACCCTTTTTCAAATAAGGCACTGGACGATCATGAAAAACACTCTCATGATCA
Organism: Lachnospiraceae bacterium; assembly: GCA_017455525.1. Lineage (GTDB taxonomy): Bacteria > Bacillota > Clostridia > Lachnospirales > Lachnospiraceae > NK4A144. The sequence goes on from JAFTAP010000102.1 coordinate 89,448, forward strand.
ATTAGTATTAGAGTCAGATTTCGGATTAAATCGCGAGGCGTACGTCTTCCCCCCGGGAGACCCTTGGTATTCTGTGCATGATAACGCATATGATAAGAATAATTGGAAAAGGATTTCTCCATAAGAATAAGATTTTCACGATCCTTTATGTATTAATTTTGAACTACGAAAAAATATATAATCAACCAATAGGTAAGATTAGGTTTCTTCAGAAATTGTATGCAACTCTAAAGTTACATCTTCAAATATTGGCACATAATATGAGAACGGGTAATGCGTGTCACTATAGTACCATCCTGAATATATACTATCATCATATGAAGGAAGCAACTCCATTGGAATTTGAGTTCCATCCGGTACAGAATCGCTTTTTATCTTTCCATCGGGGAGAATATACGATACTGTGTGAAATGTGCCATCCGAGAAGTCATATTCAAAATCAGCATCAATATCCCATCTCCTGCACAGCCAATTTAGTCGTTTTGCAAGAAAAAATTTTGTAAACCGTACATTATTGTATACGTCATTATACTGTCCCGTATACCAACCTCTTCCCCAAACTATATAATCCATATCCCGCGAGTACTTTATTTTTTCATAACAATCATCAATACGATTCTCTATTAGATTGCGAAAAACAGGAATGTTATCCCGAAAAACACTTCTCAGCGAAGCCTGGTAGGATTCATTTTCATACAATAGTATATCCCAATCCAACGGGGTTTTATACCATTCGTCTGGAAAACGATATGCCTGATCCAGAATAGTCGCTTCATAATTCAGAAAATCTCCCTTCACCTCACCAATGCTTTTATCATAGTCCCATACTGGGCCGGCATACAGTACGTCCTTGCCTGGTTTTTTATAGTAATAATAGCTTGCGACTAAAGCGTCAAAGTTATAAAAAAGCTCTTCTACAAGAAATCTCTTTGAGAATGATTCAATATCAATCATAGATAAACTATCACCATTCATATTTCTAAGCGAGGAATCAACCTCTTTCACAAAAGAATCAATATACTTCACTTGATTTGATGATGCGTTATTAGGTGATCTAACCGAAAAATAATAGCGATCTGTCTTGAAGCCGCAGGGGTATTTATCGTAATCATCAATTGTTTCCTTAGATATCAGATACCCCCCAGACAGAACAGGAGGCTCATTAGTATATAGGTAGCCTTTTATAACTCCATTATCATAGTTGACAACTTCCGAAGTAAAGGAATCGTTGGTTTTTTTAATACTGGTAATATTCAAATCAGTTTTTCCAATATCCGGCTCTTTGCACAATAAGTAATTCCCCAAATACCGTTTGTTGGCATATAAATCAATCCAATCCGATTCTATTGCATATTCCATACCAATTGCATCAGCAGTATCAAAAGCCAGCTTGTTATACATTTTTGTACTGTCAAAATAGTTGGCAAGAAGCTGCCATTTCTTTGACGGTCGCATTTTGCATAGTGATAAACTTCTGTCAGATTTTATCTCATACGGCTTTTTATCACCATACCACGTTGAATTCCCGCGTCCTTTTATGCACACTGCTTCATTATCTAAAACAATATCTCCATCTGGTGATATAAGACTGAGGGTAATGCTTTCATAATTATCCTTTGTAAGCGATTCCATGGTTGAATCATTTGTATTAAGACATATAGTATATAGATTCTCAGATTTTAAGAAAGATATCTTCCATGGGACTGTTTCTCCCGTTCCAGTATCAACATTTATATCTATTCTCGCATTGATTGGGGGATATTGTAACAATGAACCATCAGAAAGGAACACCTTGTATTCTGATAAAGACTGATCCAATTCCACCGATGAAACAAAAGCCGGAAGAAAAAAATAAGAACACCCATCTTTATCTTTTCCTGTAATCTGTAGATCATTGTCGTTAAGGTAAATAACATTCCCACCTGCTCCAAATGCTGTATAAATAAGATATACATCCTGCCCCTTAATAAAATTCAAAGAAAAAATGCATATCAAAGCAAGCAATAGTGAGTATATAATGACAATTCGTTTTGAAACAATAGCTTTATTAATCACGGTCAAGTTTTAATGTAATATCAAAGTGTTCACGGTGACTTTTACTATGAGCCTAATTATATATGATTAATTTGGAATTGTAAATTATCACCGTTATAAGAAATCAATTATAACTTGCATTTTCAGAACTTTTCGGATTTCATGATGGGGGATTTCATCGTCACGTTTCCGAGAATACAGGTTCTAAAGATGACGCCCTATGATGACTCTATCACCAGGTCTGTTGAAAAAAGACAAAGGACTACGAGGCAACCGGGATATGGGAAAGCCATTGACTTTCAATCAGGAGCTATGCTTGTTTTCTTTTGCGAAACTGTCTTTTTTATCAGGTGAACCGGACGCCTTATGATATCCATAATGCTCTGAAACCTTCCCGAGGATAACGCTTTTTCCTGATATTTAAGCCCTACGTAGACCATATTGCGGCGGATCGCATCCTTATGCTCCTGATCGAATATATGACGGAGAAAGCTGTCCGCATAATCTTCCTTCATGTATTTTGAAGCAAGCGAACTTTCGGTTATGGCGGGAGTTTTTATCATTTTCAGGAAAAGCTCATCATTTTCATTTATCTCCTTAACTCTTTCAACCACGGAAGCAATATCCGGAAAATCGTGGCAGTTTATGAAGGCATCCGGATTGAATTCCCCGGCGATACACGGATTTCCCCAGTATACAGGGATCGTATCGCCCGCGAAGGCTTCAAAGATTTTTTCTGTGGTATAGCCGGGGGTTGACGTATTTTCAAAGGCCATGGTAAACCGGTATCCCTTCTCGAAGGAGATCTTATCCTTTACGGGTCCCCCTGTATTATTGCGATAGCGGCCTCCGCTGTCGATCCTCTTATACCGACCGAGAGCCTCAAACATCTCATCCCGTGCCGGATCCACAAAGGGGTTTGATATGACGCAGTTGCAGAAGCCTTTTTTTGACAGATAGTAATCGTCCGCATATGTGTGTTTTTTATTAAACATCTCATAGTGCTGTGTATAGAGCGCATAAAGCGGAAGCCTCAGATAGCGGTCTTCAAAGTTGATATGATGAAAACCGAGGGCATAATCGTACAGATTAAAGTCCGGGACAAGATTTTCGCCCATGAAGAGTATTTTTACGCAGTTCCTGTATTCAAGATGCTTATCGTCGAAATAGCTGCAGAATACATAATCAGGATCCTTTGCTATCTCCACGTCATAATACCGGTTAAGTATATCAGTAAAGTAGTTATCATCCTTTTTAAGATCCGGCCAAAAATCTATGAAATCTATCTTAATCTTTCTTTTCATGTTTAGAGTATATCAAAAATAATAATTGCAAACAAGGGATCATTTTGGGTAGATAGCTGTCCGCCTCCTTTTCTGTCAGGTCAAAAAGACGCATTAGCTTTTCCTTTTTATTATCGTCCATAGTCACGGTACTATAAACTTCTGGCATCAGCCTGTCTCCCTCCTCGTCAAAATCGTACGCCATATATACAATTGTTTATTAAACCCATTGTTTCTAAAACAAGTAACTATTAGGTGGATTCAGCAAAGAACAGTAACTGGTTTTGACTTCTGATAGAGAATAGTTTATTATTCGTAAATGGTTATTGATGCTATCAGAAAAAAGTCATCTTAAAATAAGATGTGAATCCAGAGGCATATTATGGCACTTAAGAGGCTCAATCAAGAAAAATACTATTACTTTATATTCATTTTTATAACGGCCATATTCCTCTTGACACGCCTGTTTCGCTTAAACAGTATCCCTTTTACTGTGACAGGATTGCATGCTGACGAATTTTCAGCTGCGTATGATGCCTGGTGCATACAGGGGTGGGGCGTCGACAGGCATTTGACCCGATTCCCGGTATACTTCATGAACACCGGTCCGGGACAGAATTCCCTCTATATCTATCTTGCCGCAATTATTTTTAAATTCTTTGGATTTTCCGTCTTTAAGTTCAGGCTTGTTGCCGTTATTTGTGCCGCTATTGCTTATATTTGTCTTTTCCTATTATCCGGAAAAATCATAGGCACCGACATATACTCTCTTATACCAAACGCTCTGATGACTGTTATGCCGGTATTCCTTATGAGCGAACACTGGGGACTGGAAAGTTACTTATTTTTGAGCTTCTCTATTATCTCTTTCAGTCTTTTAATTATATCGATTGAAAAAAAGAAAATCACATATTTCGTAATCGATGGCATTGCCTGGGGCATTACTTTCTACACGTATGGGATGTCATACGTAGTGTTACCCCTATTCCTTATATCATGCATGATTTATCTGATATATGTAAAAGAAATCAATATAAGAATGATATTAGCCATGGGGATACCTATAGTTCTGCTCGGAGTACCATTAGCCGTAGAGCAGCTGGTCATAGCAGGAATAGCCCCTCCATTCAGCATCGGTCCCATGGATTTCTTCCCTATGGATAAATCCCGGGCAGGTGAGCTCTCACTTAGTAACATACCCTCGAACCTGATTTCGTCTTTTAAGACTATATTCGTTGAAGATTACATGTTCTACAACGGAGACGCACGATTTGGAACTATATTTTATATTTCCATCCCATTTATGATAATAGGCATGTCCGTCTCCTTAATAAATATTATAAATTCCCTAAAAAGAAGGACATATAGCTTCCACATGCTGATATTCTTATTCTATCTGATAGCTCGAATTGTATCGCTCATGACATTCATGGTAAATATTAACAAAGCAAACGAAATATACTTCCCCTATCTCTTATTTACGGCTTTTGGAATAATATTTACGTCTCAGCATCTTGACAAAAAGCTTAAGCTGCCTATAGCACTCGGGACTATTTGTGCCGTATATGCTGTAACATTCTGTTTCTTCTCGTACTGGATATATTCCGGTGGCGAAAACAGCTGGAATCACAAGACTATGCCCAGATATGAGGAAGATATCATATACGATACGCACATAGGGTATGCAGTCCAGGATGCCCAGTCTATAAGCAGCGGACGACCTATACAGATAATCATCAACGCACTGGAATTTCGCTACGACCTAATATGTTTATTTGCCGGAACATCTCCGTACGATTATGTAAAAGAGGGCTATAATGAAAACAATTATGACATTAGTGTGCCGGATGAGCTGGATCTGTCAGGCGATGTCGTATATTTAATTGATGGTGAACTGCATCATATTACAGATTATTTAGTCTCTGAGGGTTTCACTAACCATGTCGCAAGGTACGGTGAATTCTCGATAGTTTACAAATGAATTATTTATCTTGCAGCATTGGTTCTATTATAATGATCGAATTATTCAATGGTATCCGTATGTCATTGTCGGCATACTCTTTCCCATTGATTCTCCACCCCTTAAACAGCACATTTGCTCCCGGGTTGCAGCTAAGCTCTATAGGATAGTCGCTATAGTACCTGCCCTTCCATGCTCTGCCATTTATATTCTCCAAAGTCAGCGTATTAACACCAATAGAAGCATCCTCGTCCGGTCTCACTATGATAACATCGCATAATGAACCTTTTAATTCGAAGTCTCTCTTGAGATACTTTGTCATATATCCTCCGCGTTCCCTCAAAAAAGAATCTACGACATTTATATCCCTCTCATAATCCTCCTCTGAATAAGGAGGTATAAACTCAAGATCAGGATAATATGCTTCATCCGTGAGTTCTCCTCGAAATCTTTGCTGTGACTTAATATCAGCCTCTTTACATGCCTCAGCCATATCATGAAGAATCACGGATGCATTATCATAGCTAAAATTCTCATTGACGAGATCCATAAAAGAGGTAATAAATCTTTCCTTGAACTCCCTGTTTCGTATCAGCGCAGCAAATAAGGCATCATCTTTAATGGGACAGTGCTCTCCCCAGTAATTACCCTCAATAAATGAATCGACATCTGCCCCCGACTCCTCAGTCTTAAGACCTGCGCCTTCGTCAAGGTCGAAGAGAAGCCAGCGCCATCTGCCATCATTATAACCATCTCCACCCGGTAAAGTAGATTTCCACATACCAACATTGTTTGCAAAAGAATCCGGATTTCCTGAATAAAACTCCGTTGCATAATAATCTATTAAGCTCTGTATATCTACCATGTTCTTTATTTCATCATAGTTCTCCCTCAAAGAAAGATCTTGCATCTTAGCAAAATCTATAACGTCATCAAAGGCTCCCGCCTCATTATTATCAAGGAGTATATTCTTTTTTATTAGGATTTGATCATTGGGCATAACTCCATAATGCTCCTGAACATAGCATTCGCTTACCTTTTCCTGTAAATTATATAACCCCCAGTATTCGCCATTCAAGAAGACATTGCAGGGAATGGCTCTTTGAGTTCCAATAGATCTGTCGGAAGCCAGTATCTGAAACAAGACGTCCCTCAATTTGGTATAGTACATTTCAACTTCACCACCGGTGCGCAATACGAGCTTGTTACAGATTCCTTCTCCATTGCTATGCGTAAAGGGGTCATAAATAAAAGCATTATTTCCATCATAGATGTTCCTTGCATATAAGCTGAAGCTTTTTTGATTTGCTTCCCTTGAGTCTCCGCCATGAATGCGTACTCCTATATTCTGTTCGAATAACTTTTTATGTTCCTCAGAATAATACTCTAGCTTTGCCTCTCGTTCCCACCCAATTCCTCGTTTATAGTAATTCGCATACCCATATCCATGCCGATGTCCGGTTTTATCCTGATGTATGCTGTTTACCTTTCCCAACGCATATATACCGTCGTCAAATCCGAACAAATCCATGGGAGACATCGATAGCGAAATAGTCGGGATCTTATTATATTCTTCTCCCTTAAGTCCGACAAAAAACGTTTCTGTCTTTATAGGGCTTACCTTGTCGCCATCAATGACTATAGCTTTGATAATAGTGCATTTATCAACAATATCCGTAGGCAGATATTCGTAATCCAGACTTATGCCATTTATTGCTGAATATACATTCGGCTCATCTGTCCTATCGGATATTAATATCGGACCGTCATATATCTCTGAGTCAGGAGTAGTATCTTCCCCGTTAGTAGTGTAGTAAATCGTTCCCTCCCCGGACTCCATCCCTACCTCGACGGGCTCATCGTACCATCCGCCCTCTATGGAAAACTCAGGCTCTTTTAGCGTACATCTTATATCTTCTTCAGTATAAAATGACTCAACATAGTAAGGGGAAGGATCATTTACCATATAGTGCCATGGTTCGCTTAGAGTGAAGCTATAAACTTTACCTGCAGAGATTGTCTTAGGAACAGCGACAGCCGCTTGAACCCCCTCTGGATCAGATAGGACAACCGTTTCACCGCCGGATAGTCTAAATGGTATTGCATGGACATCCTGTATGATATAATCATCTTCGTATTCGCTTGTATCCACTATCTTGCTGTCGCACCATAATATCATAGCCTGACCCGGATTTATAGTAACTGAAGACAGAATATATTTATATGGACAGTCCTTATCGTCTGTAACTCCCCATCCTGATAAATCAACCACATCATTACTGGAATTATACAGCTCAATGTAATCCGATCCATACTCACCATCATCATCATAAGATGTCGTTTTATTGGAAATGCATACTTCGCTGATTGAAATTGCAGGCATAACAAAATCCGACGGAACCAGAATATGTCTTGTCCCACAGCAAATAAGCACTAGCGATATACAAGAAAATACAATCAATAGAAAAGGAATAACTCTTCTTTTCATTCTAAAATATAATTCTGAATCATTTTTCGCAAAGACCTATGTGACAGCTCCCCCATCATATATTTAATCCATGCTGTCCACATCTCCTAAATGGATTTCATTTTACAATGATTCGTTCTATTCATCAATCCCAGGTTTTATGACTGCAGAAGCTTATTTTACGCTTTCGGTAATTCCTAATTAGCAGGATCTTGTCCACATAGTAACAACCATCATCAATTATTCTTTTGTAATTCTCATAACCGACTCCGATTTTCTTCACGTCTCACCTCATAATATAACTCAAGGAGCTTCCTTGCCTCATGCTGCGTTGTCGTCAGTCGCCGTAGCCTGGCTTTAGTGTCATTTCAGCGCAGGAATACTTTTCCAGTTATTTCTGTCCCTCATGTCATCTTTAACTTCATACCATCCCTGTTCCGAGTTAGTGAATACATTGGCATCAAAATCCGAAAAATTAGACGCAAGTACCAGCTGCTCATGAGACTTCTCGTTATCATCAAGCTCTCGACCGGTGAACGGATTTTCGTTTCTTTCTATGATATCCCTTGATGCAAGCATCGGAGTGTCAGCGTTTGTCATGAATTCTTCGTTTTCTATGAATCCATGCGAATCAAAATCCTTAAACATAAGCAGTGCGCTAAAGCCCTCAGTATCAAGTCCACTATCCAGCATTTTATCCTCAAAGTCACCTATGCCTGCCCCGTGATCGCTCACTATGATGATACGGGTATTATCATATACTTCATTTTCCCTAAGGTAATCAAGCCACTCCGCAACCTTGAGCATAGCTGCCATGTTTACATGGTAGTATTCTATATAATTAGGCTTTAACACATTTCCTTCGGAATCTACCCTAAAGCCTTCCTCTAGTCCGCTGTTATCCACGTTATCCGGATTATCATAGTTTGGAAGCTGCAGCTCCCTCGGATCATGAGTCGTGTCATTGTCCATCATCATGAATGTGTTTTTCGAGGATGCATCGCTTATTTCCGTAAGCTCTGTCAAGTGTCCCAGAATGGAGTAGCTGTCGTTGAACTCACTGTTAACGTTTTCGAGTGCAGTCACGTTAAAGGTATCCGGAGAATGATAAGTTCCTCCGCGATATATGAAGGATTGCATGAAAACCGGCACCGACTTGAATATCCCATACATGAATATCTGCCTCTTCCTGTACGAATCAGTGTAGCTTATCGACTCCGATGATACGAAACGATTCTTCAAACTGTAGGCATGAATCTTAGGATACTTATCATATATAGACAGATCACTTACATCCTCATACCCCGCAAGAGGGGGATCGTATACTGTCGTCTCAAACCCGTTATCGGAAAAGAGCACCGGCATCACCGATAAGGCCTCATTATGCTTATCTACGAGTTTCTCTTCCGGGCGATTGTTCATTGCCTCGGGCGTATATTCATATCCTCCAAAAATCCCGGGAGCACCGACTATAGTATGCTCACCATGTGAGATAATATTCACATAATATGTAAAGCCGTCATATTTTTCCCTTAGCTCCGGTCTCTCCTCCATTATATAGGGAATATACGGTCCTATCGCACAGTCAAGCATCAATACGATCACATTCTTCCCATTTTTCGACAATATAAAGCCTTCATACTCCGTATCATTTCGCAGGTAACTCATAGCAGAGAGCTTACGCTGAGTGCCCACCGTATTAAAAATCGACAGGATAACGAGCACCGCTATTATCAATTTATATATGTTATTTATCCATCCATGTCTATACCGCCAAATAAGAGACATGATAATGAACGTCATCGCCAGAACAATGATATTAACAAAGATCTTCCCGGAACTATATGCAAGCTCTCCCCGGTAAACCATCTCCGGAGACAAGGTCAAAGGAATCTTGCCGAACAGAAGAAAGTCCACAAGAGCCATACCGCAGCACAGCCATATGGCAAATGTGAATACCTGCTTTCCCCTGCTGCCTGACAGATAATAAAAGACAGAAAACCACAGAAGAAAGGTTCCCGCTGCTATCAGCAGCGCATTAAAAGCATAATGTAATGGATTTCTGTATGCGGTCAGTATCACGAATTCCTCCGGTGAAGAAACGATCACAGACAAAGGTATTGCAAGACCGATCAGAATAGTAAGCATTATCACGCCCTTCATGTATATCCGCTCATCATCACGCACAGAAGATTTTTTCTCTGATCCATTCACACCCTTCGTGCTTTTGGCACTTAAGACAATATTCTTCACAAGCGAGAATATGTTATTCATAGTCCAATATATCACGAGTCCGCTCGGACTATCATAGAGCAGGATCAGAAAAAGTCCTGCCATGATATAAAGCTGCAGCTTTTCCCTTAGCGTACTCCCCTTTGTATATATGATAATAGATATGATGTTGATGCCTGTCATCAATATCGGGAGCAGATTAACGCTCAGCGTACCAATCACGATCAATCCGTCAGGCTTTCCGAGATCACGTATAATATGAAACGGATACCCCTGAAGCAGGCGAAGATGCGATAAAAAATGATATGCCGCTATGAAAAATGGAATCTGCAGCAAGAGCGAGATGGAGCTTCTAAGAGAATACAGCGGATGATAGTCCTGCTTCCTGTAGTATGCCTGAAGCATCATGAATCTCTCATCCCCTGTGAAGGAATTGCGTATATGCTTCACCCAGTTTTGCATAGAATCCTGACGCTGCCGCTCTTCCTGCGAAATCCTGTCAGCCCTGTTATACAGTGGCAGTAATAAGAAGTTCAACACAAGACTCACTCCTATTATCGCCAGACAGGCACTGGGTCTCAAATCATAGATAACAGAAAATACGACCTCAAGAAACAGCTCTATAGGGTATATGATCAATACGTATAATGCTGAAAACATGGAAATATTGTAGCACCGGGCATATAATAAAACAACTATCCGGGAATCCTGGATTCCCGGGTCTCAGGAAGAGGCTTAGACCGGCTCCAAGACAACGACATTGCCGCAGGCAGGCAGATCGTCATAGGATAAAAATAGCGGAAATAGCTGCCATTGCAAGGTCCTGCAAAGCACACAAGAAGTACTAATAGCAAAGGGATGAATACGGCAACTGCTTTCTTATTTTTGTGATATATCCAATATGCCGTCGCAATAAGAAGCACCCAAGTATAGCACGCCACGGATAGGATTGGAGATAGGAATGATAGCGAAAAAATCAACTCTCTCAGTGATTCAAACCTCTCCCTTATACCATCGAAACAGTGTGGGCGGTGCATGTTCATACCTGTCACACCATGCTTTTCGCATATCTCATTTATCTCCTCAAAGCTGTCTGTCTCCTCCCCCATGTAATACGCTGCTACAGTAAGATTCGCTCCGGGATATACGCACGTGATCAGAAAAAGAATCAAAAAAGCTCCTGCATTACCGCCTCGTATGAAAAGAGCTGATAGCATCAACACCTGCAAACAAAGGAAACAACAAAGCAATCTATTATGCAACAGGACTTTAATTTTACTCATTCGTTAAAAACACACCCTTCCTTTTAGCATTCTCTTCCCATGATGAATATCTGTTATCCCCCCTTCTGTCAGGTATCTCGAAGGAATCTTTAAGTGTCCTGCCTAGAAAAGATGTGAACTTACAGCTCCCATCATAGTTAAGATGCGATTCATCGTTATAGTCGCTCGTGTAATCGAGCCCCATCTCTTCTCCGTCGTAGTTAAAATTTCTGTATGATATGCCTTTTTTCCTTGCCATATCCTGTATGCTATTATACACCATCTCCTGTTCTTTAGTGGAAGGGTAAGGATTGACCACAAGAAAGAGCTCTATCCCCTTGTCTTTCGTATATTCAATAATCTTATTAAGGTACTCCTCCGATCTCTTCGGCATCCTCTTCGCATCTAGTACTCCGAGTGCCGGTCCTTTACTTGCCGTAACATTATAAAAAGGAGTGAAGCCTTTGAAATCAATATAATAATCGGGATGAGTAGCAACATAAAAATCATCCTCTCCCAAGTCCGGATACCTCCAATGATATCCAAAAAAGGACGGAAAGTATGAATTAATCTGTTCAGCAGTACATGCTGTCGATATCATTTTTAGCTTATTGAATGAGAATCTTATATTGTACAGATTCTCGCCTATCCAGGCGGAATCAAAGCTATCTCCGTATTTCACAGGCGAATAAAGATCAAGCACTACCACCTTGGGCGACTGATACTTGCAGAACTCCTTTAGGTAATAATATGTCAGCCACATGGGCTGCTCCGCAGCACTGTAATCATATGCGGCTATGCCATATTCCTCCCACAGTATCGCAGGATTAACGTCACAGTGCATATGGCTGGATCCCATCATTACGACATCTATGGTATCCCTCGGCTGCGCATACATAGCAACGCATTGGCTGCTCCCATGTATTGTCTTAAGACACAGGAGCCTGCCTGCAAACCACATTATCGATACAAATGCAGTCATGAATATGATACGTATGAATATTGTCTTTTTCTTTTCTCCACTCTTCATCATATAAGTCAGAAATTCATGTATATAAAGCTCTTGACATCCTCATTCCCATATATCCCGAATATCAGGAAAGCAACCGTAAAAATAAGAAAACCCATATTCCGCCTGATCTCGCCTGTATTTATAAGCATCTCCGGAACCAGTGTCCTCCTCCTGTATGCTGCAAGGTCTGCCACGAATACTACTGCAATCCCGATCAGAAGGATCGTCATCTGCAGCGGAGTAGATCCTGTCTTTATTATCTCATATTCAAAGCTTTGATTTATCGGTACAGATGTGAAAACAGCAAGAATATATCTTATTGCCATCCCCAGAGATTCCGCCCTGAAGAAAATCCATGCAAATGACACACAGCAAAATGTGATGACTGATCCTATAGCCCCTCGTAAAGCAAAAGACAGCTTCGTGTCCTTGAGCATGCCTGCTAAAACTGAATATATACCATGCAGTAGCCCCCATACTATGAACTTAAGTCCCCTTCCATGCCACATACCGCATATGAAAAATACGATCATGGTGTTAATGTATTTCCTTATGAGTCCTTTACGATTCCCGCCCAGGGGAATATAGACATAATCCCTTAAGAAGCTGCTTAACGATATGTGCCAGGATCTCCAGAACTCAGTTATATTCTGAGCAAAATACGGTGTCCTGAAATTCTGCGTAAGATCTATGCCAAAAAGATATGATATCCCTACCATGATATCCGTATATCCCGCAAAGTCACAGTATATCTGTATAGTGTACAAAAGCGAACCAGTTATCAGCATTACTTTCCCATATTGATCATGCTTCATGAATATCCCATCTACTATGATTCCAGCCCTGTCCGCAATCATAAGCTTCAGAAAAAGCCCCCATATTATATAAGATAAAGACTTTATAATTCTCTGCCCGTCAAATAGTCTTGCGTCAGAAAGCCTGTCCAGCTGCGGCAGAAAAGTCTCCGCCCTTTCAATAGGTCCGCTTACCAGCTTGGGGAACCATGACATATATAGTATATATTTGACAATGTTTTTTTCTGCCGTATATTTTCTCTTATACACATCTGCAATGTAGCTGATAGCCTGGAAAGTATAGAAGGAAAGACCGACAGGAATTGCGATTTTTATGGCAGAATCCTCCGGGCCGGACATATATTTCCATAATGTCAGGATTGAAGCTAATAAAAAAACAGAAACGCAGAGTACAACCTTGCGTACCTTATCTCCTTTAAGACTACCTAACACCCTCGCAATAATATATGTGAAAAAAGTAACAGATAATAAAACCACAAATGCACTTCTGTCAATAAGCAGACAAAAAAACAGGCTGACAGCTGCAAGAATCCCCGGCTTAAGTCCGGGTAAGGCAATATAAAAGGCAATTATCGTTATTCCTATGAAAAAAAGAGTAGATAGCTGAAAAGTCATTTTTTATCTATATCTATTATATTTCATCTGCTTCATCAACGATATATTCCCATACCTCGCTTATGTATCGTTTACCCCTGTTCCGCTAAATCTATTCGTGCACACGTCGTAATCCCAGACATATATGTAATTCTCACCTATATTAAACTTCTCTTTGCACTCTCCAAATATTGATTCAAGGCTTTCACCCATTTCCTTGTTCTCATTGTAGTTCAGCAGGATGTATGATCCCTTATTCTCAGGGATATATTTATCGGTGTCAACAAGATTCAGATGAGGATTTAACGACAGTGCTATATCGGAATTCCCTATTGCAGCCACATCAAGCTTCAGGTCGGAATAAATACTTAACGGATATATATTCCAAAATGTCCCGTACCCTTTACACGCATCAAGGCCTTGATCTATCATGGTCTGCGCAGTCGCTCTCTTCTCTATGACCTTCCCCTGCCACCCTCTGCTTGCAAATCCGAGCTGGGCTATCATTATCAATGATGCCATACCAAACATGATGCCATATATGAATGCATGCTTCCTGTCCCCGATCCAGTGACGCATCACATAGCACGACGAAATCATTATAGATACTAACACGAAGGATAATATATGACTTGGCGAAGTCTTGTCAAAGAATATAGTAGAAATAACCATCTCAGCATTGTGTACCATAGCGAACATGAAAAAGAACTTAACTCCATCAGGCTCTTCCTTGTATGCCCTGATCTGTAACAACGGAAGAATGAATATGAACAAGATGCAACACAGTATGGAAACCATGCTTGCAAGCCCCCCCCATTGTGGCAAGATCGCTGCTTCCGTTATATCCGAATACATCAAAGAGATTCATGAATACTATGACCATATTGTCATATGCTGACTTAAGGTCGCTTACAAAGGTCATGCCGCTGACGTCCGTTGAATTTACTATATGCGTCCTGCATATCAGTACGTACATTGCGCATCCTGCAAGCATCGGAGCGATAAAAAGAATGTACCTGAGCCACTGCCTGAATCCTGCGATACCGTCTCGTATAAACACATGCAGAGGATATGCCAGAGCCAGAGGAATCATAAGCTCCGCCATAGGTCTCACGCCTCTTGCAAAGCAGATGATCGCAAAAATAATATATAGGATATATAATTTCCACGAAAACCTGTCTTCTATAAATAAACGATAAACCAGGATGCACATCATAGGGATGAAGAAAAGCCAGCATGTATAAGATGCCTGGTAGAGCATATGATCATTGCCCCAGAGTATATCAGTGTCACCGCCAAAGAGGAACACGAGTATGACCGGCAGGCTTATAATATATGCCTCAACACCCAGTACGAATCTGTCCAGCAAATACATACTTATGATACCGATAAGAACCATGATCAGAGTCCCAAGCATCCGTGCCGTGACCTGATCTCTCATTAAGAGAGTGAAGGGAAGCACTGCCAGCTGAGTATCCAGTATCCATACATCGCCGTTAGCATAGCACCAGGTCTTAGGAATTATGGAGTGATGCCTGACCTCTGCCCTTGCAAGCTGCGTCGCTATAGCCGTATCGCCATGTATATTCGCCTGTCCGTAAGTCATGGTTGAAAAACAAGCTACACCCATAGCTATGAAGCACGACAGCCTAAGCAGGGATACGATCTCTAGCTTTATCTTTCCAAGCCTTACAAAATAGGCATATGTCATAAGACATCCTAATGCATAAAAAATCAGAAGCACCTCATATATGGAAAACACCGGATGCAAAAGCTTCGCAGCCGCAGATACTACTACGTCTATGACTATAAGCATTAAATATTTTTTATCCTTCAAAACCTCACGCAACTGCTTAAGCCCTCTTAGTCTTTATTTTCATAATCAAACCATACGCCGCTAATATAAGCCAAGCGATCAATGATATAAGCTCTGCCACATGCCAGTATGCAGGCGGCCTGTATGTCACTCTGACGGTTCCCTGATATCCGGAGGGTATCATGACTGCAAGTCTTGCGCTTACGTCACTTCGCCTGGTAGCAAATTCCTCTCCGGTACCTATATCATAAGCATGATAATTATCAAAATCAAACAGCGGAAGGATCGCCTCGCCTTCATCTCCTTTGTTGCTCAGCTTCATCACCCTGTCTGAGCCGACCTTATCATAGGATTCCACGGTTATATCCGTCCCCTCCGTGATAATCGATGTATCCAAAATATTCCTTGTCATCCCCCATACGAGGTCATAGTCTGCGCTCATATCCATATAGGCCTGCCTGTCATTGTCCATCTGTATATAAGTCCCCTGCTCCCTGTCAGTAGTCACGCCCTGGTAAAATGACAGATCGGATATGAGCATCATGGAAACCGCTATTATAAGCATAGGCTTAAAGAATCCGGGCTTCTCCTTGCGAATGATAAAAAGCAGAGCCATGAATGCCGTTACCAGCATCAAAGTCGCCACCATCATCTGCCGCCACACTACCTCCATGGTCTCCCATACGGATCTTAATGAATCAAGCCTGCCTATGAGTATCCTGGATACGATGTCTCTGGGGAAATAAACGGTCGACATCCAAAGTGCCAGAAGTCCCAGTACAAAGGATACATTAAGCACCTTTGAATTAAGGCTGTCAATTTCTCTACCCTTGTCGATATTTCTTCTAAGCACATATATAATCAAAAATACCAGCGCTACGAGCAGTCCGCCGCCGATCCCTAATGGCATGTCCGCATATGTGCCTTCCCTGCTGATGCCTGTGCCTCTGGGAAGTATCTCAAGAAGCTGTGACAGATATATGCCCGTCCATTGTATGCGATTCGATATCTCCGTAACGACAGGCTTCTGGCTGATCATGGATTCAAGCATAGGAAGCACGAACCATGCGCTAAGCAGCAAGGCTGATGCCGCTGCCTTAGCTATAGCCCAAACGATCCCGAATGCAAGCTTCCTTATCTTCATTATCATGAATATCACAAGAAAGAATCCGACTATGATAGCTGACACCAGATGGCTCTGCACGAGACACGTCATGCCTATGGCAAGAGGCAGCCAATCCTTTGTCTTTATTTTCTCACGAGTATATATCCTGTACATGCCTTCCAGCACCAGAGGCAGGAAAGTGAGCGCTGTATATTCCCCCGCGGCTTCTCTAAGAAATATATCCACAAGCCTGTATTCGCTCAAAGTATACATAGCCATGCCGCATAGAGCCAGATTGCTGTCATCAAACATGGTCTTGAAGCATCTGTAGGAAAGATATACGGTCAGAGCATTTATTACGAATATGTACAGCTGATAGCAGACCCTCAGTGGGATCATGCAGTATTCATATAAAAATGCGCTCGGATATAAGAAAATATCACAATAATATAAAGGCGTGCTGTATCCAAATCCCAGCAGCATATCACTCTGGATGCGTACAGGGAACTTATGGTATCGCATAGCCGCAGCTATGGCTTCTATCCTGTTCAGATGGAACATGGTATCATGCCCCTCGTATAAGTATCCTGTGAATAACGGAATTGACGCAAATACTACGGTGGCTATGCTTATGGAAATGGTTCTTTGCCTTTCATTACTGAATATGTCAAGCCTTGATCTGCTGTATAATGGCGAGAAAAGAAAATAGTAAATAACATCAAATACAGCATAGCAGAAAAGGAATCCCAGAAGCTGCATGAACCTGTAGACTCTTCTCTCTCTTATGGATATGGATTTAATGCGAAGCGTCCCCGGTCCGTCATAATGGATGAAAAGCTGAAGGTCATTCACGGAGCTGAAAGCAGGTATGTACAGCCTTCCCGATACCTGCCCGTGAAAATCATCCAGATAAAGCGACTCATATTTCGGGGTGCCTTCCTTCATCACGGACCTTATACCCAGATAGCCATTTGAAGTCAACAGGTACTTCATTTGCTCCCCGCCCTCGGACTCATAATCAACCGTCATTATATAAGCACCTGAGCTTAGCGCGAACTTTTCCGAATATATATTTATGCCATGCTCCAGATCAGCCTGCTGCTCTGCAGGCATCCGTCTGATCAGAAGATCCGTTCCGTCCTCGTCTATAGTTTCAAAGCTTCTTACGTTATCAAAAAAAGTCTCTCCCAAAAAATCCGCTGTCATTGCCCCACCTGTGACAGCTTTCAGGAAAAGGTATGCCAGAATAAGCATCTCGAAAGATATAATTATAGCAAATAATTTGTCATTTCTAAAAATCTGCGACAGCTTCTTCATATGCTTCCAAACTATAGCTCATCTATCAAAGTGATGATATCCTTTATGGACATCAGGGCGCTGTCTGTCTCATATGCCCTCTGGTTCTCAAGTATGCTCTTTGCGGCTTTTTCCATCGCAGGAAAAGCAGCCCTTAACAGCTGGTTCGCATATATAACTATATTCACGCCATGCTCTTTAAGCTCATCTTCCTTCACGGTGTTATAAGTGGACGGTACCACTATGAGCGGCGTTTCTTTATCCTCTGATCTGAACACATCACAGAAATCAAAAATCTCATCCGGAGACTTCTGCCTGCTATGGATCATTATCCCGTCTGCTCCGGCTTTCACATAGGCTCTTGCCCGCTCTATCGCATCCTGCTGTCCCTTGCCAAGTATAAGGCTTTCTATCCTTGCTATTATCATGAAATCGTCAGATAGCTGCGCCTTTTTGCCCATGGCTATCTTCTCACAGAAGTTCTCTATGGAGTCCTGAGTCTGCTCCACCTGAGTGCCGAAAAGCGAGTTCTTCTTAAGCCCCGTCTTATCCTCTATTATCACGGCAGATACGCCCATGCGCTCTAAAGACCTTACCGTATATACAAAATGCTCGGTTAGTCCGCCGGTGTCGCCGTCAAAGATAATCGGCTTAGTAGTGACTTCAAGCACGTCATCTATGGTGCGGAACCTAGATGTCATATCTACTAATTCAATATCAGGCTTGCCCTTCTCCGTGCTGTCGCAGAGGCTTGATATCCACATGGCGTCATACTGGCTTATCGCCTCGTCCTTAGCCACAATTGTCTTCTCGGCTATGAGACCCGTGAGACCGCTGTGTACCTCTATAGTCTTAACGATCGGGACCATGTTAAGAAGCTTACGGAGCCTTCCCCTGCGGAACTCCGGCATGGCAAGCTTCTCCCTCATCTGCCGGTCAAGCTTCTCCACATCTGCGTTATGCGTGTATGGTATCTCTACCAGCTCTCCTCCATACTCGTCTAAAAGCCGGACTATATTCGCCCTTATTGCCTGCATAGCGGAGTCTCCCCAGTTATCGCCATGCACTATATAATCAGGACGAAGCTTGTGCACGACATCATCATACATGATCTGATCCTGCTCTATGACATCCTTTACGCCCGGCAGCGCACGGATCATGTCCATGCGCTCCTCCGTAGTCTTAGTAGGGAAACGGTTGTATCTGATCATCTGCGAATCAGGGAGCACGCCAACCGTAAGCTCACCCAGCTTCTCTGCTTCTCTTATTATATTAAGATGTCCTTCATGTATGATATCGGTGCAGAAGCACGTATAGACCTTAGGCAATTTTCTTCTCCTCCTCTTCTGTCTGTGTTTCGATCTTAAGCTCCTCGGATTTCTTCACAAGGAAATCAACTATCTGCTTTGCGCTCTCCCCTATATGCGCCCAAGCCTCAGCCTTTGCCTTTACCCTTGCGTCAGCGTATATATTGCTCGTTATCGTCTCGTCGATTATTTCTTTAAGCCTGCCGAAATCCTCCTCCTTAAGAGGTGCGCCAAGCTTCGGGAAGGTCTCCTCCTGCCATAGCTTGTGATCTATCCATGCGGCATCATATACTGATTTATCCAGCTCATATTCCGCATACATAACGGGCTTGTCAAAGACTAAGGCAAAGTCCAGCATCACCGCCGAGAAATCAGTGATCATAAGATCCGCAGCGTTCAATGAATCAAAGTTATCCGGGCTGAAATCCCATTTGAGCTTGTCAGCTTCAGGATACTTAGCCATAAGCTTATCCATCATGTCCTTCTCCGACCTCATGGACTGGGGATGTGGTCTGATGATTATATTGTATCCCGTGTTTACCAAGGCTTCTATTATCTTCTCGCCGTATAGC
Organism: Lachnospiraceae bacterium; assembly: GCA_017455525.1. Taxonomy (GTDB): domain Bacteria; phylum Bacillota; class Clostridia; order Lachnospirales; family Lachnospiraceae; genus NK4A144. The sequence goes on from JAFTAP010000102.1 coordinate 109,203, forward strand.
TTAAGTATGGCCGCATCACCCCAGGAAGGTGCAAGCAGGATAGTACGTTCCTTATCAGAGTTATCGTCTCCTGTATTTTCTGTATTATCAAGTCTCTCCTTTAACCCGTCAAGATAAGGGCAGCCTGCCACGCAAAGCTCCTTCTTAGGATCGTTACGCACTTCCTCAAGCCCCCTGACTTCCTTGGTTTGGAAGTCCCCTGTGACCAGCACGGCATCATAATAATCCATGCCGAACATACGATAGAGTAGTGTCGTAGCTGCGCTGTGCATCACATGGGCGTAATACTTAACCCTCTTTGATCTCTTCCATTGGTACACATCCAGTCCCGGAGTCGTGGCAAGGCAGATGTCTGCACTCATGAGATTAAGCTTGGCAAAGGCCTTATTTCCCTCGCCTATGAACTCGCACTTGACATGCTCATACTGCTCCTTAAGAGCAGGATCGTCGGGAGATGCCGTCCAGTATGCGACGTCTATTCCCCGGCTCTCGAACTCGTCACAGATTGGCTTGAATGTCGTCCAGTATGTCTTGCTGTCACTGAAAATAACATAAGGCAGCGTCTCTTCTGATACATCAGCCTTGCCTCCTGACAGTCTGAACTTGATCTTCATCATAAGCTTCTGCGCAAAGAACATACCGGTACCTATGACTCCGAGCAGTATGGTAAATAACATACTCCCTGTGCCGGGATCGATGTATAATAAAATTCCGCCTCCTCTGATCATATCTTATCTCCTTTCCTTAGCTCCGCAACGAACGCGTCTTTATTCTCCATAGCTGTAGTCGTGGGCCTCCCAAGGTCGTCTCTTGCCCCTATAGCGCATTTAACCTCTATAAGACTCAGGCTCTCTCTCTCCTTTGCTGACTTAAGCTCCCTGTCAAGCTCCTCCGGCGTACTGACGCATACAGCATATGGATATCCGCTCGCATGCGCTATCCCCACTATATCTATCTCTCCTGCGACCGTTGGCATCCCCCCTACTGTCTCATGCGAAGAATTATTGATGACAATATGGATCATGTTCTCAGGCTTATTCGCACCGATGACTGCCATTGCTCCCATATGCATGAGCACAGCACCGTCGCCGTCTATGCACCAGACTCTCCGATCCTTCCTGTGAAGCGCGATACCAAGCGCTATCGAAGACGAATGTCCCATTGAACCGACCGTAAGGAAGTCATGACCGTGATCCTGTCCGCTCCGCTCCCTTATCTCAAAGAGCTCCCTGCTGGCTTTTCCTGTGGTCGATACTATCATATCGTCTCCTGCGGCTTCTGCTATATGCCTTATTATCTCTTCCCTGAGCATAGGGTTGTCATTCTTATATTCAACCTCCTCATAATAGCTTAAAGCTCCCTTAGCTATGACAAAAGCCACATCTTTTCCTTCTGCCAGAACCTTCCTGTATCCTTTCATGATATCCGCAAGCTCTGCCTCAGTGGTCTCCTTCCTTATGACAGACGCCTGTATGCCCATGTCCTTAAGCAATGTCAGCGTTACCTCTCCCTGATATATATGCTGCGGCTCGTCATGAATCCCGGGCTCTCCCCGCCAGCCTACCACGAAGATCATGGGGATGCCATAGACCTTCTCATTAAGAAGAGACGCACACGGATTTATGATATTTCCTTCACCACTGTTCTGCATATACACTACGGGTATCTTTCCCGTAGCAAGATTATAGCCTGCCGCGAGAGCCGTACAGTTGCCTTCATTCGCAGCTATGACATGATGCTTAGGATCTATGCCGTATGTATTCATCAGATAATTGCACAGGGCCTTAAGCTGTGAATCGGGGACTCCCGTATAAAAGTCTGCTCCCAGTGTCTCTACAAAATCCTCAACCTTCATCTCTTAACCTCTTCTCAACTGACTTAAGTTCTTCGCAGGTATCGATCTCCACTATCTGCGAGTCCTTCACAGGATGTATGCGAAGCCTGAGCTTATCCAGATTGCTGTCAACTACCTCGTCCCAGAATAAAGTCTCATGCCCTTCTTTAGTATAAGCTTCAATTATAGCATCTCTTAATATCTTCGCATCTTCCTGCTTAAAATAGGAGACGCCTACCATATTGTAACAGTCATCGCCCTTCTTGCCTACCCTGCTGATATAACCGTCATTATCCGTCTCGAAGACCCAGTCGTCAGAATGTCCCCTGACCATCTTGCCGAAATAGCAGGAGCTCTCCATATCTGTATCAAATATATGAGGGTCTGAGATATACAGATCCGATTCACAGATAAATACATCAGACTTTCCCAATACGTCACAAGCAGCGCGGATAGATGATATATTATTCTTCGTAAGATATTCTTTATTCTCTATAAGCTTAAGACCCGGATGTCCGGCAGGCAGGTCAGCAAAGCTTTCCTTAAGATAGCCTGTCACTACATATATCTCCTCTATGCCTCTAAGCCGCAGACCCCTTATGACCGTCTCTATCATAGATGTCCCATTCACTTTTACAAGTGGCTTAGGAGTTTTCTCTGTAAGAGGCCGCATCCTCTCGCCAAGCCCCGCTGCCATAAGTATCGCCGTCTCAGCCATCATACCTCACCGGAATCTCTACTTTGTAGTGTTCCAATGCCTCCCTGAACACCTTCCAAAAGGCCTCTATATCGCCTGCATCTATAGCTCCGAGGGCACAGAGCCTGAAAGTTCCCTTCTGCTCTATCTTGCCCGGATAAATAGTAAAGCCCCTCTCATAGCAGTAATCGTGAATCTTATCAAAATCCCAGTTCATATCATCCGGATATCTTACAGCCGACACTAATCCGGACTGCACCTCCCTCTTCAGTGCTTCTTTAAGTCCAAGCTCATCCTCACCCCTATGTATCTCCTCCATCACTCTTAGATGTCTCGCCCACTTAGCCTCTTCGCCTTCGTCGAAGTATTCTATAAGAGCCTGCCTTGCGGCATATATTGTCTGCACGGGCGGAGTAAAGTGCATCTGTCCCGTAGTTTCAAAATAATGATACTGCATATAAAGATTGCAATAATATGACCTCACAGGGAAATCCTTTGATTTCTCAATTATGTCTTTCCTGCCAATCACATAGGAAAGACCTGTCATCCCCATGATCCCCTTCTGCGCCGATGCCATGCAGAAATCAATATTGTCTTCATAAATATTTATGGGTATCATCGCATAAGATGAGGTTGTATCCGTAATAAAGAACGCACCGTAATTATGAGCGAGAGCTCCGACCTCACGTATAGGATTAAGGAGACCCGTACCGGTCTCATGATGCGTCATGTAAACGTAGCCTATGTCATCATTCGACCTTAGGGCATCCTCAACGACATCAAGATCCGGCGGTGTATCTATAGGCTGCTTAAGCTCTATGTAAGGCAGTCCATACGCATCGAGCACCTCGCAGGCTCGCTTGCTGTATGATCCGTTCTGCACAACCAAAGCCTTTTTGCCCTTATCCAACAAGGAATTAAGGGTTATATCTATGCCTATAGTGCCTGAGCCACAGAAAAGCACCGCCGTGTAGTCATCGTCCTTTCCATGGACTATCTTCACCAGATCCCTGCTTATATCCGCCATGACCTGCCCGAATTCCTTCTCCCTCGGACAGATGTCAGGGACTATCTGCGCCTGCTTTACAGTATCCGTCGTGGTAGACGGTCCCGGATTAAGTAGTATCTTTCTCTCGACCTGCATTTATCATATCCTCCGCTTCGTTTTTTATGGTTCCGGTACTACGGACCAATTGGACTTATCAAATATATTATCATGCACGGTATACCATGGTTCGTCATCCGTAGTGAACCTGTAGGCCTCGGCCGTATTCGGCGGCTCGATTGATGACCAGTAATGTGATGCCGTCACATACTGCGGTTCAGTATCTTTCTGATGTCCGTCAAGCTTCCCGCCCGTAAAAGGATTAACAGGATCATCTATCACATCCTTTACCGCAAGGATCGGAGCATCCGCATTGGTCATGAATTCGTCAGAAACGTTATACCCCTTGGAACCAAAATCCTTGAACATGAATATAGGATTCGCACCCTCCATGTCCGTCCCGTCATCCATTATGAGCTCCGGGAAATCTCCGACAGGCTCTCCATGATCCGCAACTATGACTATACGGGTATTGTCATACACATCATTCTCCCGAAGATAGTCAAACCACTCTCCAAGCCTCAATAAGGCCGCCGCATTAGGATGGTACTGGAAGTTCTTGTCTATAGTAAGCTTGTTCCCATTCTCATCTATCCTGTATCCCTTTTCCAGACCGCTGTTGCTGACATCAATTGACAGCTCATAATCCGGCAGCTGAAGCTCGGTAGGCTCGTGAGCGGTATCATTGTCCAATATCATGAAGGTGTTCTCATCAGAATCAGATATGTCCGTCATATTCGCCATGTTCTTAAGAACCCCGTATGCAGTCTCTAATTCCCATGAAAGGTCGCCAAGCTCATCGGCTCTTAGATATCTGCCATCGTCATATATACTGGTCTGTATAAGCTTAGGGCTTATCCTTACGAGGCTGTACATAAAGAACGAACGCCGTCTGACACTCTCTATGGTCCCATAATAGTCCTTATCAGTAAAGTGGCTTCTCGCATGAAACGTCTTGATCTCAGGATACGGCTCGAATATCCTAAGATCCGGCCAGACCTTGTATTTTGCGTACGGCGGATCTATGACTGTCGCTTTATACCCTGCGTTTGAAAAGAGAACCGGCAGCATGAATAAGGCCTCGTCATGCTTATCCATAAGAGTCATGTCAGTCCTTGCGTTCATAGCCACAGGCGAATACTCATATCCGCCGTAGAGGGCGGGCGCCCCGAAGTTAGTATGCATACCGAAGGATATCGTATTGGGATAATAAGTGAAACCATCAAACTTCTCCTTAAGCTCCGGTCTCTCAACCATTATATAAGGCACGTATCCCGATACCGCCATATCAAGCATTATGACGATCACGTTCTTCCCATTCTTAGACATCGGGAAGTCGAGATCCTCTGTGCTGTAGAACTCCGAAAAGTCTGTCTCGCTTATGTCCTTATTTATGCTTTTTACATTCATCACGGACATGATCATGAGACTCACTATAAGCACCGCATATATGCCTTTTATGATTCCTTGCTTTTTCTTCCACACCAGTATCATGACAACACAGGCTAAAGCAAGACACGCAAGCTGTATGAGAATCTTATCAGCAGTGAACACCGGAAAATTATCATAAACAAGATCCGGCGATATCTTGCCCGGATTCTTTGCAAACAGGAAATAATCTATCGACGCTATGCCGGTAATAAGCCACAGCGCCAGACACATGCGCCTCTTTCCCTTAATCGGGGCAAGGACATAAAAGACCGATACCCAGCACAGGAAAAGACCTGCCGCTATGCAAAGAGTACTCGACACGAACGAAGTAGGGCTTCTGAAGGCAGAAGGCTCCACGAACTCGACAGGAGAGGCTGCCACCAGAGCGGATGGTATGAGTAATCCTATCAGGACAGTAAGCGACACTACGGCTCCCCAGTACAAAAACTTCAACGGCTCAGATTCATCCTTTGCTTTCCCCTTTTCGGATGCTTCTGCAGGCTCTTTCAAGACAATGTTCTTTATAAGTGAGAAGACATTATTCATAGTCCAATATAGCACAAGACCTGACGGACTGCGGTAGAGAAGTATAAGGAAGAGTCCTGCCAGCACATATATCTGTATATTGTCCTTTATAGGAGTCCCCTTAGTATATATAAGCGCCGCTATACAATTTATGACCGTCATTAATACGGGGAGGAGATTTATCACCACTCCCCCAAATCTTATCAATCCATCCGGCTGACCAAGGTTATTTATACACAGAAAAGATGTGCCATTCAGGATACTCAGATTAGACAGAAAATGATATGCCGCTATGAAGAAGGGAATCTGCAGCAGCAATGATATGGAACTCCTAAGGGAATAAAGCGGATGATAGTCCTGCTTCCTGTAATATGCCGAGAGCATCATGACTCTCTCGTCGCCCTTGAAATTACTGCGGATGCTCTCAACCCACTTCTTCATGCCCTCCTGCTTTTTGCGTTCCTCAGCCTGTATCCTGTCAGCATTCCTGTATAAAGGAAGCAGCAGGAAATTGATCACTATGCTGACGCCGATTATCGCGATCCCCGGATTCTCGCTGATATTATTTATTATCGTGAAGCACGCCTCTAACAGCAGCTCAATGGGATATATAATTATGTAATAAAGTACGTTAAACATTTCTGAATAATATCATTTTATCGTTTAATCCACAACTCCGGGATAATCCGCAGCTTCCCCGAAATTATCCTCTATCATTAATGGAATGTATTCATGCCTCTCATTGAAGAATCGTTTTAATTCTTCCATCTCCTCATAATGCCTTGATGCATCCGTGCCATAGAATCTTTCAAAGTGTTCCTCAATATCCCCTTTCATCATGGTATCATATTCATCTATCATGCGGGAAACCCTCTCAGGAGCAAACTCATGCTCCCGCATGGATTCAAGCCTTGCTATAAAGGCTTTCCTGAATCCGGGGTTATTCAGCATATTATCAAATATCGGGCTCTCCTGCCTTGTAAGGGCTATAGTGTCTCTCGTGGCGTCACCGTCCTTGTAAGTCATCCCGCCCCAGTTCACATCGAATAATATGAACCGCCATCTGCAGTCTCCGTACTCTCCCGAATCTCTCCTTCTGGTCTTCCACAATGCGTAATTATTGCTGGGCCAGTCATGCCATCTGGCTATATATATCTCGGCAGCGAAGTAATCTATGAAACTCTCTATATCAACTATTTCTCCCGCTTTCTCATAATTTGCGGGATCAGTCATATCCGCCGTGCTGATAAAAGCCATATCTGCTTCATATCCAGCAAGATCCTTTTCCGTACCCTCTTTCAGCACGCCGTATTTCGTGAGCACCACATTATCGTCATCCACTCCGTACCTGACGTGCATATATCTCCTGTCATACCTGTCTGTCAGAAAATAATATCCCCAGTACTCACCGTTTAGATAGAGTTTGCAGGGTTTGTATTCTGTTGCGACGAAATCCATGTCCTTACAGATATCGGACATCAGCGGGTCCTTTATCTTGGTATAAATATCCTCTCCGCCATTATAAAGCACCAGCTTATCCATGCACAGGCTCTCATCCGTCTCAGTGCGTATCACCTTATTCCCGTCATATTCCTGCCTTGCATAGAGCCTGAGACTCTTAGGCGTGAATTCTCTGCTATAGCCTCCCTGTATGCGTACTCCGACCTTCTGGTTAAGAGTAAGCTCCCCCTTCTTGAACAACTGGCAGACAGCCTCTCTCTCCCAATCCCTCCCGGCACCGAAGTAGTTAGCATCCAATCTCCCTGTCAGCATCTCCTGGCGCTCATCATCCGTCACCTTCTCTACATTCTCCCAGACTTCCTTCCCTCGCTTTCCCATGACATATATTCCCCTGTCATAATCAAAAAGATCCCCGGGATCCATTACGACAGACATTATCATCGTCTCATCATCCTTCCGGTTCTGTCCTACGAAATAGGTACCCGTGACAGTCCGGCTTCTGTTACCTTTCTTATCATAATACGCCACCTTTATTGTCGTGCATTTACTTACATTATCCTTTGGCGGCACATACTTGGGGATTACTGCTTCTTTGACATTGCAGAGCCTGTATAGCTCGCTCTTTTCATCATCAAAGAAAATACTCACGTCGTCACGCATCGAATTCGTATTAGGCTCAGACGATCTGTCATACACATATATAGGAGAATCATATCTCATGGATTCCTTATCCGGCTCGCTGCCATCTAAGGTATAGTAAATCTCATCAGATGGGGCAGCTATAGTAAGGTAAAATGGCTCGTCATAGAACCCCGGAGGCTCAGAGAATGACATACCATCAGTATCAGCAGTATATAATTCCGCCTTTTCCCGGAAGGAATGCTTGTATGACACAAAGGCCGTTGCAATAAGCACGGCAACCGATATTATGAAGAAGGCCAGTCTTCTCTTATGCGATATCATTTCCCTACATTACTTCTCCATCACATTATTACCTAAGAAATAATACCCCATAAATCCGATTTTGCAAAATCATTGTAGAAGTCTTAATACGATGATAAAATACTTAATCGGGATATCAGTTCGGAGGTTGATGATTGAATATAAAGCTTCATGATTTAATATGCAGGATCATATCGTACTTAATGATAGCTGTCCTCAGCCTGCTTACATTTTTTTCTGTTATCAGCACGACCTTCGTTAATTCCTTCGATCAGGTTTACTATATCGGAGACAAAGCCTGGCTTCATGCGATTGGAATTATCGCCATATTAGCGATCGTATGTATTCTCCATAAGAAACTTCACTTCAAAGTAACAGACAAGGTTTTAATACTGTCACTTGCTCTCATGGCCATCCTTATTGGCATATATATAGCTATAGCGGGTATGCCGCCAAGGTTCGACCAGAGAGTAGTAAGATCCATCGCCGCAAACCTCATAGTAGGCATATATGATGACTTTCTCCCCGGAGGATACGGTGCCATATATCCTAATAATCACGGCATCATCCTTTTCTATTATTTCTTAATGAAATTCGTCGGATACGAGAACTATATCGTCATGCAGTATGCTAATCTGATATTCATGGTCTTAATGGAGATCGCATTTTATTTTATCCTAAAGAGAATAACCGGATACTACAGAGAAGCTTCGCTGGGACTGATACTTTTCATGCCCTTCTGGGGATATGCCACCTTCCTGTACGGCAATATACCCGGCTTCTGTTTCGGCGTATGGGCTTTATTATTCTGCCTTAGATTCTTTGAAAAGCACAGAATAATTGATGTACTGGCCGCCGGTATCCTGATGTCCATAGGATATCGGTTCAAAGAGAACCTCATAATACTGGCTGCGGCGATAGCTATTATGACAATAGCCCGGGTTATCAAAACCCGCAGGGCAAAGAGCCTGCTTCTTATTCTGTCAATGCTGATCTTCATGCTCATAAGCGGATTCATATCTGATAAGCTGCTCCTGTCTGTCGCAGGCTACCGTAAGGCAGACAGCATGCCCGGCATTTCGTTTCTTGCTATGGGACTTCACGAGCATGAAACAAGAGGCGCCGGATGGTATGACGACTATACCATGGATGTCTTCGAGGAAGCAGGCTATGATACTGAAAAAGCCTCGGAGTTATCAAAGTCTGACATTGCGGATTCTGTAAGTAACTTCGTGGCTCATCCGCAATATATGACCGGCTTCTTCATAAGAAAGACAGCATCGGTATGGGGCGAGCCCACTTACTACTCGTGGTCGCTGCAGCAGGGAAGGAATGATAAGCTGGATGAGGAAGTATTCCTTCCCGATACGGCCTCTGTCATAGGTTTTGCTAACGTCCTGCAGACCTTTTTATATTTCTTTGCTCTGGTTTATTTTGTAATTCATCGGAAAGAGCAGGACATCACAAGGCTTTTATTTGCCATTTTTTTCATAGGCGGATTCTTATTCCATCTTATCTGGGAAGCCGGAAGCCAGTATGCTCTTTTCTATGCTATGGTACTGACCGTATATTCATCTATAGGGCTGATGGATGCCTGCTCTCTTGTAATGTACCGGGATAGAAAGAAAAGGCTTCGGGCAGTGGTAATTGCCATGGTCATAGGTATCGTATTATCTATGCCTATCATATCTTCAGTCCTGACTCTAAGCCGTGATAATGTAAGATATGCGGAATATATCAACGCTCCTTATTAACCACTCTTTTTAGCATTGCGTATCTGTATGATAAGCATGATAAAACCAACCATTGATACGATAAGCCCTATCAATGTTCCGTGCGGCACATATCTCATCTCTATCTCATGCTTCCCTTCGGGAAGATCTATCCCCATAAGAAGCTCCGTAGCAGGAACAGGATTTATCTTCTTCCCGTCGCAGCGTATCTTCCACGCGCTGTCATACGGTATCGACATAACTACTGTCTCTCCCTCCATTACCTCTGCGTCGAACTTAAGGTGCGAGCTTTTTATTTCATTCACGCCGCTGATCCTCTGATCCTTATCCGAAGCCCTCTCTGCCCATACCGCAAGCTTAGCCTCATCCTCATAATAAAAGCATGGTTCTGTTATATACAGATCGTCCTTTAAGACCTGCATCCTGATCTCTACCGTATCTCCCACGTCATATATTCCGGCACATAAAACGTTCCACCGGTTCTCGGTGAAGTACCAGCCGAAGGATTCATCATTCACGAAAACCTCGCCGCTCTGCATATGCGGCGCGGCAAAATATAAATACAACGGCATATTCTCCGTTATATGCACGTCATATACAATATAACCTTCATCCTCCGTCCTGATGAAATGTCCCGGCTCGTCCTCTTCTGCTCCTTCAAGATATTGATCGTAATCCGCCCTCTTATATATTGGCTCAATATCATCTCCCCAGCATGAGGCGAGCTTATTCTGCTTCTCAAATGTGTTGTCATCTTCATCAAATACAAAATCCCTGACTGCCCCGGGCGCTATATATGCCATAGGCAGAGCATAGTCATCCCTGTAAGTCCTATAACCACCGGCATCCGATATGAATTCATAAGGCTTGTAAAATGAATCCTCCCTATCCGAGATAAGGTACTTTACCCCTAGTACCGCATCCGCAAAGCTGGTGCTGCCGCCATGATAGAACGTATAATATATAGTCTCCCTGAAGCCATAATGTGTAAGAAAATAATTAATGGCGTCCTTCTCACACGAGCTGTCATGTGAAAGTCCTATGTAATCAAAAAGCGCCGGATCGTTCACAGCCCTGTCAAAGTCCTTCTCTATACGGTAAAATCCGTCATCATACGCCTTCACATTATCTATGGCTTCCCCTATCCTCTTATAATCGACCTTGAAGTTCTCCATCTCAGGAAGCACGCCGTCCCTCGCATTAAGCTTGATATATGTCACCTTGGCATCATAGAGCATGTCGGGTATGGATACCGCTATGAGCAATATGAGACCTGCAATCCTGAATCCATGCCTGAGGTGCCTTCTCCCTGCATCTAAAGCTTCCGCTCCATCCTCTGATCTCCCCAGACTTATCATGAAAACCGATACCGCTACAAAGCATACAAGCCCCAGGTTCACAATCTGTCTCTCCCTGTCCATATACGCATCGTGAACAATTGCAAGGAAGATAATGTAAATCACCAGGATTCCGAAAGCCGCCGCCGCCTTTAGCATTCTTTTCTTATTAAAGGATGCTTCATCTTTCGGATTATCAAGCATCGCAAGAAATCCCTTATAAGCTATGATTACCAATATAAAACTAACAAGGTAAGCATATCTGAAATAAAACTCCTCGGGATTATTAAAGCCATGCCATACAGAATCAAAGGTATTGATCCAAAGACTAACGATCACAGATGCAAGAAGAAAGGCGCTCGCCAGCTTTTCTTTTATCTCATATTCCTTTGACATGAAATATATCAAGGCAAAGAAAATTACCGCAACCGAGCAGTACATAAGAGGTCTGTACTGGTTTCTCGTGCTGCCCGAAAAAAGATTAGCGAAGACCTGCGTCAAAGGAAAGTTCCTGAAAAAACCGTAGTTCGCCGTATCCGTGGTCTTCTCGCCTATAAGAGAAAGTCCCGTCCTTATAAGAGAGAATCCATCGATAAGAAGCGCAGTCACGCCCGCTAGCAGAAAGCCACCCAGCTTCTTTATATAGGTCTTGTCTTTTATGAGCCTCGAAATATATACAAGCGTCAGAAATATGACCAGCATGAAGCCCATATGATAATTTATATATATGTGCAAAGCTGCTGTCAGGATAAGGGGTATGCCGCTCCTTTGTCCATCAAGGTATTCCAGCAGGAAATAAATAACCAACGGAAGCAGGGCTATGCAAGTGAAATATATCATCAGCACAAGATATCCGAAGAAAAAAGCAATGAATGAGTACGCCGTAGAAAAAAGCAGCGACATCCATGTCCTCCTGTATCTCTCATTAAGCAGTATAGACATGAAAAGCCCTGCAAGTGATAACTGAATAGAAAAGATAAATTCTATACCCAACGGCACCTTGTCGCCGGGAAAGAAAAAAAGTAAAAACAAAAGCGGGTCGTGAAGCTGAAAAGCAGCCAGCCCGGGAAAATCTCCGCCGAGCGTTTTTGCAAACATATATGAAAAATCATTTTTTGTCTTAAATATATTTATAAAATAGCTGAAGAAATTCACAAACTCAACGTCCATGTCACCTGTAAGAACCGACGACGGGCCGTAGGGATATATCCCGCATAAAGCAAAAAAAGCCTGCACCATCACGAACGGTATCAGGAAAGCGCAGGCGTATATGTAAAGTTTCTTGTCTATTCGCTTCATACCGGAAGTCTCACTTGATGATACCCTTCTCCAGATATTCCTCCAGATTGTCCTTGACTCGCTCTCCTGCACGCTCTACAGCTACCTTCTGCATATCATGCTCCACCATAAGCTTCACGAGGTTTTCAAAGGATGTCTTCGCGGGATTCCAGCCTAACTTGGTCTTAGCCTTAGTGGGGTCGCCCAAGAGGTTTACCACATCCGTAGGACGGTAGAAGTCGGCGGAGACTTCGATTACCGTTTTGCCTGTAGCCTTATCTATACCCTTCTCATGCTCTCCTTCTCCGGTGAACTCGACCTCTATGCCCGCATAGTGAAAAGCAAGAGAAGCGAACTCCCTCACGGAATGCTGTACGCCTGTCGCTATGACGAAATCCTCCGGCTTATCATGCTGCAATATGAGCCACATACATTCTACATAATCCCTCGCGTATCCCCAGTCGCGGAGCGATGAGAGATTGCCAAGGTAGAGCTTATCCTGCTTACCCTGCGCTATCCTTGATGCCGCAAGCGTTATCTTACGAGTGACAAAGGTCTCTCCTCTACGTTCTGATTCATGGTTAAATAGAATACCCGAGCAGCAGAACATATTGTAAGCTTCCCTGTATTCCTTTATTATCCAGTAACCATACAGCTTTGCAACTGCATACGGACTGTACGGGTGAAACGGCGTTGTCTCACTCTGAGGGACTTCCTCGACCTTGCCGTAAAGCTCTGATGTCGATGCCTGATAAATGCGGCACGTATCCGTAAGGCCACATTGTCTTACAGCCTCAAGTATCCTGACTACCCCCACTGCATCCACATCCGCCGTGAACTCCGGCACATCAAAGCTTACCTGCACATGCGACTGAGCCGCGAGGTTATATATCTCATCAGGCTTCACGTTTCCCACGACTTGTATCATGCTCATAGAGTCCGACAGATCTCCATAATGCAGATGGAAATGCTCCTGTCCTTCAAGATGGGCTATCCTCTCTCTGAAATCTACAGACGATCGCCTGATTATACCGTGTACGTCATACCCCTTATCTAACAGGAACTCCGCCAGATACGAGCCGTCTTGTCCTGTAATGCCTGTAATAAGTGCTCGCTTCATTATATTATTAACCCTCCAACAAAACCGTTCCTAATACAGTCGCGCCGTAATCCTTGCAATACGCACCTATATGCTCCAAAGTCTTAAATGCCGTATCACCCGCACGCATGAGGATAACTATGCCCTCTTTCTCTCCCGGAGCCTCGGCTGTATATTCCGTAGTCCAGTTTCCGGATACTTCCATAGGGATGGCGGCATCCCATGACTTCTTGAATCCTTCGGTATATTTCCGGCACAGTCCATCCTCTGATATATCCGCATAAGCAGGAATCAATGTGACATGCTTTAATTCGTTATGAGCGGCAGACTCAGATACATATCTTTTCGCATCTGAAATATGGCTGTCCAGACTTTTGCCCTCTTTATTGAAATGAATATCATACAGTGCCTTGCTATACATGAATTTTTTCCATGCCGTATCAAATCTTCTGTCATGCACTTCATCAATCCCTCTTATCCTGTAGCAATCCGTAACCTCCTCAAGCGAACGTACTCGCCCCTTGAAGATGTATACGCAAAGTATGATGAGCGCATAGATGAAAAGCCCTGCGATGAAGCCTATTAAGACATATTTTGCCGAAGGTCCCTTGGGCTTTACGGGTTCTGTCAATATACTTTCTGAGCCTATAGCATCGTCTGCCGTACCCGTATCTACCTGCCCCGCTTCATCAGAAGAGCGGATTATATTATCCCCCTCGTCAGCGAGGCCTTCCTTTATCAGCATATACCTGTAAAGCTCTCTCTGACCCTCTGTAAAAGCACTGGCATCCTTTGCCACATTCCCCTTTAACGTCGCAATCTTATCTCTGAAGCTCTGAATCCTGTCTCTAAGAGTAGTATTTAATACTGTAGTTTCAGCATATGATATATATTGCAGTTCATGCGGGATTGAAGCATTTATTTCCTTCCTTACGTCATCAACATAATCTGTGACAACGCCTAAAATCGCATCGACATCCGTCCCTTCCGTCAGTAAAATGCTGACTGCAAAGGTGCTGTATGTATTTTCCTCAGCATTACTTACGTCTGTGAACGAATAGGCCACGACCTCCATTACTTTACTAAGTTCCTCATACACCGGGATCTCTTTCTGTATTTTATCCCTTAATTCCGTATCCTCTATCCTATCTCCATATGCCGCCATTATCCCTGTCACCGGTACATCATTGGTACTCACAGCATATCTCACTACAAGATAATCCATAGCATCTCCCTGCATATCAAGCTCACTGATACCGGATATCCTCTGTTCATATTCTCTTACCATCTGCATATTATAAACGGCATTCTCTACAGTATAGGACTCTACGTCCGTCAAGGCTTTTCCGGCCTCACCGATAGCATTTTCTATATCCTCTCCTGCCGAAGTCACGCTTTTGTGATACGCTACAATTGCTTTATTGTATGTATGTATATCCTTCATATACATAGCACCGGTCATAACTATTGAAATCACAATGGAAAAAATCACCGCCGGCTTCCACTGGATAAAAAACTCCCACATTATCTCAAGCAGGTTTATCTCCCTCTCATTATTCGCTCTATATTCCATGTTTTCTCCTTTGTTTAGCTCGCACATAAATTAAAAACTAATTATCGCATTCCCCGTCCTAACTGTCAATTATGCATGTTTTCGATTACTGTTCAGCACCGAGCCACGCGCTTGCCGCGGGGCTACGGACCAATAGCGTTGACTTGTCGTTTTCGTAATTATTACGTCAGCACGCTAAAGTCATGCGATAATCGTATGGGTAAAAATTTTTTAATAAATGAGGTATAATAAATCCATGTCATTCGTTCACTTACACACCCACACGGAGTACAGCCTCCTTGATGGGTCAAATAAAATAAGGGAATACGTATCAAGGGTCAAGGAGCTTGGCATGAACGCCGCCGCCATCACGGATCACGGCGTCATGTACGGCGTAATCGACTTTTATAAGGAGTGTCTCGCCCAGGAAATAAAGCCCGTGATAGGCTGTGAGGTCTATGTTGCGCCCGGTTCACGCTTCGATAAAGAAACCTCGCATGGAGACGACAGATATCATCATCTGATCCTTCTTGCGGAGAATAATACCGGCTATCAGAATCTGATGAAGATAGTTTCTATCGGCTTTACGGACGGCTACTATTATAAGCCGAGGGTCGATAAGGAAACGCTTCGCAAATACCATGAAGGGCTTATCTGTTCCTCTGCCTGCCTTGCAGGAGAAGTCGCAAGGCTTCTTAACGCCCGTCAGTTTGATAAGGCAGAGAAGGCGGCAAGGGAGTATCTGGAGATATTCGGAGAGGGTAATTATTTCCTTGAACTTCAGGATCATATGGACGGTGCGCAGGTGCTTGTGAACCAGGGGCTTATCCAGCTTTCAAAAAAGCTTGACATACCGCTCATAGCAACAAATGACTGTCACTACACCTATCCTGACGATGCGAAGGCTCATGATATATTGCTCTGCATACAGACAGGCAAGAGGCTTAATGATGAGGAAAGAATGCGCTATCCCGGCGGACAGTACTACGTTAAGAGCGAGGATGAGATGAAGGAGCTCTTTTTCCATGTTCCCGAAGCCATAGAGAACACGCAACGTATCGCCGACAGATGCAAAGTGGAGATAGAGTTCCATAAGACAAAGCTTCCTCACTATGACATACCGGAAAGCTACGATTCCTCATGGGATTATCTCTGCCATCTGGCGTACACAGGCTTTGAGAAAAAGTATCCTGACGACGACGGCACTCTTCGTGCGAGGCTTGATTTCGAGCTTTCTGTCATACAGAAAATGGGCTATGTGGATTACTTCCTCATAGTCTGGGATTACATTAATTACGCTAAGTCACACGACATACCGGTAGGTCCGGGAAGGGGTTCTGCGGCAGGCGCCATACTTTCTTATTGCCTTGATATAACGACTTTAGAGCCTACCAAGTATAGCCTTCTCTTTGAACGTTTCCTTAATCCTGAGCGCGTATCCATGCCTGATATCGATGTGGACTTCGCCCCTGAGGGACGACAGCAGGTCATAGACTATGTGGTTGAGAAATATGGTCGCTCAAAATGCGTGCAGATAATAACCTTCGGAACCCTGCAGGCAAAGGGCGTGATAAGAGACGTATGCCGAGTCATGGATCTTCCTTATTCAAGAGGCGATCAGTTAGCCCGCCTCGTACCCGCAGAGCTTGGCATGACGCTTACTAAAGCGATGGAACAGAATAAGGACTTTAAGGATCTGTATGAGGCAGACCCGGAAGTGTGTGATATCATAGATATGTGCTTAAAGCTTGAAGGACTGCCCCGTCACAGCTCGATACACGCCGCCGGCATCCTCATAACTCCCGAGGACGCGGACAGCTATGTGCCACTTTCAAAGCAGGGTGGCGGAGAGATCACTACGCAATACACGATGACGACTCTTGAGGAGCTTGGGCTTCTGAAGATGGACTTCTTAGGGCTTCGTACGCTGACTGTAATAAAGGACGCGACAGATGCGGCAATGGCAAGGCATGAAGGGCTTGAGATCGACATAGATAATATCGACCTTAATGATAAGGCTGTCCTTGATTATATAGGCACAGGGCAGACGGACGGCATCTTCCAGATAGAATCGGGCGGGATGAAGCAGTTCATGAAGCGGCTTCAGCCTAAATCGCTTGAGGATATCATAGCGGGCATAGCACTCTACCGTCCGGGTCCTATGGACTTCATACCGAGGTATATAGACGGCAAGAGCGATCCGAATAAGGTCATGTACGAAACTAAAGAGCTTATACCCATACTGGAGGCTACCTACGGCTGTATAGTATATCAGGAGCAGGTCATGCAGATCTTCCAGTCGCTTGCGGGATATTCCCTGGGACAGGCAGACAATATCCGCCGAGCTATGAGCAAAAAGAAGCAGTACGTGATCGATGAGAATAGGCAGAGCTTCATATACGGAGATCCGAAGCAGGATATACAGGGCTGTGTAGACAGGGGCATACCGGAGCAGGCGGCGAACAGAATATACGACTCGATGAATGACTTCGCTAAATATGCCTTTAATAAAAGCCACTCTGCCAGCTATGCGGTCGTTACCATGCAGACTGCATGGCTCAAATACTATTATCCTGTAGAGTTCATGGCGGCTCTCCTGACCAGCATAATGAACAGCTCGGTAAAAGTTGCCGAGTATATTCTCTCATGCCGCGAGATGAAGATAGAGATACTCCCGCCCGACATAAATGAGGGCTACGGTGCGTTCACTGCATCCGATGACCATAGCATACGCTACGGCATGGCGGCAGTCAGAGGACTCGGACGCCCTTCGATAAAGGCAATAGTAAAGGAACGGGAGCAACACGGTAAATATAAAGACTTGAAGGATTTTATAGATCGCATCTATGGCTCGGATGTGAATAAACGCGCCGTAGAAAACCTCATAAAATCCGGTGCGTTCGATTCTCTGCCCGGAAACAGGAGGCAGAAGCTTATCGCTTATTCAACGATCATGGATAATACCGCAAGTGAGAGAAAGAGCGGCATAGCCGGCCAGATGTCGCTTTTCGATCTCATGAGCGAAGAGGATGCCGGAGCCCGCTGTGTCCTGCCTGATGTAGATGATTTTCCGGAGGAAGTGAAGCTTGCGGATGAGAAGGAGGTCCTCGGTGTATATATTTCAGGGCATCCGCTTCAGGCTTTCGAGAGTCTCTGGAAGAAAAACATAACAAAGAAGTCCACGGATTTTATGATGGACGAAGACGGAAATAACACGCAGGTGTCCGACGGTTCTACAGAAACCATAGGCGGGATCATTGCAGATATGTCCGTGAAGCAAACGAAAAAGGGCGACACCTTTGCTATACTCATGGTAGAAGATCTCGTGGGTTCCGTGCAGGCATTTGTCTGGCCGGAGACATACAAGAAATATAAGGGTATGCTGGATATGGATCAGAAAGTATTCATAACAGGCAGAGTCCGCACGGAAGATGAGAGGGACGCTTCGATTTCTGCAAATACCATATATCTTTTTGATGACATGCCGGTGAAGCTTTATGTCAGGTTCGATGATATGGAAAGCTATGAGGATAATAATAAAATGCTCATGTCTGTGCTGAATGATACGGCAGAAGGGCAGGACTCTGTAATAATATACTTAAAGAAGACTAAGCAACAGAAAAAGCTAAGACTGAAAATTGTTGCTTCCGATGCGCTGGAGCCACTGAGAAAAAAGTTCGGAGAAGAGAATGTTGCTATAGTTTAGCTTTTAATTTTGAATTGCGTTAGAAATTCAGAAACCGTATAAAGCACTACTTCCGAATGAATTAATTACATAATAATAAAGAAGCCATAGCTTTCCTGACTACGGCTTCTTTTATTATCTGCCATATGCTGATTATTTATATCTTACAGATATTTCTTCAATGCGTCAGTCTTATCAAGCTTCTCCCAAGGAAGGTCAAGGTCGTTCCTTCCGAAATGTCCGTAAGCCGCAGTCTGCTTGTAAATCGGACGGCGAAGGTCCAGCATCTTAATGATTCCCGCAGGTCTTAAGTCGAAGTTCTCCCTAACGATATCGACAAGCTTCTCATCGGATACCTTGCCCGTGCCGAAGGTATCAACCATTATCGAGGTAGGCTTCGCCACACCGATAGCATATGAAAGCTGTATCTCGCACTTATCCGCAAGTCCTGCGGCAACTATATTCTTAGCCACATACCTTGCGGCATAAGCTGCTGAACGGTCAACCTTCGTGCAATCCTTGCCTGAGAAGGCTCCGCCACCGTGACGTGCGTATCCGCCGTAGGTATCGACGATAATCTTCCTGCCCGTAAGTCCCGCATCACCGTGAGGTCCGCCGATAACGAAGCGTCCCGTAGGATTGATGAAGAACTTCGTGTCATCGTCTATCATTTCCTTAGGAAGCACCGGATCGAATACGTACTTCTTGATGTCCTCATGGATCTGCTCCTGAGTAACATCATCGTCATGCTGGGTTGAAAGCACTACCGCCTCAAGGCGTACAGGCTTGCCGTCCTCGCCGTACTCTACGGACACCTGGGACTTGCCGTCGGGACGGAGATACTTAAGCGTGCCGTCCTTCCTTACCTTCGTAAGCTGCAGGCATAGCTTGTGAGCAAGCGAGATGGGATAAGGCATATATTCCTCTGTCTCATTGGTAGCATAGCCAAACATCATACCCTGATCTCCGGCACCTGTATCAAGGTCGTCCTCCAGCTTACCGCTCCTTGCTTCAAGCGCCTTATCTACGCCCATAGCTATATCGCTTGACTGCTCGTCGATAGCGACCAGCACGGCGCAGGTATTAGCGTCAAAGCCATACTCTGACTTCGTGTAGCCTATCTCCTTTATAGTGTCACGCGCAACCTTCTGCATATCTACGTATGCATTCGTCGTGATCTCACCCGTGATGAGCACGAAGCCCGTGCAGCATGCTGTCTCGCAGGCAACTCTGCTCATGGGATCCTCTGCCATGCATGCGTCAAGGATCGCGTCAGATACGGCATCGCAGACCTTGTCGGGATGTCCTTCGGTTACCGATTCGGAAGTAAATAGTCTTTTTTCCATTGTTCCTTTTCCTTTCTTTTTTTATTATAGTAAACGACAAAACGAATTTCGTTTTGGCGTTTACTGCGTCGGATTTTGTGCCGCTGAAAGCGGCATATTTCCTTGCAAAATCCAATCGCATCCGCCGGAGGCTTTATAGTAAGCGAAATTATATATTTCGCTTACTATAAAAAAGCCCGCCTGAGGCGGACCCGATCATTATAATCAAATCCTCTCATTGTTCGATCACTCGCTCAAGGTTGGCACCTTCCATCCGACCGTCATACTGTCTGCACCGGTCAAGTGTCAGGGGTTGCCGTGGCTTCACAGATCCTTTGCATCTCCACCACTCTGAATAAGAGAACAAAATATGAAGTTTTGATTATTTGTTACGACGAATAAATAATATACTATATCCTGTTATAAAGCAATACCCTTATTCAGAAAACACCAGTTTGACATACCGGAAAAAGGTTTTTATAATAAAAACACTTAGCGAGCGTATTTTGCTCGCTTATGTGCGTATTATACCTAATCACTTAGCGACACTAGAACCATAGAAATCTTTGATTTCGTTATGGTTCTGCGCACAGAGTGGGTTTCACACGAGCTTAGTGATTATGGTATACTAAAAGATAATGTTTTTTGGAGAGGATGTTTTTATTTCATGCCAAGGGTTCTTACGCAAAACTTAATACCGGGCATGGTAGTGGCAGAGGACGTGTATACCTACAATAACCAGCTCGTCCTCTTAAAAGATACCGAGCTTACTGATAAGTCCATCACGAAGCTGGAATTCTACTCCATCCTTTCCGTACGCGTAAAGGAAGAATCCGCAACAGGCACCCCTGTAGAAGAGATTCCCAGGGAGGAGATGACCTACAGCCAGAGGATAAAGTCTTCTCCTGAGTACAAGGAATTCAAGCAGAACTTCGAGGGCGCTGTAGAGGATTTCAAGGGGCAGGTGAATTCTTTGCTCACAGTATCCAAGGGTGGCAAGGTCGATACCGATGGTCTGCTTAAGGATACGAACGAAATATTACAGAAGACCCCTTCGGGATTACAGATATTCGACATGCTCCACAATATGCGCATGTACGATGACCCGACCTTCGCACACTGCATGAACGTAGCGCTGATCTGTCATGTCTTCGGACGGTGGCTCGGAATGCCTGACAGGGATGTGGACACGCTCACGGTCGCCGGTATGCTGCATGACATAGGAAAGCTTAAGATACCGGAGCAGATACTTGGTAAACCCGCCAAGCTCACGGATGACGAATATCAGGTAATAAAGACGCACACGGTCGAGGGCTATAATATATTAAAGGATCTCGACATGGATGAGCATATAAAGAATGCGGCCCTTATGCATCACGAAAGGTGTGACGGTTCCGGCTATCCTCTGGGGCTTACGGGTGACAGGATAGACGACTTCGCAAAGATAGTCTCTATCGCTGATGTATATGATGCCATGACATCAGCCCGGGTTTACAGAGGTCCCTTATGTCCTTTCAAGGTCATAGGCATATTCGAGAGCGAAGGCTTACAGAAGTACGACTCAAAATATATACTGACCTTTCTGGAATACATAGTTAACAGCTATGTGAATAACAGGGTTCTCTTATCTAACGGGCTTGAGGGAGATATCGTGCTTATAAATAAGCTCGACCTCTCACATCCGATGGTGCATTGCGGAAGCCACTATATCGACCTCTCTCATGAGCATGGACTTTACGTTGAAGCCATACTTTAATTCCCGATGATAAAAAACGTCATATCATTCCGATACAACGTCTGACCTTGCATAATCATTTATTCTGCCGGTTTATCATCCTACGACCTTAAACTTAGACTTCTTTATTTCCTGTTTAACGTCGGCAGTCTTTATTATGTCGCCGCCAAGTGCTCTTATCTTCTCATCAAAGTCCTCGTAGCCTCTCTCGATAAGCCTCACGTTGTCTATGACCGTAGCGCCGTCCGCAGCTAGCGCCGCAAGCACAAGAGATGCGCCTGCTCTGAGATCCGGAGCTGAGATATGTGCTCCGGTAAAACCCTCCACTCCGTCTATGATGGCTGTATTGCCCTCCACACGTATATTCGCTCCCATGCGGGTAAGCTCATCAACATATTTGAATCTATTCTCGAATATGCTCTCTGTTATCGTGCTGACCCCATCCGCAAGGGCTAACGCCACGCCTGCCTGTGGCTGCATATCCGTAGGATAGCCCGGATAAGGCAGCGTCTTGATATGTGTAGGCTGAAGCCTTCCTGATGCAGTAACTCTTACCGCATCATCAAACTCCTCTATATTGCAACCAATCTCCTCGAGCTTAGCCGATATTGACTCCAGATGCTTCGGTATCACGTTCCTGACTAAGATATCGCCACCTGTTATAGCCGCAGCATACATGAATGTTCCAGCTTCAATCTGATCAGGTATGACGCTGTACGTGCATGAATGAAGCCTCTCCACGCCTCTTATCCTTATTACATCAGTACCGGCGCCCTTTATATTGGCTCCCATACTGTTAAGGAAGTTCGCCACATCAACGACATGGGGCTCCTTAGCCGCATTCTCGATGATAGTCTTGCCCTCTGCCAGCACGGAGGAAAGCATGACATTTATCGTAGCTCCCACGGTCACGACATCCATATAAATATGCGCCGCACTAAGTCTGTCAGCGGTCGCCTTCATTATGCCCCGCTCTATGGATACCTTAGACCCCAAAGCCTTAAAGCCCTTCACATGCTGATCTATGGGGCGACTGCCTATGTCGCATCCTCCGGGAAGCGGAACCTCCGCATGACGGTATTTACCGAGCAATGCGCCGAGCAGATAATAGGAAGCCCTTATCTTCCTTATATTCTCTGTATCTATATTTACATTTTCTACCTGGGATCCGTTCACCTCTATGGTATGACGGTCGAGCCTTTTGATCTTTACCCCTATGCCCTCCATAGCCTCCATCATGACGTTAGTATCCCTGACATCGGGTATATTCTCTATCGTCACCGTCTCGTCTGTCATGACAGATGCCGCTATGATGGCAAGAGCGGCATTTTTTGCTCCGCCGATTACGACCTCACCCCTTAAGGGATTGCCGCCGTTTATTATATAGTGATCCTTATCCGTTTTCGCTGCCATATCTATCTACAAACGCTTTTATCTATTCTAGTGTACGCACTATAGAATAAAACATGCGCCCATGTCAAAATCAAACCTGCAACTTTATCCTTTACCTCATATTAAAGGAATCCGAACGCGATAGCCACAAGTACCGCAACACCTATAAAATTCACTATGCCCAGTATCATCGTAACCGTAATCTTGGATTTAAGTCCGGACGTACGATTAAGAAGCTCCTCTTTAGTCTCAGCAAGAGCCGCCTCAAGCTCATTTATCTTCTCAAGCTGTGATAGCGAACCAAGTGTCTGCGCTACATCCTCTGCAGTCTTTGCGCTGCTTGCGGTGACAGCCTTAGTAACTCTGCTGGCATTCTCCTCGACTATCGCCTGCACATTCTTGTACAGCTTGACATCTTCCTTATGTATGGCATCCGCTGACTTCGCCGCCACATCGTTAGCATTCTGCTCAAGCATCTGCGCAAGATATGCTTTCGTCATGCCGTCTTCCCTGGGTCCGTCCTGCATCTGCTGGGGTCTTGCTCCACCTGCCTTTACATCCGCCTTTATCTCTTGCAGCTCCTGAAGCACCTTAGATGCGCTTTCATCTATCTTCTGTCCCTGCGCCTTAAATCCCTCGCTGACATTTCTATGTACTGCATCAAGCGTCTCACCCTGCCCATCTGATATCTTCTTCTGTGCGGAAATAACAGCGCGTCCGAGCTCCTCTAAATCTTTCCTTCCGATCGAAGGCACTGCTTCCTGCCTGGGTTGTGGCTGTCTGCCGTATCCTCCGCCATATCCATAATCATCCGGCTCCCTATAATCCATCCTGCCTCTTGGAGCGGAATATCTATTATCCCTTTCGTCCATGGGCATCTCGTCATCATATCTGCGGCCCTGCCCGTCCATCCTGTCTACCAGCCTGTCCATGAAGTTGTCCATAAAATAAATGCCTCCCTAATTAAATCAACGGCAAAACTGCGACAAACCTTATTTATCGCAACACTAACTGTGTATTGTATCACTATCGGATAGCTTTTACAACATCTAGTAAATATGCTTGTTCAGCTACTTATTCAGCTCTCTACAAACATAGGAATCAGCATATTCTCCGCCATTTCCTCTTCGGACAAGGGGGGATCCATGTATTCTAAGGGTTTGGATTCCATCTGACCGTCTTTTCTCATGTAGGACACCTGCCTCGGCCATGCTGTCAGCCCTATCGGCGTATGAACCTCGCATATGACCGGACCGTCGTAGCTTAGTACGCTGTCAACCTTATCGGACAGTTCGCTGTTCGTATGTATCTGCTCCGTGTGAAGACCGTATGCAGCAGCAACCCTGCCTATATCAGGCAGAGTAAGCTCCGATGCTTCATCACAGGCTACGAAGTGACTATTGAAACGGCTGGTCTGGGTAGCCTTTATCGCGCCGTAGCCCTTATTGCAGAGCACGAATATCTTGATAGGGAGATTGAGCCTGCGTATCGTCTCAAGCTCCTGGATGTTCATGACAAAACCGCCGTCGCCATTCACGCCGACAGTACGTTTCCTGCCACTTGCAAGGCAGGCTCCTATGCTCGACGGAAGTCCGTATCCCATAGACGCAAGTCCCTTCGTGCAGAATGCCCGCTGCCCCTTTTTCACCTTGAAGGCCTGCATGGAAATGTCTATGCAGCTTCCGGAGCTTCCGGATACATATATGTCGTCTCCCGTCATATTATCTGATATGGTCTCTAAAAGAAGATATGTATCTACGGTGCCGTCCTCTGTCTTGGACATCGACTCCTGCCTGTGCTCCTCTGACACCAGAGGATACCGGCTCTTTACTCTGTTTGCGTATGAGAACCATTCACTTCGGTCTTTATTCTCTATCTTGTTCTTATTCTTGAGGATAAGCTCTATGAATTCCTTTGCATCGGCACAAATGGGAAGCGTTGGCCTCACGTTTATCTTATGAAGCTCCGCAGGGTCTATATCTACCATTATCCTCTCTGCACCTCTTGCGAAGCCGTCGAAATTAAAGCCGGTCTGAAGAAAATTAAGCCTTGCCCCGATACTTAAGAAGAGGTCGGAGTTCTGCTGTATCAGGTTGGCATACCTGTGTCCTATGCCGCCGGGACGGCCGTAGTAAAGAGGGTGCGCCTCTTCTATAAGGTCTATGCCGTTCCATGTCGTAAGCACCGGTATATTAAGGATATCTAAAAGCTCATGCAGCACGTCTATGCCGTCTGCAAGCCTTATGCCGCCGCCCGCAAGCAGCACGGGTCTCTCGGAACCATTTATTCTCTCTATCACTTTCAGGGCTATCGGCTCCAGATCCCTTGATGGCATATCAAGCGGCGTGAATCCCGGTATATTATCCTCATCCACCATGTACGCCTGCACATCAAGCGGGATATCAAGCCATACCGGGCCTTTTCTGCCATGAGTCGCCTCATATATAGCCCGCTCCATATGATACCGTATCATGTTCGGATCATCGACTAAGGCTGCATACTTCGTGATAGGCTTCACGCAGGATATGATGTCAAGCTCCTGCATGCCTTGCTGCCTCACTCCCTGATCCCGTATCATATCGAGGCGCTTAACCTGACCGGATATGACTATCACGGGAGTGGATTCAATATATGCTCCGGCTATGCCTGTCATGGCGTTGGTTCCGCCGGGACCCGTCGTCACCATCAGAAGTCCGGCATCACCGTTCACTCTTGCGTAGGCTTCGGCTGCTATCGCCGCTCCCTGCTCATTCTGGGTGCATATAAATTTTATTTTACCGCTCTTGCCGAGAGAGTCATTAAGATGCATCGCTCCGCCTCCCGGAAGCATGAACATGTGCTTCGTTCCGGTCTCTTCGAGCCTCTTTATCACATAGTCTGATACTTTTATCATCTTACCGCCTCTACGATTATCTCACTCATATAATCCAGCATCCTGTCTGTCATGCCGGGATATACTCCCACCCAGAAGCTGTTATCCATGATATATTCCGTCACTTCGAGATTTCCTGCTACACGGTAGGCATCAGTCCCTCTTATATCATCAAAGCACGGATGCTTTATTATATTGCCCGAGAAAAGAAGTCTCGTCTGTATATTATGCCCCTCTATATATCTCGTCACTTCATTCCTGGTATGTCCACTCTCCGGCTTCAGCGATATAAGAAAGCCGAACCATGAGGGATCGGAGTTCTCACAAGGCTCAGGAAAGATAAGGCTGTCCATCGCCTCAGATTTC
This sequence comes from Lachnospiraceae bacterium, assembly GCA_017455525.1. GTDB lineage: Bacteria > Bacillota > Clostridia > Lachnospirales > Lachnospiraceae > NK4A144. The sequence goes on from JAFTAP010000102.1 coordinate 135,572, forward strand.
TCAAGCCTGTCATGCAGATATTTCCAGTTATGCTTCCTGCGCTCTATGAACGACGGGAATTTCTTTAACTGTTCCACGCCTATGGCCGCCTGTAAGTCCGTAACCTTAAGGTTATAGCCCAAGTGACTGTATGTGTATTTGTGATCATATCCCTGCGGCAGCTCGCCATGCTGTCCGTCAAACCTGTGACCGCAGAGTCCGTCAACACCCGAAGGACAGATACAATCCCTGCCCCAGTCTCTGAAAGACAGTATGAGCCTATGCAGCACGGGATCATCCGTATATACGCAGCCGCCCTCACCCATGATCATGTGATGAGGCGGATAGAAGCTCGAAGTGCCTATGTCACCCCAGGTTCCGGTATATTTTGTTTCTCCGTCAATAGTGTATTTCGTGCCTAGCGCATCGCAATTATCCTCTATGAGCCATAAATCATGTCTGTCACAGAAATCCTTCACGGCTTTTAAGTCAAAGGGATTGCCAAGGGTATGCGCTATCATCACCGCCTTGGTCTTATCAGAATACGCATCCTCAAGCTTAGATACATCTATATTATATTGCGGTACAGTCATATCAACGAAGACCGGAACCGCCCCATATTGAAGTATAGGTGATATGGTCGTAGGGAATCCGCAAGCTACCGTTATAACCTCATCACCTCTTTTTATCCGTCTGTCACCCAGCTCAGAGGCTGTAAGCGCCATGAACGCTATAAGGTTCGCACTGGAGCCTGAGTTTACGAGGTGAGCGTATTTTACGCCAATCCATGCTGCGAACTCTCTCTCGAACTGCTCGGAGAAACGTCCTGTCGTCAGCCAGAAATCAAGCATAGCGTCCGTAAGGCTTGTCATTTCCTTTTCATCATATACTCTGGACGCATAGCTTATCCTGTCGCCGGGCTTGAATTTCTCTTTTGATTCCACCGGCTCCTTATATTTACGGTAGTATTCAGCCACCAGATCTTTTATCTGTTGTCTTGCTTCCTGTTCGCTCATATATCTATCAGTTTATACCATCCTCTACCTTTACCTGATATATCTCAAGAAGTTCTTGCAGTTCTTTATTATCGGGCGTTTCTTTTAATGCTCTCTTAATTTTATCTATTGTCAGCCTTATTATTCCCTGAAATTGCCTGCTGGTCATTCCCATAATTGTTACCTCCTTATTCTTTGTTTTCTTCATTATACATCTTATTCATTAAATCTGATATTTAAATCCACATCTCCCCTGATTCCTGCCATTCTTCCCTTGCTGGAAAACTGCCATATGCTGAAGTCATAAGGAAAGTAGGGTATGTAGTCGTCCTCCGCAACATAGTCCGCAAACCACTTATCTATATCCTCAAGCATCGACATATCAAGCATCAGCATGAAGGTCTTGCCGTTGCCATAGATTATCGTGTCATGCCCTAATTGCTTCATCTCGTCTGCAAAGGCAAGGACATTCCTCGTATATTCCTCGGCGGAGAGCTTCTTCGTCCGGGGCTCCGACTCATAGCTTTCTATCTTCTCTACATCGAGCGCAACCGGCAGGTCTATATTATTGTCAGAGACGACATCCATGACGAAATGCGCCTCTTCCCTTGCTTCCTCCTCTGTGACAGCCTGAGTCACGAAATAAACGCCCACCTCGGCTCCTGTCTCTCTTGCGCCTATGAGGTTTGCCGAGACCTGCGTGTCTGCGACCAGCTTTCCCGATTCATAGCCTCTGATGCCTGCTCTTATATAAATAAAGTCCGGCTTATCAGTCGCTTCGGCCATAGTCTCCCAGTCTATCACGTCATTATGCTGGGATATGTCTATGCCATAGCTTACATCCGCTGTCTCGTCATCATAGGTTATGATCCCGTTTCCCGACAGGGCTATCTTGCTACTGTCATATCTGCACGGACGGAGTGCGGGATCTATGTCCTTGAAATAAAACCGTCCCTCGTCCGCCAGTACGAACTGGTTAGAAAACAGCGCTTTGAGCGTTGCAATAAAGCTTTTTCCCTGCTCGGCATAGCTTCGTATCGTGGCAAGAGTTTCTGTATCTCCTGATGCTCCATTAATGACCATTCCCTCTGCGCCCGAAATATTCGCAGAGACTATTTCAGGAACAGCCGAGCGCGCCTGATTCAAGGACACCTGCAGCTTTTCATTTGCCTGCGCGAGCCTTGCGGTTTCCCTTTGATACTGCAATGCCCTTACTCCGAGTATTATGCACAGCATCAGCAGGAGTACGTCTATTATCGCAAGTCCCTGTATTAATCTGTATATTTTCTTCGCTTTTTTACTGATATTACTTTCTCTTCCTTAAATTAATTTTATCGAGGTGCCACAGCTCGTCCACGTACTCCTGTATCGTGCGGTCGGATGAGAACTTGCCGGAGGCTGCGATATTGAGAATCGCCTTCTTCGCCCACTCCTTCTCGTTCTTATAGCACTCCTCGACCTTCTCCTGTGCCTCGGCGTAGCTCCTGAAGTCCTTCAGTATGAAGTAGGTGTCTGCCTTGGACGTGGACTGGGTGTTAAGCAGGGAGTTGTAAATATCCCTGAAAAGCTCCGGGTCGTCCTTTGCGTAGAAGCCGTTTATAAGCTGCATGAGCACGTCTCTTATGTCCTGGTCGCTGTTAAAGATAGCCATAGGATCATAGCCGCCGTTATTCTCATAATTTATGACTTCATCCGAGGACATGCCGAAGATGAACATATTCTCCTCTCCGACTTCCTCCGCCATCTCGACGTTTGCTCCGTCCATAGTGCCTATGGTCAGCGCGCCGTTAAGCATGAACTTCATGTTGCCGGTTCCGGACGCTTCCTTTGATGCTGTAGATATCTGCTCGGACACGTCCGCCGCGGCAAAGATCATCTCGGCGTTGGATACCCTGTAGTCTTCGATGAATACGACCTTTATCTTGCCGTTTATCGAAGCGTCGTTATTAACTACGTCCGCTACGCTGTTTATCAGCTTTATCGTGAGCTTCGCTATCTTATAGCCCGCTGCCGCCTTTGCTCCGAATATGAAGGTTCTCGGCGTGAACTCCATAGTGGGGTTCGCCTTTATTTTATTATAAAGATGCATGACATGCAGGATATTTAAGAGCTGCCTCTTATACTCATGAAGCCTCTTTACCTGCACGTCGAATATGGACCTCGGATCGACCTCGACGCCGTTGTGCTCAAGGATATACTTCGCAAGGCGCTCCTTATTTTTATATTTAATGTTCATGAATTCCTTCTGCGCCTTCTTGTCCTCGGCGTAGATCTCCATGCCCTTTATCGTGGAGAGGTCGGTTATCCAGTCAGGACCTATATGATCCGTGACCCAGTCCGCAAGGAGAGGGTTGCCGTGCAATAAGAATCTTCTCTGGGTGATGCCGTTAGTCTTGTTATTGAACTTCTCCGGGAACATATCGTAGAAGTCCTTAAGCTCCTGCTTCTTGAGTATCTCGGTATGAAGCCTCGCGACGCCGTTTACGGAGAAGCCTGCGCAGATAGCAAGGTTAGCCATGCGCACCTGTCCGTCATAGACGATCGCCATCTTCCTTATCTTCTCCTGATCGCCGGGATACTTCTCGGTGATGTGCAGGCAGAAGCGGCGGTTTATCTCCTCGACTATCTGATATATCCTCGGAAGCAGCCTTGAGAAAAGCTCTAAGGGCCACTTCTCCAACGCCTCGCTCATTATCGTGTGATTTGTGTATGCGCAGGTCTTTGTCGTCACGTTCCACGCCTCATCCCAGGTAAGTCCCTGCTCGTCCATGAGTATCCTCATAAGCTCTGGAACTGCCACGGTCGGGTGAGTGTCGTTAAGCTGGAAGGTGTTCTTCTCGCCGAATTTCCTTATATCGTCGTGCTTCCTCATATACTTCGCAACGGCTTCCTGCACCGATGCGGAAATAAAGAAGTACTGCTGCTTAAGCCTCAGCTCTTTGCCGGCGTAGTGATTATCATTAGGATAGAGCACATCCACTAGGTTCCTCGCAAGGTTGTCCTGCTCCACAGCCTTGTGATAATCACCCTTATCAAAGGAATCAAGCTCGAAGCACTCTACAGGCTCCGCATCCCATATACGCAGGGTATTGACTATGCCGTTGCCATAGCCGACTATAGGCATATCATAGGGTATTGCGTTTACCGACTGATAGCCCTCCTGTATGAATTTATTCCTTCCCTTATCGTCGGTCTCAACTCTTACATACCCGCCGAACTTTACTTCCTTCTTATATTCGGGACGGCGAAGCTCGAAGGGATTGCCGTCTCTCAGCCAGTCATCGGGAGCCTCTATCTGATACCCGTCCCTGATCTTCTGCTTGAACATACCGTATCTGTATCTGATGCCGCAGCCATAAGCGGGATATCCGAGAGTTGCCAGCGAATCAAGGAAGCAGGCCGCAAGCCTTCCGAGGCCTCCGTTTCCAAGCGCCGCATCGGGCTCCTGATCCTCTACCGCATCAAGATCCACATCAAGCTCCTTAAGGGCTTTCTTTACTTCTTTATATTCGCAGAGATTTATAAGGTTATTGCCAAGTGCGCGTCCCATCAGGAACTCCATCGACATATAGTAAACGGTCTTCGGATCCTGCGCATCCATCGCCTTCTGAGTCTTCATCCAGTTGTCGATGATCGTGTCCTTCACGGCGTAGCAGACTGCCTGATAGACCTGCTGCGGGCTCGCTTCCTGCAGGGTCTTGCGATAAAGCGTCTTGACCTGCTCCTTAACCTCTTTCTTGAATGCTTCCTTGTCGAATGTAGTGTTTGTAGCTAGCATAGTCTCTCCTTATATGTTGTGTTTTTGTTAACTAATTTTTCTTAACTCCCAGCGTCACATGCTCGCCGTTGATATCCCATTCCTTGGTGTAGCCATCGACGGAGCCTGTTACTATGTCGGATGCCATTACTTCTTTTAACACAAAGTCACGGTTGCCCTCCAGATACTTCGCAAGAGTATCGTTGTCCTTCTCATAAACCGTTATCATGTCCATGACCTCGAAGCCGGCTTCCTTACGCATCGTCTGTATCTTTGAGATAAGCTCCCTCACGAAGCCCTCCTCTATAAGCTCAGGAGTAAGATTCGTGTCGAGGACTACGGTTATCTTATTATCGCCCTGCTCTACGAAGCCCTCCTTAGAAGTCATCTCTATGAGAAGGTCGTCCTTGCCGAGAGATACCTCAGTGCCGTATACCTCAAACTTAAGCTCCTCTCCGGCGTTAAGCTTATCCATAGCCTCGTTGCCATCGACCTTGCCAAGGTACTCCCTTATCCCGTTAAGCTGCTTGCCGTACTTCGGTCCTACCGTGCGGAGCTGGGGCTTGAAAGTATAGGTCGTATAGCCCCTCACGTCATCGGAGAACTCGACGGCCTTTACATTGAGCTCATCAGCGACTATGTCCGTATAGAAGTCAGACAAGGTCTGCTCTGCCTTCACATACATCTTCGCTATCGGCTGGCGGTTCTTGATATTTACGGCATTCCTCGCCGCTCGTCCAAGCACCACGATATCAAGCACTTCGTCCATATCCTGCTCAAGCTGCTTATCCACCATGCTCTCGTCGCACACAGGATAATCCGTAAGGTGGATCGACTCAGGCTGGCTCTTATCAACTGATAGCACAAGATTCTGATATATCTCCTCCGTCATGAAGGGTATCATCGGTGCCGCCGCCTTACATATCGTGACAAGGCATTCATAAAGCGTCATGTAGGCGTTTATCTTATCCTGTTCCATGCCTGAAGCCCAGAACCTCTCTCTTGAACGTCTGACATACCAGTTGCTCATATCATCGACAAAATCCTGCAGGCACTTAGCGGCCTCGGTTATCTTGTAATCATTTAGGCATGCATCTGTCTGCTTCACACAGGAGTTAAGCTTTGACAATATCCACTTATCCATTACCGTAAGCTTATCGGGCTCCAGCTTATATTTGCTTGCATCGAAGTTATCTATATTCGCATAGAGCACGAAGAAAGCGTAGGTATTCCAGAGCGTTCCCATGAATTTCCTCTGGCACTCAAGCACCGCCTTATCATGGAAACGGTTCGGAAGCCACGGTGCGGAATTAATATAGAAATACCACCTTATAGCGTCCGCTCCGAAGGTGTCAAGCGCCTCAAAGGGATCCACGGCGTTGCCCTTGGACTTGCTCATCTTATTGCCGTCCTCGTCAAGCACGAGCCCAAGCACTATGACATTCTCATAGGCGGGCTTATCAAAGAGAAGCGTTGACTCCGCATGCAGCGAATAAAACCATCCCCTCGTCTGATCGACTGCCTCCGATATGAAAGCCGCCGGATACTGCTGCTCGAATAAGTCCTTATTCTCAAAGGGATAGTGATGCTGCGCAAAAGGCATAGCGCCCGAATCAAACCAGCAGTCTATGACCTCCGGCACGCGCTTCATCTCACCGCCGCATTTATCACACTTTATCGTGAACTTATCTATAAAAGGTCTGTGAAGCTCGACCGTCTTTGCCTCCTCTAAGCCCGTGAGCTGATAAAGCTCTTCTCTGCTGCCGACACTCTTCCTCTCACCACAGTCCGGGCATTCCCAGATATTAAGCGGCGTGCCCCAGTAACGGTTTCTCGACACCGCCCAGTCCTGTATATTATTGAGCCACTCGCCGAATCTGCCTGTGCCGATATTTGCAGGGATCCAGTTTATCTTTTTATTATTCTCTATCATCTGATCCTTGACTGCCGTGACCTTGATGAACCAGGACTCCCTTGCATAGTAGATCAGCGGAGTGTCGCAGCGCCAGCAGAAGGGATAGTCATGCTCGAACTTCGGAGCGGAGAATAAAAGCCCTCTCTTATCCAGATCCTTTAATATCTCGGGATCGGCGTCCTTTACGAAAAGCCCTGCGAAGTCAGTCTGCTCTGTCATGTGCCCTTTGTCGTCAACGAACTGCACTAGCGGTAAGTCATTCGTCCGTCCGACTCTTGCATCGTCCTCACCGAAGGCAGGAGCGATATGAACTACTCCGGTTCCGTCCTCCATGGTGACGTAATTATCAGCAACTACGAAATGAGCCTTCTTATGCTGCTTCTCGGCTTCCTTGGCGGCGCAGTCAAAGAGGGGCACATATTCAATGCCGCAAAGGTCTGTTCCCTTGCAGGTATTTATTATCTCATAGGGTGCTGTCGGAACATCTTCTCCGCCAAGCACTTTTTCAAGAAGTGCTTTCGCCATGATATAGTTATATCCGTCCGCAGTCTTTACCTCGCAGTAATCCTCATCAGGGTTCACGCAGAGTGCTACGTTTGACGGAAGCGTCCAGGGTGTGGTCGTCCATGCGAGGATATATTTATTGTCTTCGCTCTTCACCTTAAAACGTGCTATCGCGGAGCGTTCCTTTACCTGCTTATAGCCCTGCGCCACCTCATGGGACGACAATGGCGTCCCACATCTGGGACAGTAAGGGACTATCTTGAAGCCTTTATATAATAAGCCCTTGTCATATATCTGCTTCAATGCCCACCATTCGGACTCTATGAAGTCATCGTGATAGGTGACATAGGGATTATCCATGTCAGCCCAGAAGCCGACCTGTCCTGAGAACTGCTCCCACATGCCTTTATATTTCCATACGGATTCTTTGCATTCCTGTATGAAGGGCTCAAGTCCGTATTCTTCTATCTGATCCTTGCCGTCAAGGCCGAGCTTTTTCTCGACTTCAAGCTCAACGGGGAGTCCGTGCGTATCCCAACCTGCTTTTCTCGGCACATAGTAGCCCTTCATCGTGCGGTATCTGGGGATCATGTCCTTTATTACGCGCGTCAGGACATGACCTATATGCGGCTGGCCGTTCGCTGTGGGCGGGCCGTCGTAGAATGT